>JAJFUA010000436.1 GCA_021372635.1 Desulfobacteraceae bacterium | reverse complement strand
GTACTCGGCCGCGGACCTGGCAGGTTCGATGAGGTTGAGCTATCCGAGTAACGTGAGGATCGTGAAGGTGCCGTGCACCGGCCGTGTGGATGCGGTCCATCTGCTGAAGGCCGTGGAAATGGGCGCCGACGGAGTTTTCGTCGCGGGATGCCTCGAAGGGGAATGCCATTACCGGCAGGGCAATCTGCGCGCGAAGAAGCGCGTCGAATATGTTCGTGGAATCCTCAAAAGCATAGGCATTGAACCCGAACGGGTCGTCATGGTCAACCTTTCGGCGGGGCAGGGGCCCCAGTTTGCCGAGATGGCGCGGGAGGTGACCGAAACCGTTCGGAAGCTGGGCCCCAGCCCTCTCAGGCCCGGTGAGACTGGAAAGGAGGTGGCCGCATGATCATGGCCAAAGCGAAGCCCATCGAGGAGATCATCAACGATGTCCGCAACTGCAAGAAAATCCTGCTGATCGGCTGCAACGGCTGCGTGGCCGTCTGCGAGGCCGGGGGGCTGAAAGAGGTGCAGGTGCTGGCCGCGGCCCTGCGGATGTATTTCGTGAGGAACCGCCAGCGGATGGTGATCGATGAAATCAGCCTGACCAGACAGTGCGATCGGGAGTACCTGCGGGAGATCAAGGACAGGGTGGAAAACTACGATGCGCTGGTATCGCTCGCCTGCGGCGCCGGCGTGCAGTTCCTCGCCGAAATGTACGAGGAAAAGCCGGTCTACCCCGCAGTGGATACCTGCTTCATCGGGGTGACCCTGGAGCAGGGCGTGTGGAGCGAACGCTGCCAGGCCTGCGGGCAGTGCGTCCTTTCCACGACGGGCGGCATATGCCCCATAGCCAGGTGTTCCAAGCGGATGCTGAACGGCCCCTGCGGCGGATCGGAAAACGGCAAGTGCGAAATCAGCGTCGTGCTGGGCCGGGACATCCCCTGCGGCTGGCATCTCATCTACGAGAGACTGAAGATCCTGGGGCACCTGGACCGGTTCGGGGTCCCCTCCAACGACAAGGACTGGACGGCCAGCCGGGATGGGGGGCCCAGGGATATCGTAAGGGAGGATGTGAGGCCATGAACGTGACGACACCCAGCAACCTGCAGCGTGTGATCCAGGCGGGACACCTCGCCGTTACCTCCGAATGCGGGCCGCCGCGCGACGGCAGGCCGGAAGTGGTGGAGAAAAAAGCCGCGACGCTCAAAGGCTGCGTCGATGCCGTGAACATTACCGACAACCAGACCGCGGTGGTGCGCCAGTGCAGCCTCGCCTCCTGCATACGGCTCAAACTCCTGGGCCTGGAACCCGTACTCCAGATGGTCACCCGCGATCGCAACCGGATCGCCCTCCAAAGCGACCTGCTCGGCGCGACGTCGTTCGGCATCCACAACGTACTGTGCCTGACGGGAGACCACCAGAGGTTCGGCGATCACCCGAACAGCATCAACGTCTTCGACCTGGACTCCACCGGGCTGATCCAGACCGTCAAGCTGATGCGCGATGAAGGACGTCTGCTCGGGGGATACCAGATGGAACAGGGCCGCCCGCAGATGTTCATCGGGGCGGCGGAGAACCCCTTCGCCGATCCGTTTGAAATCCGGGTGCTGCGCCTGGCCAAGAAGGTCGCGGCCGGCGCGCAGTTCATCCAGACGCAGTGCATCTACAACATGGAAAAGTTCAAACTCTGGATGGAAAGGGTCAGGGATGCCGGCCTGCATGAAAAGGTCGCCATCCTGGCCGGGCTCACTCCGATGAAGAACGTGGGGATGGCCCGGTACATGAAGAACAGGGTCCCCGGGATCGACGTGCCCGATGCGATCATCAAGCGCCTTTCCGGCGTGCCCAAGGAGAAGCAGGCTGCCGAAGGCATTGAAATCATCCTGGAGCAGATCGACGAACTGAGGCGGTTGCCGGGCATCCGCGGGTTCCACATCATGGCAATCGAATGGGAGGAAAAGGTGCCGGAGATCGTCGAAAGGGCAGGGCTGCTTCCACGGCCTTTAACGAATTGAGGCGGCCCGCGGCGGATGGCTGCGGCAGGCCGCCGGTCCCGTGAAATCATTCCTCCTGCAGATTGTTTCTCTGATATTGACAGCCGTCGTATGTACTGGGTATGCTGGATTGCAGAGAATCAAAGAACCGTTCATCGGTTGAATCCGAAGAGTGCAGTCTCCACGCGCGGCGGTTGTCGAAAGGGTTTGTCCCCTTCAGGCGAAGGGACCTGAGCGCAGCGATCCACAGAAGACAGATGGACCCGGAGGATGGAAATGTCAAAAAAATATGTTCTGCTGGTAGACGACGATCCGGACATGGTGGAGACCCTCTGCCTGATGCTCGAAAGTGAAGGCTACGAGGTCGGAAAGGCCTACGACGGCGTAGAGGGTGAGGAGTCCATCAGGCAGCGCCGGCCGGACGTCCTGGTCCTCGATGTCATGATGCCCCGGAAAAACGGATACACTCTCTGTGCGGAACTGAAGAAAGACAGCGCCACGCGGGACATTCCCGTCATTTTGCTCACCGCGGTCGGCGAGGCCGTTCCGAGCACCACCTACAGCCATGCGAACGGAATGGCCACCGAGGCCGACGATTATATCCCGAAGCCCGTGGACGCTCAGACCCTGGTCCGCGCCATGGAAAGGCTGTTCTCCTGAGGTAGAAGCGGAAAATGGCCCGAATCCCGCTTGGAGGCATGAGCGTCTCCGACGGGCATTGCCGGCTCCACGTGACCTGCACGAACGTGGGCACTGCCCTGTCGGACGTCTGTTCCTCGCTGGGTGCGAACAGGATCAACATCACGCTCCTGACGCACCTGGCAGAGGACGGGAGGGAGACGTGCGGCATCGCTCCCTGCCTGGAATCGGCCGATGGCTTCGCGGGGAGTTTCCTGCTGAAAAGGGGACAGGGGGCCATCGAGTCGGTGACCGTGCAGCGGGACCTGTGCATCCTGTCCATCTTTCCCCACGACAGGCGGCCGGGTGTTGCGGGAGCGCTCCTGGGGCTTTTGGCCCGGATCGGGATCCTTCCGTCCTGCCTGGCCGGTTCCCTTTCCTCCCTGTCCGTGTCGATTCCTTTTTCGGATGCCGAAAAAGTCGCCTACGGACTCTTCGAGACGTTCGATTTTCCTCCGACCCGGTCCCCTTCCGACTGGAGCGCCGCCTGCCGGGGCCGGAACGGGTTGCTGAGAGAGATACGGTGCTCTTACGACGAGCGGATCATCAAAGTCTTCAGCTTTTCGCGCCAGGACGGGCTGGATTTCTGGACCGTTTCCGCGCCCCGGCCGGAACTCGGACGTATGGGCGAAGCCCTTACGTTTCTGGGCAGCTTGGTCATGGGACTCTTTTTCGTCATGGCTCATGCCCGGCCAGACGGGGGCTTCCAGTTCGGGTTCTGCCTGGCCAGCACGCGGAGCGGGGAGATCGAGGAGACCTTCGCGCGGTATTTGCCTGGTGCCTGCATCCGGAAGAACCGTCCGGTGACGGCGATATCCTTCCAGGGGCCGCACTTCGGGGACCGTCCCGGGATCACGGGAGTTCTCGCCGATGCCCTCCAGGGTGCCGGTGTCGTGCCCATCGCCGTAAGCTGTGCGATTTCCTCCGTCTCCCTCGTGATCCGCAGCCATGAAGCCGACCGGGCCGTGGAAGCCCTCAGGGCCCGCTTCAAGGAACCATCCTGATCCCCTCTTCCCGCGGCCTTCCTGCTTCGTGAAACCGGCCGACGCTCTTGTGAGAATAATTATTTTAAAATAATGGCTGGCGCATAACTGCGGGGCTCCTTATCTTCTCAATCAAAACTATCCGCCGGAGCGACGGGGGCGGGAAGAACGAGCCCCGCCGGCCGGTTACGAGGAGATGCGAATGAGTTCGATGAAAGAAGACAAATGTGCTCTGTGGGGAAGAGAAGTCAACGCAACCGGCATGCTCTGCCTTGCGCATGCATGCGTGAGCTGCGAAGACGGCAAGTGGGTGGAAACCGGCAAGATCTGGGTCCTGTAATCCTCCCGCATTCCTGGAGGCTGCGATAGAAATGAAACCGGCCGGGATGATTCCCCGGCCGTTTTCATTTCGGGCATGCGGCGTGCCGATCCAGCGGGACCATTTTCCCGTCTTCGACCAGCCGGTACCTCTTGCCGCGCCATTCGACTTCCCGTCCCGTGAGGGCTGCGATCCAGAAGCAGAGGCTGAGCAGGTCCCGCAGTGGCAGCAGGTGGAGGTTGCGTCCGAGAATCGAATCCCCGAGCTTTCCGACCCCGATGAATTGTGCCATGGCCAGCTGCGCGCCGAGGGCGAGTGCCAGCAGCGCCAGGCTCAGCGCCGAACCCTGGGCCAGGAGGACGTTCAGCAGGGCCAGGGCCGTGCCGTGCGTGACGATGGACCCGAGATGCCCCCCGGGACGGCACGCCCGGATGCCGCGGGCCCAGCGCACCTGGTGCCGCAGCATGTTCCGCAGGGTCATGGGCGGCAGAACCGTTTCGACGATATGAGGCAGCAGCAGGATGCGGTGCCCGGCCTTCCATAGCAGGTGGCCGAGCATGAAGTCGTCGGCCAGGTGGTCCGCGACGGCCCTGAATCCCCCGACGGATTCCAGCTTCCCGCGCGTCATCGCCATGGTTGCCCCCAGGGCGAAGGTCATCCCCTCCATCCAGTGAGCCATGAGAACGCCCGGCGCGAACTCGGCGGTGATCCCGACGGCTTCGATCCTGGACGCCATCGTGGGGGCCGCGCCGGCGCGGTAAAAGCAGGTGACCATGCCGATGTGTTCGTCCTGGAGCGGCGGGACGATTTCGGACAGGAATTCCGGGCCGACCCGGACGTCGCTGTCGGCGATGACGAGGGCGTCGAACCGTGCTTTTTGCAGCATGTGGTGCAGGTTGTTCACCTTCGGGTTCTGACCGATGACCTCTGCCGAGACGGAAAGATCGATGTCCGAAGAGGGGAAGTCGGCCATGAGCTTCCTTACGACCGCTGTCGAGGAATCGTTCGGGTCCTGAACGCCGAAGACGATCTGGTACACCGGGTAGTCCTGGCGGCAGAAGGAAGCGTAATTTTCGTATGCTCCGAAATCCGCTCCGCAAAGCGGGATGAGGACGGTGACGGGCGGCCGCCCGGGAATCCGGTCCGTCTCCTGCGCCCGGGAGAAGAAACGGCGGGCCGCCGGAATGCAGGCGAGACAGTAGGCGACGGATGCGACGATCATGGCGGAGAGCAGCATTTCCACGGGATGGTTCATCATGGGGCCTCGTTGCGGTTCGTGAACCGGGCAGGCCCGGGGCCGCCGGAAAGTGGATGAGGATGGTTCGTTCGGGTCACGGCATGCAGACCAGGGCTACACCCAGGCAGACCAGGATCGTTCCCGTCCAGCGCAGGCCGTTGATCTGTTCTTTCAGGAAAAACCTGGCCCCGAGAATGCTCACGACGTAGACGATCGATGTGGCGGGCACGACGAAGCTCAAGTCCGCCCATGTGAGGATGGCCAGAAAGGAGAAAAAGCTCACGGTCAGCGAGAGGACTCCCAGAAGGAAATTCCTGTTGACGAGCACGTGCCCGGCGATCCTCAAAAGTTCCATGGGGCGCAGCGTGGCCACTTCTCCCACCTGTTTCATGCCGCGTGTGATGAGGACGTCGCCTGCGGCGTTGGAAAGAACGATGACGACGACCATCAGGGCGGTGATCATTCGGTGCCTCCCGCGGGACCGGTACGGCCCGGAGTTTCTTCGAGAACAGGTTCTGGAGGGCGTTTTCCCCCCGACCCGGAGACCAGGATCACCCCGGCGAAGATGAAGACGGTCCCGGCCCATCGAGCGGCGGACACGGGTTCGTTCAGGAAATGCCACGCCAGGAGGACGTTCAGGATGTAGCCGAAGGCGGTTGCGGGAAGCACGAAGCTGAGGTCTTCCCACGAGAGGGCCGCCGCGAAGAGGGCGAAAAACAGCACCAGGAGGATCGTGCCGAGCCAGATCAGCGGGTTTGCCATGGCGTCGACGAGCATCATCGGGGAGAA
>JAJFUA010000409.1 GCA_021372635.1 Desulfobacteraceae bacterium | reverse complement strand
TCCATATCGCAATATCGGAAACGACTTCTGAAAGGAGCGCGGGAATGAAGGATTGGGTTTTTCTGTTTCCGGGTCAGGGATCTCAATATGTCGGTATGGGACAGGAGTTCTACGACAACTACAGCGAAGTCCGGGAACTTTTCACCCAGGCGAGCGACATATTGCAGATGGACGTCAGGAAGCTTTGCTTCGAAGGGCCCGAAGATGTGCTCGTGCTCACTGAAAACGTCCAGCCTGCCATCACCGTGGTGAACCTTGCCTGCACCACCGTGCTGCAGCTCCATGAAATCTATCCCGCGGCCGCCGCCGGCCACAGCCTGGGTGAATACAGCGCCCTCTACGCCGCGGGCGTACTGGATCTCAAAGACGTCCTGACCCTCGTGCGCTGGCGCGGGAAGTTCATGCACGAAGCCGCCCGGCAGGAACCCGGCTCCATGGCCGCCATCATGGAACTCGGCGAGGCGAAGATCCGGGAAATCTGCGCCGAATGCGGCGCGGAACTGGCCAACATCAACTGCGCCGAACAGATCATCATCACCGGTCCGACCGAACCGGTGGACAGGGCCGTGGCGATGAGCGAGGAAGCGGGGGCCAAGAAATGCGTCAAGCTGAACGTCAGCGGTCCGTGGCACAGTCGCTGCATGACCGCGGCCCGGGACAGTTTTGCGCCCCACGTGCGCGCGTGCTGTTTCCAGGACCCCCGCATCACGGTGATCAACAACGTCGACGCCTGCCCGCTCAAGAACGGGGAGGAAACCCCCGCCAAGCTGATCGACCAGGTCTGCAGCCCGGTGCTCTGGCAGCAGTCCATGGAGCGCTTCATCGCGGACGGGTACACCCATTTCGTCGAGGTGGGTCCGAAGAAGGTCCTGCGTGGCCTCATGAGAAGGATCGACCGGAGCGCCAGCGTGCTCAACGTGGAAGATTCCGCCAGCCTCGCCGCCTTCCTGAAGGCGAACCAGTAGGCCGGAGCTTCTCGTCCGTCTTCTTCCCGGGAATGCCTGCGCCCGGAATATATCGATGAACGGCGGCCTTTCGAGGGGGCAATCGACGCCTCCCTCGAAAGGCCGACCTGTCAAAACTCCGGCTGTCCCTGCGGGCCTCGGCCGGTTGGCTTTTTGTCTTCTCCCAGAAAAAATACCGAAGAGGGTGCGGGCGGTTCCTGCGACGCCGGCCCCGATTCCCGTTTGCACCGCCCGGGCGTTCCCGGATTTTCCGCCCCCGATAGTGCCCTGCATGCCCGTTTCCCTGCGCATATGGCAAATCCTGCTCTACAAGCTCCGCGACTCTTCGCCTTTTTCCCGGAACCTCGCGGTTCTTTCGTTCCTTGAAGCATCCGGGTGTGAATGCGTGACGTCAATGCATTTTGAATGCCAAAGCTTTCGGCGAAAGCCTGCAAAGAGGCTTCCGCCCCCGGCGCAGGGCCGCTGGAGTTCGCGCCCGGCGGATGGACCGCCGTCCGCCGGGCGGCGACCGGCAACCTCGCCGATTTTGGGCGTTCTGCGGATGTCGGGGGCGGAAGGGGTGAATGATGGGGAAAATGATGAAATGGCGTCAAATTCATGTCCGGCCGGGTATCGAAAAGTCCGCAGGCCGGTATGATCCGGCCTGCCGTCAGGCTCCTGTGCGGATGCTTGCGGGGCCTATTCGTTCCGGATGGGTATCTGCTTCGCTGCCGCCCCGGGTTTCGACTTGCGGGGAATCGTGATCGTCAGCAGGCCGTTCCTGTACGCGGCGCCTATGCCGCTGGAATCGGCGTCCTCGGGCAGCGACAGCGTCCTCTGGAAAGATCCGTAGGAACGTTCCACCCGGTAGTAGCTCTTCTCCTTTTCTTCCTTCTCCTGCCTCTTTTCGCCCCGGATCACGAGAGTGTCCTCGAGGAGTTCGATCTGCACGTCCTTTTCGTCAACGCCGGGCAGTTCGGCGGAGATGGTGTATTCCTTTTCGGTGGCGGCCACGTCCAGGTGAGGCTTCAGCCAGTCGGGCTGAGCCATGGGAGCGGCTTCGCGGCCGAAGCCCATCGAAGGGAGGGAGAATCCCCGGAAGAAATGATCGAACAGGCGATCGACCTCCTGGTGAAATCTGACGACCGGATCGCCGGAGTGCGGTTGAGCGCCTCTCGAAACCGGGAGCGACGGCGAAGGCCGATGTTCGTCTTCCTTCCTGAACCAGTTCCAGGGTACCAGTTTTTTCAGGTCCATCGTAGTCTCCTCTTCAAAAGGTCCTGTATTCTGCCGCCCTCTCCGGGCGGTTGTTCGTATAAAGCGGCGCAGGAGCGCGGCGCGCGCCTGTTAGCACTCTATTGTAGTGAGTGCTAACTCAATAAATAAGGTGTTTCTCTGTGGTGTCAAGGGGGGGAAAGCCCGCGCGGCGGCCGAGTGCGGAAAGGAGTGGTGGGGAACCACGGACCATGAACATTCCCGCGGGAACGAGGCGGGGCCACCCTCTTTAAAGGGTGGCCCCGGTCGAGTGCAGGAAACGCGCGGTGGTTACTTACCGGTGGGTTTCAAACAGAGAGAACCTCTGGATTTCGCTCAGTGGCCGCCGGGAAAGAGCGCCACGCTCAGCCAGTAGAGAAACCCGAGCAAACCGGTTCCCAGGATGAGGCTCCAGAGAATCAGTTTCTTCTCCACCGGAAGGAGGGGCTCGTATTCCATCTTGCCGATTTCGTCCGTAAGGTTGGAACCGTTTTTCGCGGTTTTTACATCCGTGGCCATATCGTATCTCCTTGTCGTTGGTCTGCCGGACCACCAGCTGCAGGGTGGTCCGGGGTGTCAAGGCCCCCGGTGGTTGCCGGGGGCGCCGGAGGATGCGGGGATCAAGCCCGTCAGCCCGTGACGATCGGCGGCATCACTCCGTGGAAGAAAAGCCAGGAGATGAACAGGCCGATCCAGATGATGAACCCGAACAGGCAGACCACGTAGACGGCCGCCAGCTTGCCGATTCCTTCCTCCATCAGCTTTTTGAAGTTGGAAACGAGTCCGATGGTGAAGAAGGTCAGCAGGAAGAAGAGCACCCGGAAAACGTTGCTTTCGCCGGTGGCGAGCTTCGCCGTGTTCATGGTCTTGCGGGCCTCGGGTTCGCTGGCGGAAAGCTTGGCGACCTGCTTCTTGATGCCTGCGATTTTTTCCTGCTCGGCGGTCTTCTGTGCTTCGTCCGTTATTGCAGGAAGCTTCTTCTCCATGGCGGAGATTTCCAGCTTCAAGTCGTTGGCCTGCTTGTCGACGGGGGCGATGGCTCTCGACGCCGGCCAGCAGATGAGCAGCAGGATCACGAAGGTAAGGCCGTAGCCGATGACGAACTTGGGAAAACGGTTCCAGATCTCGACGGCGCGCACTTTCTGGCCTTCTTTGCATTCGATCTTGGTGCACCACAGAATGGCCAGCAGGAAAGCCCACAGCCCGATGAAAATGTCGATGAACATCTTCACGGTCGTGGCGGTCATGGTGACCCATCCTTCCGCGTATTTGATGCCCGTCATATCCAGCGCCTTGGCGCGGATGAGGGCGTCGGTGATGGCACCGCTGGCGATGGCGCCGCCGTCCGATTTAACGGCGAGTCCCATCCAGGCGCCGGCCACGAGAGGTTCGGCCCAAAGCCAGAACTGGGCGACGAAGGGCAGAATGATCATCTCGATCGCCACGAAGATGACGACCAGGGACGAAACCATGATGGGAACGATGGGGCGGGCGCGAATGGCGCCGCCTGTTGCGATGGCCGCGGAAACGCCGCAGATGGAAATGCCCGAGGCCAGCGGCGCCGACCATTCACGGCTGAACTTGAAGTATTTCCTGGCAATGAAATAAGTGAGCGCCCAGTAGATCAGGTAAGCTTCGACGATGGCGCAAAAGCCCCGGAACATGATGTTGGTCGCGAGGCTGAAAGATTCCGCCGCCTTCAGGCCCAGGGCCGCTCCCATGATGACGATGGCGGTTTTGATGTAAAGCTCCGGACGCGCGGCTTCCTTGAGCCAGCCGGCGAATCCGGGGAAGAAGTTGCCGATGATCAATCCGGCGACAAGGGCGATGATGAAGCCGAACTCACCCGAAAGGCTCAACGCCCAGGGGATCTTGTACTTGGCGAGATCGACGTTGGTTGCCGCGATGTATGCAAAATGACCGGCAAAATAGCAGACGAAGGCTATCCAGAACACCGCGGAGAACCCGAGGGCAAACCGCATCACGTTTGCCCTTAGGGCCAGGGCGGCCAGTATCATGAGTGCAAGCATGAAAATGTATGTGTAAATGATGGACATAACGCCCGTAACGCCGGGCTTTTCGTACGTATCACCGGGTTTGAGCTTCGAAACGTCCCCGGGAGCGACCACGACGCTTTCCTTGCCGTCGCTCTTCTTGATGGTGACCTTTTGCCCGTCGACCTTAACCACCGTGCCTTTTGCAGGTGCATAGCCGGGTGAGGCCACGCTGAGGGCCTTGCCCGGGTCGACCCAGATGCCCAGCTTGGCTCCCCAGCCGAGCATGTCGTTGCCCCCGAAAACGCCGAGGGAGATCGCAAAAACCAGCAGGCCCAGGATAAAAGCCAGCCAGTCTTCGCTCAACCCGTTCTTCTTTTCTTTTTCAATACCTGGATTGTTTTCAGCCATTGCATCCACTCCTTCCGTCAGGTCTTTCCCTTTGTTCTTGCCGATACCGCCCGGGTCGTTCCGCTCCGGTCCCCCCCCTCGGGATTTTACGCCCTGTTCGGACGCCAGTCCGGGCAAAACGAAAATCGGGCGGCTGCATTTCACTGCACTTTGAGAAAAGTGGAGCAAATTGGGTGCCAACATGAAATATGGTTATTGATTCAATAACTTATCTGATCGGAGCGAAGAGGCTGGCGGAGCGTTCCCGAAAAATAGCGGCCGGCGTCGGGACCCGGAGCCCCCGATTTGCCGGGATGATATTATGTTAGTATGCGAATTAATTAATAATTTACGATGTGATGCGGCGCAGGGGGCAAATCCGGATCGCCATATGGATTTTGCAGCGGTGCCAGATGAATTTTGCACCTGCCCCGAAGGCTCAATGTCCCTCGCGGAATCGTTCGGAGCGGATGCCGTACTTGCGCATCAGGTGCTGGAGGGACTGGCGTTCCAGGCCGCTCAGGTGCGCCGCGGTGCTCACGCTCCCCTTCGTTCTGACCAGCAGGTCCGTGATATAGCGCGTGGTGAAATCTTTCAGGATTTCTTCGCGGGCGCTGTGATACGGCATTTCGCAGAGGGTCATTCCCCGGTTGTGGAGGAAGGGGGCGGCGGTGCCTTCCAGTTCGAAGTGTTCGGGCCGCACCACTTCACCCGGCGCAAAGGCGGCCGCCCGCTTTACGGCGTTTTGCAGTTGCCGGGCATTGCCTTTCCACGATGCTTCCATGAGGGCGCATATCGCTTCGGGTGAGAGGATCTTGGGGGGGAGGCCGGATTCCCTGAGGTATTGATTGAGGAAATGGACCGCGAGCGTGGGAATGTCTTCCCGGATCTCCGTCAGGGAAGGCATGCGGATGGAAACCACGTTGATGCGGTAGTAAAGGTCTTCGCGGAATTCGCCCTGGGCGATCTTTTCCTGGAGATTCCTGTTGGTGGATGAGATGACCCGGACGTCCACCGACCGCGTGCGGTTGTCCCCCAGGGGCCTGATCTCCCTCTCCTGCAGAACGCGCAGCAGCTTGGTCTGCAGCATTTTCGGGAGGTCGCCGATTTCGTCGAGGAAAAGAGTGCTGCCCTGGGCGATTTCGATCAGCCCCTTTTTGTCCTGCGTGGCATGGGTGAAAGCTCCCTTCCGGTATCCGAACAGTTCGCTTTCCAGCAGCGCCTCGGGAATGGCGGGGCAGTTCACCGCCACCATCCTTTTCTTCGATCGCTTGCTCAGCGCGTGGATCGTATTGGCGGCGAGTTCCTTCCCGGAGCCGCTTTCGCCTGTGATCAACACGGAGAGGTCCGTCTTGGCGATCTGGCGGATCGTCGCGAGCACCTTCTGCAGCGCCGGGCTCTTCCCCTGGATGAGGGCCAGGTTTTCCTCTTCGGCCAGCCTTTCTTCCAGGGATGCGGCCCTGTGCATGATTCTCTGCCGTTCCAGGCAGTTGCGGAGCGCATGGAAGAGGCGGCGTTCGTCCAGGGGCTTTGTGACGAAATCGTAGGCACCCTTCTTCAGGGCTTCCACCGCCTGGTTGATGCTGCCGTAGGCGGTCATCAGGATCACGCTAGTCTCCGGGTACAGCGACTGGGTGCGCTCCATGAGTTCCATGCCGTCGACGTCGGGCATGCGGATGTCCGTGAGCACGATGGAAATCTTGTGCTCGGCCATCAGTTGGAGAGCCTGGATGGCGGAGTTCGCCAGGAAAACCTGGCAGGCGAGTTCCGGTTCGATGAGGCGCTTCAAGCCCTTGAGCCAGTCGATCGCATCGTCGACGATGAGAAGTGTTTCAGCTGAGTCGTTCATCTTCCGTATCCACGGGCAACCGGACAATGAAGGTCGATCCATTGCCGGGTACGCTCTCCACGGTGATTTCTCCACCATGTTCCTTGACGATGCCGAAGGAAACGGAAAGCCCCAGTCCCGTACCCCGGCCGGGCTGTTTCGTCGTGAAGAACGGGTTGAATATTTTGTCCAGGTTTTCCGGGCAGATTCCCGAGCCGGTGTCCCGGACCACGGTTTCCACGCAGCGCCGCTCCGGATGATAGGTCGTCGAAACGGTGATGGTCCCGCCCATCGGCATCGCCTGCCGCGCATTCATCAGGAGGTTCATGAACACCTGGTTGATGCGTTCGGGATCGAAATGGAATTCGGGCGTTTCCGGGTCGAGCCTGGCTTCCAGGGTGATCCCGGCCTTGTTGAACTGTTTTTCGACCATCCCCATGATGCGGGCCAGGTGTTCTCCCAGTTGCGCCTTGACCTTGCGGGTCGCTCCCTGGCGGGCAAAGGAAAGCAGTCCTTCGACGATCTGCTTGCATGCTTCTGCGTTGCGGTCGATCACGCGCACGTCCTCCCGTGCGGGATGCTCCGACGGCAGGTCCCGCTCGAGCAGTTTTGCATAGCAGAGGATGATGCCGAGCGGATTGTTGATTTCGTGCGCCACGCCCGCAGACAGTTCTCCGACGGCGGCCAGTTTCTCCATCTGCATCATCTGGTTTTCCGACCGCTTCTGCATGGTGATGTCTCGTACGTAGTGGACGACCTGGGACACCCGGCCGGGTTCATTCAGGATGGGATAAAAGCTCATGAAGTAGAAACGCTCGTCGGGACCCGTCCATTCACCGCTCACCGGCCCGCCCGTCGCGAGGACCTTTTCCAGCATGGTCTGCGGCGTACTGGAGGCCGCTCCGTCGCCTTCCCCGTGCCCTTCCAGTACGGCCGGCGGGCACTGGGCGATCCACGTCTGGTAGGCGTTGTTGAGCACCGACGGGGATCCGTCGGGATTGACCAGCGCCAGCGGGTCGCTGATCCCGTCGATGATGGATTGGAGAATCTCCGCGTTGGTCTGTAGGGTCTCCTGGGCTTCGGACAGGTGTAGCGCCATAATGTTGAACGAATGGACCATCTCGCCGATCTCGTCCATATTTTCCACCGGTGCCTTCTGGGGCAGGTGGATGTTGCCGCGCGCGATGTCTTCGAAAAGGACCGCCATGCGGCGCAGCGGGTGGCCGATCAGCTTCAGGAACGTCCCGTCGATGGCGATGAAAAGGAAGAGCGTGCCGAACAGCCCGATGCCGAACACCTGTACGGCGATGTTGTGGATTTCCCGGAGGGCGGGGGAGAGGGAAATGGCTATGGACTCCAGTCCCATGAGTTCCCCTTCCTGGTACCCGAAGCCCCGTTCCTTCCCGTACAGCTTGAGGAGGCCCGCCGGCGCTTTTTCCGGATCGCCATGGCATTTCAGACACTCCGGTTTCACATAGACGGGGACCACGATGTAAAAGGTCTGGTTCCCGTTCTGGTGGGATATGCCGTGCCATTCAGGTTCCCTGGCGCCTTTCCTGAAATGGGTGAGCATGCGGGTGTGAAACGGGTCCGCCAGGTTGGAGGGGTTCCGCGGGCGGTCCGTTACCCGGTAGTACTGGAAATCGGCCCCCCTGTCCCCCAGTTGCTCCATCACCCCGTGGCGGATCCGCGTTGTGGACATCGCTTCCACGATGAATGCGTCGCCTTCGGGCATGGAACTGATGATGCTGAACATCTTCGGGCGGAGCGTATTGCCGACGTAGGCCCCGATGCTGTCCATCAGTGCAAAGATGATCTGCCCCCGCCTGTAGGTGTCCTGGATGACGTTTTCCCTGAGGTAGATATAGAGCAGGAGCGCCGACCCGAGGCAGAACAGGCAGACGATGGCCCCCACAATGAGAGCGAAGCGCATTCTCAGTTTCAGCCGGCTGCGGAAAAAAAGCGGTCCAGTCATCGATGTACTCGCTGTGACATACCCGGGGCCAGCGCCCTGTCGGGTCCGGGGCATATCCCGACACCCGGAGGGGCGGCGGGCGAATGCCTGTGTCTTGAAGCGGCCGATGGCCTCTCTTCAGGGTTTTCGTACGGAAGATGCCGTCGCCGACCCGATTTCCGTCCATCCCCTTGCCTGCCGGGTCGGTTTTGCGTTGCGTGACGATGAAGTATAAACTCCTGCCCGAGAAGCGATCAAGCCATAAGCGAAGCGACAGGTCCCAAAACGGCCCTGTGGAAGACTGGAATTTGAGGTTGAGACGCGTGCCCGGGTGGGTTAATTAGTACCTGCTCGAAGAAACGCCGGTGGGAATCTTCTATGCCGGACGCAAAGCCGGGTTTCGCTTTTGTCCGTCGCTGCACGGTTCCGAAATCGTTTTCGGACGGGCTCCGGGCGGGCCGGAAAAAACTCTTGAAAGGGTACGTCATGCACACCGACGAATACGAGATCACCACGCACAGGGAGATGATATTGTGCCGCAAGGCCATCGACAGGCTGAAGGCGTCCATGCGGAAAAGGGAAGAAGAGTGCGGAATGTCCCCGGACGCGATTCTGAAGGCCCTGGAACAGGATGGCGCGGCGGAGAGGAACCCTCACCTTCGGAACTGGCGTGAGGAATGCGTGGAACTCGAAATATGGGAAAAGAGACTGAGGGATTATGAGGAAAGCCTGCAGATCCTGAAAGGAATCTAAAACTCCGCTGTCCGGTTTCCTTCCCGGATCCGGTTCATGAGTCCGCATTCCGGGGGCTGCGCCTGTGCGCTTCGTCAAAATGGCCCGGTTCCCCCCGGTGTGTCGTCTCGGAACATCTTTGCCCGTCAGGGGGAGGACTGCTTTCCGTCGGACCAGCAAACCCGGACCAGGGTTCCCTTTCCTTCCTGTGAGCGAAGGGCGAAAGAGCCTCCGGAAAGCCTCGTACGCTCTCTCATGCTGCTGATTCCCAATCCGTCCCGATCCGGGATCTTTCCGGACGCCGCCCCTTCCGCTTCGAAGCCGATTCCGTCATCGCTCACCTCGAGTTCGATGCCCGAATTCGTTGTCCCGAGCGAGAGCATGGCATGCCAGGCGTTGCTGTGCTTCGCTATATTGTCCAGGGCTTCGCGCGCGATCCGGAAGATGACGCTTTTCAGCGCCGCGGGAATCATTTCCTCCGTCGCCCGTATCCGGCATTCCAGGTTCGGAGACGATTGGGACGCCCGGAATTCTCTGCATAGCCACTCGAGGGCGGCCACAATGCCGAAGTCGTCGAGTATGGTGGGACGAAGATCCATGTAGATGGTACGTACCGAATCGATAAGGTCCTGAAGTAGCGGGACGACGGATTCGAGCGACAGGGCCATGTCTTTTGCCCTGGCTTTGCCTTTGGCCTCGAGGGCGTTTTCCACTCCGTACTTGACCGCCGCGAGGGATTGCCCGATGGTGTCGTGAAGATTTCTGGCAAGGCGGGTTCGTTCCATTTCCTGTACGTTGAGGAGCTTGGCGGAGAGCAGGCGCAGCTGCTTTTCCGATTCCAATATCGCATCCTCGGCACTCCTCCGCTCCGTGATGTCGGCCAGAATCCCGATGGATCCGACGAGGGAGCCTGCCCGGTCCTTCCACGGAACGGAATGATCCGAAAGCCACTTGAACGATCCGGACCGGGTGCGAATCAGGTAATCGGCCTTGTGCTCCCCGGCGATTCCGGCGAGCCGCCTTTCCTTCAACAGGGCGGGGGGGACGATTTTCTTCCGCACCGTTTCGATTCTGAGAACCAGCGAGGAGAAGCCGATACTGTCGATTTCTTCAGGGGAATAACCGGTAAGGATCTTGATGGAAGGGCTGAGATAATCGTAGCGCATGGAATCGTAGCGGAGCCGGTAGAGCACGTCGCCCGAGTTCTCGGCCATGAACCGGAAACGCTCCTCGCTCTCGCGCAATGCTTCCTCGGCTTTCATGCGCCCGATGGCATACCGGATGGAACGTTCCAGCAGCGAGGGAGTCGCTTCGATCTTCGCGATGTAATCGAAAGCCCCTTCCTGCATCGCGCGAAGGTCGATGGTGTAATCGCCCCATCCCGTGAGGACGATGAAAGGAACGCGGCAGTCGTGCTGTCTCGCCCACTTGAGAATATACATGCCGTCGTCCCCGCTCAGCCGGTAATCCAGCAGGCAGATGTCGGGGCAATCCTTTCGCAGCGCCGCAATGGCCGACTCGCAGTTGTCCGCCCATTCCAGGGCGAACCTCCGCCCGGGAATCCGGGAAAGCATGTCTTTGATCAGCAGGTAGTCGTCTTCATCGTCTTCGACGAGGAGGATGCGGAGCTTCTCATGCTCCATGGCAGAGATCCATTCTTCACGGGAGCGACTGGAAAGGCTCGAACCGTGCCACTCCGCAAGGAATACCGACCTGCCTTGCAGTCCTTCGAGCCGGGTTGTCTCACGTCCCGAACCGATGGCGAAACCTCGGTGCCCACGGGGTATGGTCCAGTATCCCACAATAGCATGGCTCCTGTGGGTTGTTAAGCAGGAAAAGATAAGGTTTTTTAGGTATTTATACGCGCGATGGCCTACATGCCGCAGAGAATCGGTAGGGTTTTACAGTAGCTTCGAACCGCCGGACCTGCCTTCGGGGGGATCGGATTTTCTTGCAGGCTGTCGGCGGGCGGTGGCGGGAGCTTCTTCCCATGGCGTACCCGGGCGGGAAATGGAAAAGCCCCGGCAAGTCTGCCGGGGCTTCGTGTCCTGTCTCGGGAGCCGGTCCCCTCGAGCGGGCGTACCGCCGCCCGAGGGAAGATGCCGTTAACCGGCGCGTGCGCTCACCGACTCAGTATCTTTCGAACTCTTCGTCTTCCTTGTCCGTCGTGCTCTTTTCCGCCAGGTCCAGATGAACGCCCTTGCCTTTCCCCTTTCCGCTGACTTCGTGTTTCAGGAGATGGCCCGAAGATCCTGGCGCGGGATGCCTCGCATGCGCCGCCTGAGCGCTTTTCCCCCTACTTGCCGCCACGGGCGCGTGCGCTAATCCCGGCGTTGCGGCGGTGAGTGCGAACATCGACTGTTTTTGATTGAGTCTGAAGAAATCGATGGTCTTCTGAAGCTGTTCAGCCTGGCTCAGGAGTTCCACGGATGTGGAGGCCATCTCCTCCGAGGCCGAGGCGTTCTGCTGGATCACCTGGTCGAGTTGCTGAATGGCGCGGTTGATCTGGGAAGCTCCGGAGCTTTGCTCGTTGCTCGCGGCATTGATCTCCTGGACCAGGTCGGCCGTCTTCTGGATATCGGGCACGATCCTGTCGAGCATCTCCCCGGCCCTTTCCGCAATCATCACGCTGGAGGCCGAGAGCTTGTTGATTTCGCCCGCCGCGGTCTGGGATCTCTCGGCAAGCTTTCTGACCTCGGAGGCGACGACGGCGAACCCTTTGCCGTGCTCGCCGGCCCTTGCCGCCTCGATGGCCGCATTGAGGGCCAGGAGATTCGTCTGTCTGGCGATCTCTTCAATGATCGAGATTTTCCCGGCAATCTCCTTCATGGCGGACACCGTCTCCGCCACGGCCTTTCCCCCCTCCTTGGCATCGGCCGCGGCCTTGAGGGCGATCTTGTCGGTCTGCTGTGCGTTGTCGGAGTTTTGGTTGATGTTGGCCACCATCTGTTCCATGGAAGAGGAAACCTCTTCGACGGAGGCCGACTGCTCGGTGGCCCCCTGCGAAACCTGCTCGGCGCTGGTGCTCATTTCCTGGCTTCCGCTCATCACCTGGGCGGTCACCGACTGGATGTTGGACACCACTTCGGTAAGGCCGCTCACCATCTTCAAGAGCGCCTGCATGAGAGCGTCGTTGGAGGACCTTTCGGTCACCTTCACCGTGAGGTTCCCTTCGGCGATTTCGGTGGCCACCGCCGTAACGTCGTTCATCGCCTGGATCAGGACGTTCAGGTTGTTCTTGACGTGGTTGAAGTCCCCGTTGTAGGCGTCGGTGATCTTCGGCGGGATGTCCCCCTTGCTGATCCGGTCGATGTAGTCCGCCGCGACCTTTAAGGGTCCGATCACCGCATCGAGCGTATCGTTCACCCCCTGAACGATCTTTTGATAGTCTCCCTCGTGCTTGGAAGCGTCGGCCCGGGTGGCCAGCCTGCCCTCCACCGCGGCGACCGAAAGCATTGCGGCGTCGGCGTTCAGTGCCTTGATGCTTTCGATCATCGTTCCCATGGCTGCCAGCAGTTGACCGGTCTCATCCCTGCTCGTCTCCCCGATCGTGATGGACAGATCGCCGCGGGCAAGGCTTTCCGCCGTCTCGACCCCCTTCTTCAGCGCCCTGCTGATGATCCGCGAAACCAGAAGAGCCAGCAGGATTCCGATCACGAGCGAGCCGATCAACAAGGCAATGATGAGGATGCGGGAGTTTTCGTAGATGCTCTCCGCCGTTTTCCAGGCTCCTTCCGCGCCCCGGCCGTTAATCTCGGCCGCCTTGTCGAGCACCTCCATGAGATTGTCGAACGCCTTGCTCGAACTGCCGCGGACGACGGCGATGGCTTCCGCGTTCTTCTCCTGCCTCGACAGGTCTTTGAGCTTCCGGTGTTCATCCAGGTAGACGTTCAGGCCCTTTTGGAACTCGTCGAACAGCCTCCGCTCTTCATCCGATGCGAGAAGCTTTTCAAAGGCGCCGCTGTGTTTTTTAAAATCAGCCAGGGCGCCGTCCATTTTCTTTTCCCAGGCATCCAGTTCCGCACTCGTGGTCGAGAGAATATGCTGGAATTCCAGGCGGCGGTACAGGTTCATGTCGAGCTGCATCTGGCCGAGGAACCGCACGCTCGGCAGCCAATTGGTGCAAATGTCCATGGTCGAGCCGTTGACCCTGGAAAGCTGCCATATGGAGAAGGCGCCAAGGACTGTGGACAGGATCAAAACGATCGAGACTACCGAAATGAACTTGGTGCTGATCTTCAAATTGTGAAACCATCTCATGTCAATGTTTCTCCCATGCTCATGTTGACGGAATGCGACCGTTTCTTCCCATTCTTCCAATTCCGCAAGGTGTACCGGTCTTTAACCACCGCAGATGGGTGATCGCAGTACAAGTTTTATGCCACTGAATGAGCCTGAACCGGCTCGGAACCGATTGCATTTCCCATGTGATGGCAATTCTTTGTTTCTATTCGATAATTCCCCATGAATCGGGAGTTGAGGCTAGACACCTTCCCATGACACTGCATAACGGTTTGGAGAGACTATTTGATTGCATTCGATGTAAAATATGAACTACTGTCTAATGTACATAAATTAACAAAGGGGGCTATTTGGTGGAAAATAGACAAATTTTGCCAGCCTCTCTTCCTTCGGCCGTTCGAAGTGCCCGGAATGCCCCCGGCATGTGCTTTAGTGTCGTTGGCGGAAGGGAGGTCCGGAACCGGGCTTTTTCCGGAAAAAATGGACCTCTTGCCGCTGGTGGGAATTTTCGCCTCCGTTGACGTGAGGTGGACGGGCGCGCCCTTCGGAATCGCGGCCCCGAGTCCGGAAATATCGGACTTGGCTGTGGCATCTCCAGTTTCTCCCATACCCGCACCGGTTGCAGGGAAGGCGGCCTGGACCGCGGCCGCGCGGGGCGATGCGCAAGGGCATGATGGAGGGAGTCTTCTCCGGGGGCTTCGGCATCGTTTCTGCATAGCCCTGATACCCGGTTATCCGGAGATCCTGGCAGAGCGTGCCCGTATGGGGATTTCTCGGGTTCGATGTCAGCAGTTGAATACGAATGTCGCAACGGAGTGAGATCCTCATGCCTGCCGGCCACGTTTCGAAAAACGGTGCTACACGCTTATGGCTGATCTGCCTTTTCCTGCTTGCAGCCATGGGTATCGCCTGCGCCGCGTTCCTCCACTTCGACGCCGGGAAAAAAGAGCTTGTCCGGGAGAAGCAGGAAGACCTTTCCGCCATGGCGCAGCTCAAGGTCGACGAGTTCTCGGTGTGGCTCAGGGAGCGTATGGCGGATGCGAAGGCGATCCAGGGGAACCCTTTTGCGCTCGATCTCATTGAACTGTGGCCGGCCGGTTCCGAGGACGTGGAAGCGTTTCGCGGGAAGATTCTTGCCTGGATGGAAAGCCTCAGGCACAGTTACTCCTATGACGCGGTCCTGCTCCTCGACCGGACCGGTGCCCTGCGGCTGGCGTCACACCCCGATGCCTTTCCCGAGAACTTCCCCCAGGCGAAGCTCGCGGAGGCGGTAAACACGCGGGAACCGGTCCTGATGGATTTTCACCGGGACGAAGAAACCCGGCGCATTCATCTCGATCTCCTGGTGCCCCTTTTCTCCCTCTCTGCCGGAGATGCCCGGCACATCGGCTTCATGGCTCTGCGCATCGATCCCGGCGTTTTTCTCTATCCCCTGATACAGCATTGGCCCACGCAGAGTCCCAGCGGCGAGACGCTCATGGTCCGGAGGGAAGGGGATGACGTGCTCTTTTTGAACGAGTTGCGCCATCGGAAGGATGCTGCCCTTTCGCTTCAGTGTCTGCCGGGAGACAGCAAGATGCCGGAGGCAATGGCCGTGCGCGGGGTCCGGGGAGTCGTGGAGGGGGTCGACTACCGGGGGGTTCCCGTTCTCGCCGCCATTGAGAGCATTCCCGGTACTCCGTGGATCCTGGTTTCCAAGGTGGACTCGGAGGAAATCTATGCTCCTGTCCGGCAGCGCTCCCGAATGGCCGGCCTGATCGTATGCCTCTTGATCCTGATGACAGGAGCGGTCGCGGTGTTGATCTGGCGGCACTGCCGGGCCCGCTTCTATTGGAGACAGTATCAGGCCGAACTCGAGAAGAGAAAGCTGGCCAGGAGATATGAAGACCTCTCGAAATATGCGAACGACGCCATCCTGCTTTCGGACGAAACCGGGCGGATCGTGGACGCCAACGACCGCGCGATGTGTTTCTACGGCTATTCGAAGGAGGAATTGCTCGCGTTCGGCATCCGGGACCTCATTGCTCCGGAAGCGGCGTCCGACCTGGACGATCGGATGCAGCGGGCATGGCAGCCGGAGGGGCTGGTTTTTGAAACCCTTCACAGGCGTGCGGACGGTTCCGTCTTTCCCGTCGAAGTGAGTTCACGGATGCTCCCGTTCGACGACGGAACGCTCTGTCAGAGCATTGTCCGGGATATTTCGGAACGGAAGCTGGCGGAAGCGAAGAGCATGCGGTTCAACCGGCTCTATGCCGTACTGAGCCAGGTCAATCAGCTCATCGTACGCACCCGGAACCGCGAGGAATTGTTCAGGGAGATCTGCCGGATCGCGGTGGTGTTCGGCAAGTTCCGCATGTCCTGGATCGGCGTCGTGGACCATGATGCCTGCATGCTTTGGCCCGTCGCTCACGAGGGGGCAGGGGAACACTTCGTCTCGAACCTGGCCGTTTCGCTGCAGGATGAGCCGGGGAGTCGCTGCCCGACCGGGACGGCGGCCAGGGGCGGAGAGCGTTCGTACTGCAACGACGTGGAAAACGATCCGGAATTGGCTCCCTGGAGCCATTCGCTGCTGGAACTGGGCGTCCGTTCCTGTGCGTCCCTGCCGATCCGCCTGCATGGGCAGATTGTCGGGGTAGTGAGCGTCTATGCCGGCGAGCCGGATTTCTTCGACGAAGACGAAATGAAGCTCTTCGAAGAAGTCGGGATGGATATTTCCTTTGGCCTGGAAAAGATAGCTGACGAAATACAGAGGGAAAGAGCCGAGGCGGCTCTTCGGGCGAGCGAAGAGCGGTTCCGCGCAATTTTCCGGGAAGCCGCCATTTCCATTTTTCTCATGGAACCGGGAGGAAGGCTGCTGGCCGTGAACCGGGCGATGCAGACCTGCTTCGGGTACACGGAGGAAGAGTTTTCGGCGATGCACTACGGGCAGTTCGTTCACCCGGACGAAGCCTCTTCCTGCATGGAGCAGTTCGCGGAGCTGTTTTCCGGATCGATGGATGCGACGCCTGCGGAGACGAGACGATACGTCAAAAAAGACGGACGATTTCTCTGGGGGAGCCACGTCGCCTCCGCCATCAGGAATTCCCGGGGAAATGTCGAACTCATCGTGGGCATGATCGAAGACGTAACGGCCCGGAAGGAATCCCACGAAACCATCGTCCAGGCGCGCGACTTCTACCTGACTCTTTTCGACGGGTTCCCGGCGTTGATCTGGCGGGCCGGTGTCGATGGGAAATACAATTATTTCAACGCGACCTGGCTTGCCTTTACGGGCCGGCCTCTCGAAAGCGAACGGGGATACGGCTGGACGGAGGGAGTACATCCGGAAGATCTCGACGGTTGCCTGAAGGCGTTTCTCCACGCGTTCCGCGTGCGCGAGCCTTTCAAGATGGAATACCGCCTGAGAAGGCATGACGGGGAATTCCGATGGATCATGGACATGGCAACGCCCTATTACGATTTCGATGGGGTTTTCGCCGGCTATGTCGGATCGTGCTACGACATCACGGACCGAAAAATGGCCGAGAAAAAGCTGGCGGAATCCGAACGGAAGCTGCGGGAGATGCTGGAGAACGTGCAGCTCGTCGCCCTGTCCGTCGACCGCGACGGCCTTGTCACGTTCTGCAACGATTACCTGCTGGATCTCACGGGCTGGACCAGGGACGAGGTACTGGGAGCGTCGTGGTATGATCGCTTTGTCCCGGAAGAGGAGCGGGATACCGGGAAAACCGCCTACCAATGGCGGATGCAAATGAAGACGATGCCGGGCCATTATGAAAGCAATATCCTGACACGCGCCGGTCGGAGGCGGACGATTTCGTGGAATGTCACGAACCTGACCGATGCCCTGGGCAATACGGTCGGAGCCGTGAGCATCGGTGAGGACGTGACCGACCGGAAGCATCTCGAAACGCAGCTCCGGCAGGCTCAGAAGATGGAGGCCATCGGGACTCTCGCGGGAGGAATCGCCCATGATTTCAACAATATTCTCGCTGCCATCCTGGGATATACGGAAATTGCCTTCTACAATACAGCGGAAGGGAACCCCGTAAGAGCCAACCTCCAGCAGGTGCTTAAAGCCTCGAACCGGGCCAGGGAACTGATCGGGCAGATACTCGCCTTCAGCCGCCAGAGCGAGCAGGAGAGGCGTCCGATACAGTTGGGTCTCGTAACCAAGGAGGCATTGAAGCTCCTTCGGGCGTCGATCCCCAGCACCATCGAAATCCGGCAGGACGTATCCTCCGGTACGAGTTTCGTCCTGGCCGACCCGACCCAGATGCACCAGGTGATCATGAACCTGTGCACCAATGCCGCTTATGCCATGCAGGAACGGGGCGGCCTGCTCGACGTGGGGATCCGGGACGTGGCGGTCGATGCGGCATCCAATCCGGACCTGAACCCCGGGGTTTACGTCCGGTTGAGCGTTTCCGACACGGGGTGCGGTATGGACCGTGCCACGATGGAGCGCATCTTCGATCCCTTCTTCACGACCAAGGAAATGGGGACCGGAACCGGAATGGGGCTCGCCGTGGTTCATGGAATCGTGAAGAACCACGGGGGGGCCGTCTCCGTTTTCAGCGAACCGGGCAGGGGGAGCACGTTCCACGTGTTCTTCCCGAAACTGGAATCCGCCGGGGCGCTGGAACCCGAAAAACACGGGGAACTCACCCACGGGGAGGGATGCATCCTTTTCGTGGACGATGAGGAGGCGCTGGTCAACCTGGGGGGAAAGCTGCTCAGGATGCTGGGCTACGAAGTCGTCGGCAAAACGAGCAGCGTGGCGGCCCTCGAAGCCTTCCGCAACGAACCGGAGCGGTTCGACCTCGTCGTCACCGACTTCACCATGCCGCAGATGACCGGTATCGACATGGCGGAAGAACTCGTGCGGATCCGTTCCGACATCCCGATCATCCTCTGCACGGGATACAGCGAAAAGCTCTCGGAGAACGTCGTCAGGGAGCAGGGCATCGCCGCTCTCCTGTTGAAACCCCTGAGCGTGGGGCAACTCGCCGAGGCGGTCTCGGCCGCGCTGCTGTCACGGAGAAACCGCGAATAGGAGCGGGACAACCGCAGGTGTCCCGTGGGGCGCGCCGCCGGGGCGAACGGGAATCGGCCCCGGCGCCTAGTTCTGCCTCAAGGCGTTGTCGATGGCGTCGGTCCTTTCCTGCCCGACCTGCTGAGCGGCACGGGCCTTCCCAATGGGCTTGGCGCCGTAGTCTTTTACCGCTTCCGCGGCCTGTTCGGAAGTGGTTTTGTTTTTTCCTCCCTCTCCCGCCTCGTCGGGGCCTCCGCCTCCTGAACAGGCGCAAAGGGCAAAGATAAAGAATGAAGCGACGAAAAGCCGTAACAACCATCGATTCATAGGCTACAGTCCTTACCAGCGGTGTTCGCCACGATGTGCGCGGCAGTCATCCGATCTGCGGTCGGAACCGCATCGGAGAAAAAAGCCAAGGATGCCCATAACGGCGATGAAGGCGATTGCACAGCCGAGCAGGGCGCGTTTGAAAATGTACCCCAAGGTGTTCCAGTTCATAACGGATCATTTCCTCAGGGGGGTGAGATACCCCTTTTTCAGCCCGGCCTGACGAAGTCCCTTGCCCTCGCTTCCCGGGCGCAATCGGGGCAGAGTGTGCGGGCGACCTTCTTTCCCATGACCGCGTCGCTTCGCCCGGTTACGAACTCGAGGAACCGTTCGGGGACGAAGGGGCTGCCGCAGGCGCCGCACCGGGGAAGCGGCAGGCGATTGAGCACGGTGCCGCACAGGCGCATTTCGCGGAATCCTGGCGAATCGACGATCTCGATCGCCCCTGTGGGGCAGGCCAGGGCGCAGGCGCCGCACCCGATGCACCGGTCCTTCGGTCGTTCGTAATCGCCGAGGATTCTCTCGTCGGTGCTGATGGCCTTGAATTCCAGGGCATGCACCTGCATGCTTTCCCCGCAGACTTTTTCGCATTCCCCGCAGCGGATGCAGATGTCGCAGCGCAGGCACCGGCTGGCCTCCTGCCGTGCCAGGCTTTCGGCAAGGCCCAGCTCCACGGGGTCGAAGCTTTCCCTGCGAACCTCGGGGGCGACGAGGGGCGCTTCGCTTCGGCCCGCCGCGATCTTCTCCCCGGCTTCCATCGGTACGAAGGATTCCCTGCGCCGCTTGCGGACGTCCGTCGAGGATACGGGTTCCGTCGAGCCGCTCAGGTAGCGGACGATGTCGAAGGCCGCCCGTTTCCCGGCGGCTATGGCCTGCACGACGGTCGCCGGCCCCGTTACGGCGTCGCCACCCGCGAAGATGTCGGGCACGTTCGTCCGCGTGCCGGTCCGGTCCGTCAGGATGAGGTTTCTCGCCGTGATCTTGACGGGCGCTTCCTCATCGAAGCAGCGGAAATCGGGCTGCTGGCCGATCGCCGCGATGACCGCTCCGGTGTCGATCCGGAAATTGGTGCCTTCGACGGGGACGGGCCTCCTGCGCCCGCTCGCGTCCGGTTTTCCCAGTTCGGCCTGGAGACATTCCAGGTATTCCACCCGGCCGTTGGTGCCGCCTACCTTTATGGGTACGGCCAGGAAATGAAACTGAACGCCCTCTTCCATGGCTTCTTCCACTTCCTGCGGGTTGGCGGGCATTTCGCTCCTGCTGCGCCGGTAGGCGATATGCACTTCCCCGCAGCCGAGCCTCAGGCAGGTCCTTGCGGCGTCCATGGCCGAATTCCCGCCGCCCACCACGACCACCCGCTCCGCGGGTTTCACCTGTTTCCCCAGGTTGACCTGCCGGAGGAAGGCGATGGCCTCGTGGACCTGGGGATACTCCTCTTCGCCGGGTATTCCCAGGCGGTGTCCCCGATGTGCCCCTATGCCGAGAAAAAAGGCGTTGAACCCCCTTTCCCGGAGTTCGTCCAGGGTGGTGTCCCTGCCGATGGTTATTCCCGTACGGATCTCGACGCCCATGGATCGGATCGCGTCTATTTCCCGTTGGATCACCCGGCGGGGAAGGCGGTATTCGGGAATGCCGAAGGCAAGCAGGCCGCCGGCGGTGGGCAGGGCTTCGAAAACGGTGACGGCGCAGCCCCGGAGGGCGAGGAAATGTGCCGCGGAAAGCCCCGCGGGGCCGGAACCGACGACGGCGACCCGGTAGCCGTTTGGCGGGGCCGGGCTGGGGGACGGGTAGCCGGAAAGGACTGTCGCCCGCTCGGCGGCAAAGGCCTTGAGATACCGGATGTTGACGGGCGCGTCCAGGTTGGCCCTGACGCAGGACTTCTCGCAGGGATGCGGGCAGATGAGCCCGCAGACCCAGGCGAAAGGGTTGTCCCGGCGTATCACGTCGAGGGCCTCGGAGTAGCGGCCCTTGGCCACGAGCGCCAGGTAGCTCGGTATGTCGATTCCGGCGGGGCATGCCTTGTGGCAGGGTGCGGGAAGCAGCTTCCGGCAGACTCCGGCGGCACAGATTTCACCCGAGGCGTGAGACTCGAATTCGCCGCGAAAATGGGAGAGGGCCGTCGAAAGCTCCTCCGCGGCCTGCAAGGCCGCGGAGCACGTGCATCCGCGCAGGTCTTCGCAGGCGGCGTCCAACGCTTCGATGGCCGCGGAGCCTCCTTCTCCGCCGGCGATCCGGGCGAGAATTTCCACCGCGCCGCCCATGGCGTGCCGGCAGGAACCGCAAAGCGACCCCGGACGGCGCAGAACCCCCGAGAGATCCTCCAGTACCAGCGCGACGATGCACGTGTGTTCATCCAGGAGACGGCAGGGTTCCCCTCCGGGTCCTGCCGGAGTCACGGCTTCGCCGGCCGGGAAAATGCGCCCTGGCGGTCCCCCCGCCTGCATGGCTTTGATCTGCCCGGCGGGCCCGATCCGGTCGCCGGTCTTTTCCGTACTCACGGTACATGCCTCCGAAAGTCCGATTCTTTCAGCAGCGTTCTCCGGGATGGGCCGGGGTGAAAGCTATACTCCGGGCGAAACGTTCCCGCCGCGAGTCCTCGGGTTCGGAGGCGCGGCCGAAGTGCAGGCAATGGGTGACGCACTTCGTGACACAGGAAGGTTTGAGACCCCGGTCGATCCGGTCCATGCAATAGTTGCACTTGACGACCTTGCCCGTCTGCGGGTTCCACTGCGGCGCGCCCCAGGGACAGGCGGTCATGCAGCTTTTGCATCCGACGCAAAGGGAAGAATCGATGAAAACGATTCCATCCTTGGGACGCTTCTGCATGGCGCCCGTCGGGCAGACGGAAACGCACCAGGGGTCTTCACAGTGGAAACAGGGCATGAAGACGTAGGCCATACGGGGGACGCTCCCGATGGACCGCGGGCCGACGGGAATGATCCTGCTGAGGCGGGGTCCGGTGGGAACCCCCTGGAAAGTCTTGCAGTGCGCTTCGCAGCTCAGGCACCCGATGCACTTCTTCTGGTCCTGCAAAAGATAGTACTGGCTCA
>JAJFUA010000398.1 GCA_021372635.1 Desulfobacteraceae bacterium | reverse complement strand
CTGGAAACGCGGAAAAGCACCGTTTCATTGCCGGACCGAAGTGTTCCCCTTGCAGATCTTTCACGGAAGACTGGAGAGACTGTGAACAGCAGAGGTATTGGATGGAGTGTCAGAAAGAGGTTTCAACCCGCTGCGCTGCAGTCGCGCGGGAGCGATGATCGGGAATCGGGTCTTTTCGCTGGATATGTCGGATCGTAGCGGTGCTCCTCCCCAGGGCCGTTCAGGTTCATTCCGTGACAACCCGCCCCCTGGGTGCAACACCTTCGCGGCGATCCCCCTATTCTCGCCGTCCAGTCTCGTCGAACGCAGGCCAGTAGTGCTACTCTTTCGCCCTTCAAGCCGGTCAAGAAAGGCGATTCCTCAAGGTCGACAGGGATTGCCAGCACCATGCGATGCGTGATCGCCCGACCGGTTCGCTGCAGCACCCAGCGTGCACGATGGCTGTCCCCGGGAAAAGCTTCCATGAAATGCAGCAACCCGGAAGGACTGAAGCCATCCTTGGTTTCACGCGGGAATGAAAGCGAAACCGGAGCTATGATAAGAAAAAGATACAGCTAATTGGATAATACTCTTTATGGGTCGCGTCAAGGACACTTCGCGCATGTTTCTGTGCAGGTGCGGGGAAAAAGCATTCCGGCCCCGTCAACGTCGTATCCGTTCCATCACACTTCGCCTTTTTGCCGTCAGGCACGGCCTTCCATGGTCTGCCGCTGCATCTCGGCCAGGTAGTCGTCGAGTTCCTGCAAGCTCGCGAATATTTGCAGCGAAGGGAGGGCGTTGATGATTTCGAAGACTTTCCTGATCTGCGGTTTCAGGTGCATCAAGCTGAGGTGTCCCGCCCGTTTCCTAAGCTCCTTTTCCGTCTTGAGTACAACGCGTACCCCCATGCTGCTGATGTAATCGACCCCTGCCATGTCGAAATTGATGACCCTTGCTTCTTCTTCCCTAATCAGGTAGTCGACCTTTTCCTCGAGGTCCGTATAGGTGTTCGAATCCAACGAACCGGACAGGAAAAGGTTGAATACCCGGGGCGACCTTTCCGATGCACTGAGTACGAGCGACATTTTCCCCCTCTTCGTAATCCGCCGATCCTTTCCGCACGGGCCCCGGGGCTTCACCCCTGGCCCGACAGGAAGAAGACGGTCAAGCGGTTTGCGTTGCGGTCTCTCTTATATGCCATCCGTTGCGCCACGCTTCTGGCAAGATAGATTCCCAGGCCGCCGATATCCCTTTCGGCAAATTCCCGGGACAGATCCGGGGCATCGGCTGCCAGAGGGTCAAAAGGGATTCCCCAGTCCGTGACTTCGATGCCGAGCATTCCGTCCGGGCTGACCCAAAATCTTACGGCAATCCGTCCCTTTTCATCGGGGTAGGCGTAGGAGACGACATTCACCAGGATCTCTTCCATCGCCAGCCGAATATCCTGGAGCACCGCTTCGGATGCACCCGCCTTTCCGGCCCTTTCCAGGACGAAGCCTACAAACGCCTCCAGAGAATCGAGTCCTGCCGGCAAGGATATCGCTTCGCCCCCCTGCGGGAATTCTTCTTTCAACAATGGGTCCATCCGCCTCAGTCCCCGCCCCACATAACCCTTCCGACAGGAATCAGGCGGAAAGCCAGCCCTTCTCGATCGCTTCCCGGATCATCTTCGCCGCATATTCCCACAGCACGGACGATCCCTCCTCCATCGGCCGATTGCGCTCGAATACCTGGCGGCTTTTGACACGATGTTCCTGCCACATCCGCCCTTTCGTCGCGTTATTGTTCAACAAAGGTTGAAGCCTGTCCAGTGCGGCGGCGTACCTGGCCGCCGGCGTCTTCCTCGCTTCGAATTCCTCCCACAGCAACCGGAACTCCTTCGACTGATCTTCCGGCAACAGCCCGAAGATCCGTTCCGCCGCCTTCTCCTCTCTTTCCGCCTTGTCGCCGTTTGCCTTTTCGTCGTAGCAATAGGTATCGCCGGCGTCGATCTCGACCAGGTCGTGGATCAGGACCATCTTGAGCACCCCGAAGAGATCGATGTCTTTCTCGTCCGCATATTCGGAAAGCAAAAGCGCCATTACGGCGAGATGCCAGGAGTGTTCGGCGGAATCCTCATGCCTGGAGCCGTCGGTAAGGAGCGTCTGACGCGTTATGCCTTTCAGCTTGTCGATTTCCACGACAAATGCGATCTGCTTTTGCAGCCGTTCGAAATCCATGATCCATTTCCTTCATGGGGCGGTACCCCGTGTCGCTCTCCCATCCACATGGAGAGAAAGGAATCCACGACCCGCCCGGATCTGTAAACCGCAAAGCCACCCGGGGACAAAGCTTCCCATTCCGAGAGTGCTTACCTTTTCCAATCTATCATGGGTGTGCGCCGCGACAAAACGGGTTTGTCAAAAAAACTGGTGTCACGCGTATCTGCCGAAAATCCGGGACCGCTGCCGCGCCGTTTGCTTTCCTGCAGAAGGACCGAACCCTTCGGGAGTATCCCACAGGTTTTCTATTGACTGGCGGCGGATTCCGTATAGAAGGGTGAGCGAAAAGCGCAGACGCTGCTTACATCGTCAGGGACCCCGTCTGCTTCGCCAAAGGGGGCGCTGCCGCCCGTCGCCATCATTTCTGCTGACCGGCTTTTGCCCTGCCGGTCCGGCAACACGATCAGGATCTGATGAACAACGAGACTCGCGAACCGCGTCCCGGCCCGGTTTCGGGCAAAAGGGGAGAAGGATGAACGAGAACGGGGTGTTCAAAACATGCTAGTAGTCGCGCGATCGATTTTCTTGTATATACGAAAGGGCACCTCAGAGATCGATGTCAAACCGGGAAAGGAATGTATGTCATGAAATCACGTGTCCCTGCGGTTCTCTGCTGTCTGGTCTTCGCCTTTGTCGCCCTTTCGGCGGATTACGTAGACGCGAGAGCTTCCGGCAGCAGTTCCGGCGGAAGATCTTCATCGTCGTCGCGCTCTTCGTCCTCGAGTTCGAGACCTTCATCCTCGGGGAGCACCACCAAGAGCCCCGGAGGATACGGAAACACCGCATCCTCCCCTTCCGGCAAACCTGCGGGGAGCACCGCCGGTTACGGGAACACGGGGGCCGCCACGCCGAAGCCTTCCAGCCCTGTGGGGGGATACGGCAATACGGCCACCAAGAATACAGCGCCTGCGGGCACGGCATCCCCGGCGAAACCCCAGGGCTCTTCCGGCGGGTATGGCAATTCCGCCGCCGGAGCCGCAGGAGTCGCCGCAGGCGTGGCCGCGGGTGCAGCCGCCTCCGGTTCCCAGGCATCCCAGCCGCCCAAGACACAGGTACAGCAAAAGATGGAGCGTTCTTTCAGCAAGAAAGAGAGCGCCAAGGCTCTGGATTCCTTCAAGCGCGATCAGTCCCGGTATAAGCAGGACCCCGGAGCGAAATCGTACACTCCCGCTTCCGCCACGGAACGTTCGACCGTGGACAGCATCCGGAAAAGGGTCACCTACACCGAGAATTCAACCTACTACACGCGCCGGAACGTCTTCTACACATCCTACGGCTGGTCGGCTCCCGGATACGCTTTCGGCAGCTACAGCAGCTTCGGCATCTGGGATGCCATGATGCTGTGGTTCATGCTCGATCACCTGAACGATCATCGATATGCTTCCATGTACTACCACCACCGGGACGATCCCGGCATGCAGCAGTTCCGCAAGGAAGCGGAGCGTCTTTCTCTGGAAAACGCGGATCTCAGGGAGAAACTGAAGGACCTGGATACGCGCACCAAGGCCATGGAGGCGCAGGGAATGAAGCCGGACCCGAGCTATGTGCCCGACGATGCAGCCAATGTGGCCCTGGCCTCCAGTGTGGTGGAAAAGGAAATGTCGCATGGCGCCTTCCCCTGGGGCTGGACCGTGGCGGGGGCGCTCGCGGTCGTTCTCGCGGTTATGATGATGCGAAGGAGGAAAGTCTGATGGGAATGATCGCAAAGATCCTCAGGAAGAAGGCCGAACAGGTCAAAGACGCCTTTACGCCGTCTCCCCGCAAGGAGGAAGAGATAGCGTATCCCCTGAACCTGCGCATGAATGCGACCGTGAGGTTCGATCCCACGCTCTTCATTCTCGCCGGGGAATCCCTGAAGATTCAATGCCCTGAAGGCGACTCCATCGTGACCGCCATCGGCCGCTTCAACCTGCTCGGGACTCAGTACTACCGTTTCTATCTCCAGGCCATGGACGAGGAGGAAAGTTATCTCCAGATGGCGGTCGAAAACGGCAGCGTCTCGGAGTGCATGCTCTACCGTACTATCGACGAAGTTTTCCCCGGGCCCGATGAATGGTTCGTCTGGCTCAACAACAGGACCGGGCTCATCGGCTACCGCGATTTTCACACCCCCGACCAGACGAACTATCAGCGGATTTTCATGTCCGAGGGCGCCGATTACATCGAACCGATGGAAACCATCGAGACGGTCACCGCCAGGGACATGCGCTTTTCCGTGCGACATGCGATAATGCTCTACGGCCGATACGTCGAGACCGGTGGAGACCCGGTGGCCGAATACCTGGCGGTTTCCAGGGAAGAGGACGATGAAGGCGCGCTCGTGCGCATTGCAGCAGGAGTGGAAGTCAATCCGGTTTCACTGACAATTTTATAGGAGGATCTAATGAGTTTTTTGGGAAATCTCTTCAAAACCCATGTCGGCAATGTGATGACATCCATCCAGACCACACTGGTGGAGCTGGACCCCGAAACGGCCACTGAAGCCCAGATTGAAACCTTCTCCGATCAGCTCAAAACGGCCAGCATGGAGCTTGCCAAGGCGCGCATGGAATACCAGCGGGAGCAGAAGGAAGCCGACGCGATCCAGGCGCTTTACGACCAGAGACTTCAGGCGGCGAATATCCTCGAGGGCCAGCTCGCGACCGCGGCCGGAGACGAGGCGAGAACCGCATCCATCCAGAAGAGCATGGAAACCCTGGTCACGATGCTCGAAAAGATGCAGCCGGACGTGGAACGCGAAAAGCGGGAAGCCGAAGACGCCAAGGCCATCATGGACGATCTGTCGAAGTTCGTCGAAGAGTCCGCCGAGACTCTCCGGGAAGCAAGATCGCGCCTGGAGCATGCACGGACGGAAATGAAACGGGCCGAACTTGAAAAGCAGCGCGCGGAAAAGCGCGCAAGGACGACCGAGGTGCTTGCCGGCATCAAGAAGAACAGCGGTTCGTTCAACGTGGCGCTGGACGCCATGGAGAAAAAGGCCCAGGAGAGCCGTATCAGAGCCGAAGCCGCAAACACCCGCACGGAACTCCTGAAACCGACCACCGTGGAAGAGGCCGATCAGAACATCTCCGCGGCGATGGCGGCGGCATCGGGAAAACCGGAACCCGGCAAGCTCGGGCTTTCCGAAAGACTGGCGGCTCTGAAGAAGTAAGGGGCGCTCCGCGTCCACCGTCGTAAATTCCGCGATGCCGGAGCCCGTTTGATCCGGGAATAGACGTTCCCAGGCTTTCAGACGGCTCCGGCATCGGGTCCATCCATTCCTCCACCCTGCCCGCGCTCTCTTCCGTCAGCCGCTTATGATGCTTCCGGCTTGGTCATCCAGGCCGCGAACACTCCGGACATCAGCCCGAAAAAGTGGCCCGCCCAACTGATTCCCGGCGCAAAATTGAAAAGATTGATGAATATGGAGCCGCCGTAGACGAAAACCATCGCAATGGAAAGGATCATGAGCCACGGTTTCCCGTGCAGAGGACCCGCAAAGATAAGAAACCCCATCAGGCCGAAGACCATGCCGCTGGCCCCGATGTGCACCGTTCCCGGCTGTCCGAATATCCAGACGAGCCCCCCGCTCGTGACCAGGATGATAGCACAGGCTTCCGCGGCGAGCCCCTTTCCCAGCATGAAGGTGAGCGGCAGCAGGGTCATGAGTGCGCACGTATTCGAAATGATGTGGCTCAGGTTGGCGTGCAGAAACGGGAAAAGCATGATGCCCATCAACCCGCTCGTCTGCCTCGGCTTGATACCGAACCCCTTCAGGTCTGCCGGTGATATGCAACTGACCAGGAATACCAGCCAAATGGCTGCAATAATGTAGAACGAGATAACCAGGCTTTCCTTGAGTCTCATGAAACGTCTCTCCGCATGCCGGCCTCGCACGGAGGTCGGTGATCGTTTTTATCCCCCATGGCCCGTCCACCCACTCGGCGTTCGTTGTGCAGGTGCTTCTCTCTACCGCAGAGCCATTGCCTTCTCCGGGCACATCTCCTGGCAGCAGAAACAGGCGATGCAGGCCTCGGGGTCGACTTCGGGAAGACCGTCACTCATGGAGAGCGCCGACACCGGGCACTGCTTCGCGCACGATCCGCACCCCGTGCAGACGTCCGGGTCGGCGGAGGGCCTAAGTTTCGATTTTCTGCCGATCGCTTCCTGCATCACCGGGTTCTCGGCTATGGCTTCCCCGCCCAGGGGCGGTAGCTTAAAGTCTGGAATCACCTCCAGCCTGCCCAGGATCTCCGTTTGATCCTCCGAAAAATCTCCCAGTCCCAGCTCTCTCGCTTTCTGGAGGAACCGAAGGCGCGCGGGATCGAGACCCATCATGCGGGCAATGACGCCGTCGAGCGCCACGCCGTTATCGGAAGCCAGGATCCTGCCGATATGCCTCAGATCGGGAGAAGCGGGGCCGTTGCCCTCCATCCCGATCACAGCGTCCACGATAAAGAAATCCGGCACTCTCAACCGGAAGACATCGACGACCATCTCATGAAACCGCCGGGGGCTTCCCGCCGCCTTGTGAAGCGTCGCCTTGAGCGCTCCCGGCAGGATCCCGTAACTGTTCTTGATGCAGCCCGTCATGACCGTCAGGCCATGCGTCTTGAATTTCGGCAGGCTGATCACGAGATCGGCCTCCAGGACCGCGCGCGAAACGCTTACCTTCGGCAGGAACTCCGGGTTGAAATCGAGAATGACCGAATCGGTCCCGATATTTCGGTAGTAACCTTTGGCGGCATCCATCAGTCCGGTGCTTCGAAAGCTCTCCTCATTGGCTCCATAGCCTTGGATCCCGGGATTGTCGCCGACGATGAGAGACGCGGGGCACATTTCCTCCACCCGCTCCACTACGGCCCGCAGCACGGCCGGGTGCGTCACGATCCCATCGTCGTTTCGTGAACTTCGCAGTACATTCGGTTTGATCAGGACTTTCCGACCTGACGGGTTGATCTTGAAGACATCGAATGCCCGGTCTACAGCCCGGCGACAATCCGCATATTCCGATTCCTGGATCATTACTTTATACAATGCTTTCCTCCCCGCCTCTCGAACCTCGTTCTTCTACAGCCCCGCCACCCGACACATGATCCGCCAAGACACCATTCCTCCGGCGGGGCAAAGCAGTCCAACCGCGGCAGCAATATAGCCGACATCGGCAATCCGGAAAAACCTTTTTCGGAAGAGAAAACGTACCGACGCCATCAGAGTGAGTGCCAATGCGGAATGCAGGTCGAAGTGACATGGAAGGCGGCCGTGAGAACGGCTCTTTGGGGAAATGTCCGCGGGATCGAGGCAAACACGGGGAATTCGAGGGGGACGTAAGCCCCAGCCCCGAATTCCCCGATAATCCATTCAATTCTTCAACGTTCAGCGGTTATCGGACCGATCCGGAATCTTTTCTCCGAAATACGGTTCGCCGGAAATCCTCCCCGGGCGGCATCCGCGGCAATTACCAACGCAGCAGCGTCGAAGCCCAGGTAAACCCGGACCCGAAGGCTATCAGGAGGATCAGGTCCCCCTTTTCGATCTTGCCCGACCTGCGTGTTTCATCGAGCAGGATGGGAATGGAGGCGGCGGTCGTATTGGCATATCTCTGGATATTGTGAAGGAATTTCTCCTCGGGAATCCCGAGTCTTTCGGCGATGGCCTGGTTGATCCTCATGTTGGCCTGATGGGGAATCACGTATTTGATATCCGCCGGATTGGTGCCCGTAACTTCCAGAGTGTGCTGAAAAAGCTGGATCATGTTCGTTACGGCGTGCTTGAAGACGGTCTTCCCGTCCATCTTCGGGTAGATTTCACCACTGTCCACGCTCTCATGTCCCATGAAGGGCTTGCGCGAAATGTCCCACACATCCATGTAAAGCGCCCGTGCGAATCGGCCATCGGCATGCAGTTCCGAGTGTATGATTCCCCTGCCGTCTTCTTTGCATGCGGACACCACCGCCGCACCCGCACCGTCGCCGAAAAGCACTGCAATGTCGCGTCCACGGTCCGTCATGTCCAGGGCGCTCGAGTGGACTTCCGCACCGACGACCAGGATGTTCTTGTAGACGCCGGACCGGATGAAAGCGTCGGCGACGGAAAGCGAGTAGAGAAACCCGGTGCACTGGTTTCGAACGTCGAGACAACCGATGGGGGGGACTCCGAGCTTGGCCTGCAGGTAGCAGCCGGAACCGGGGAAATGGTGATCCGGACTCAGTGTTGCGAAGATGATCAGATCCATGTCCGAAGGTTGCAGCCCCGCATCCTCAATGGCCCTCCTGGCAGCCTCCAGCCCCAGATCGGAACTGGAAACCCCTTCATCCGCAAACCTGCGCTCGATGATCCCGGTCCGAGTCCTGATCCACTCGTCACTCGTGTCCATCAAACCGGCAAGCTCCGCATTACTGACCACCCTGGGCGGGACATATCTTCCTGTTCCCGTTATGACACTTCGAACCATACTGCTGTACCCCCTCTCATAGTGTCAGAATTTCGGCTACTTAACAATGCTGGAGACATGAATGCACTATACTATACCTTCTTTGCGGTCTATATGCAAAGCCACCCTGCAATGGACGCAAAACATCGCCGCTGGGATCCCGCCTCACCCGTAATTCGCTCTTCTGCATCCCGATTGTCAGATTTTTGCGTCTATTAATACTTTTCAAGCATATATTCGGCTGTTGTCTCCAGTCTCATTGATACCTTATCCCGAGGCTCGCACTGACTTCACCTCGGAAGCGCCGGGCATGCTAAACTTAGCACT
>JAJFUA010000390.1 GCA_021372635.1 Desulfobacteraceae bacterium | reverse complement strand
GTCGGACAGCGATCGAATCTTGACCTGGCAGCGCTCCTCCACCGCGGTCGCGACGACGTCCTTCAGTTTCTCGAAATCGGGGGGTTTGACGAAGAAATGATAGGCACCGGATCTTATGGCCTCCACGGCGGTTTCAACCGTCCCGAAGGCTGTAAGGAATATTACCGGGATGTCGTATTGCATCCTTTTCAGACACTCGAACAACTGCATTCCGTCCATTCCCGGCATTTTCAAATCGGTTATGATCAGGTCGGGTTCTTCGCGTGCGATCATTCCGAGAGCCGTTTCCACCTCCTGCGACTGGCTTACTCTGTAACCCTCCTCAGAAAGAATGGATGATAGTACTTTCGTTGTGTTGGACTCATCATCCACAACCAGAACGCTGCCTGTTCTAAGCCCCCGCATGTTACTTCCTCCTTCTCTCGCAGCGCCGGCCTTGCGGATCGCATTATCCCCCTGCGCCGATGCGCAGGGGAGAACCAGAGGCGCCGATGAGCGAATTGGTCATGCTGAACAGTCAGTCATGTGCATTCGTGTCGTATTGCCTTGGCCCCGCATGAAGCCATGCTTTCAGAAAACCGGTCTTTGCAGGGCCGTTGTATCGGGACGTTCAAAAAAACCGCCCTCTGAAACGGTCTGTCGGGCCCTTCCCCATATACCGGTGTGACCGGGACACCTTTCCTGTGACCAATTCACGTCAAAGGAGGAAAAGTTATGCCTGGAGAGAGGGGGGACCGCCGTGAATCCGGCTGGCGCAAAGGGGACTGTACCGGTCCAGTCGGAGAGCGAGCAGCGCCGACGTTGGGAAAAGGGAATCCAGCAGGGGCCCGGTTTATCCGGGCGGCGCCCGTGTGCCTTCAGCCCCTGTCTCTTCGGTTTGCGATTCGGGGTGCTCCATGGATGAAATTCCTTTCCAGGGCTCATGCAACACAAATCGGAGAGAACCGCCGCACCTGCCTTCCGCGCCTGATCGCAGCAGTTCTTCGCCGGCTTCCACCGCCGCATCCCACGGCATGTGCCAATCCGGGACAAACGATCGGCCGAGAAAGGTGAAAGCGATCCTCCTCGCGCTCGAAGCCGCGCTGAAAGCACTTTCCCGGTTCACGCGCCGGTCGAAACCGCGTTGCACCCGCCCCACTACACTTGTCTGAACACTCGTAGACCAGGAACCGATAATTGACCGGTTAAACAGCCGCCGCGCCCCTCTCGTCATGCAGACGGGCATGAAAAAACCTCAAGTTCTTCCCCGAAGCGACCGTTCATCCCTTTTTGTAAGAATTTCGTGATCCGGCCCCGTACCCAGATGGGTGGATTCCGTGAATACGAAAAACTCTCTATTGAGAGAGCTTCCCCCTGAGAGCATTTAATCACAGGAGTATAGTGATGTCAATATGGAAAAGGTATGTTCACTTCGAAATCTGAGCTGCCGAAGCGAAAATCATCGGTTTCGGGAGAAAAGTGTAATCCGTTGCCAGAGGCGTCAACCCCTGGTTATCGAAGTCGTTAGCGATCTTTCCCTGATAAATCGGACATCGAGTTAAGCAATTCTAAGGAAAGAGTCCGAAGAACGGGTGTAAAAATGACTCTGAGGAGGAAGTTGTACACCGAAGAGTTCATTCACGAAGCGATGGGTCTGCCCGATAAAGGCGGAAACAAACCCGGGGTGACCGCCATCATCATTGTTGCCTCTCCGAACAACTACCCTGTGCCATCAGCAAACAGGACCGCCTGGCGTTTCTTTCCTCAATACTCAATACGCGCATCCCTGCGGTTGAACCGGTAAACCTTTCGGCCCGTTGCCGGAACCCCGGTGACGTTGCCCTGTCTTCCATGCCGCCTCATGCCGTCAATCGCTGCCGCAACTGCGGGTCGGCGATCTTTTCATGAACCTCGGGCGCATGGTCGAGCAGAAAATCCCCCGGCAGGTGAGTAAGGCCCTGCCTGCGCAGTTCGTCGGCCAGCAGAACCGAAATGTCCTCCATGATATCCAGCCTGCGATGGGAATCATCGGTTTCGAGCAGCCCGGCGACACGACCGTGAATTTCGCGCCCCAGCACCGGCAGATCGCGCACGGCGCGGTGCAGCCACTTGTAAAAGGGGGCGTAGCGACGGTTGAGCAGGAAGACGAGGCAGATCGCATCCGTGCAGAACTTTACGACGGAGTAGGTTGCCGAGAAGATCTCTCCGCGTTTCACGGAGCGCATGAAATTGTACTGCCCGGTCTGGGCGATGGTGATGCAAAGCGAGGCGATCTTTTTCAGGCGGATGTCCTCGGGAAAGAAGGCAAGCAGCGCCTCGCGCCATCGGGTGAACTCGCCCGGCGGATCCGAGAAGATCTTTCCGTTGGTGCAGGTGGCCAGGTTCTGCTCCGGGATGCGCAGCCACTCCTGGATGGCCGCCGGCGGGCGGTCGAGCCCGGTGAAACGCCTGAAAAAGTCGGAGGTGCGGCACACGCCCACGCGCCATTCCTCGCCGGGGCTCGCCAGTCGCGGACCGAAGCCTTCGAAGATCCCGGGAAGCTCCAGATACGCTCTTTGCAGGCGCTCGCCGATCGACCGGTAATCTTCGTCGGTGAGCCACAAACAGAAGGCCGGTCCCCAGTCATGGTCCCTGGACACCTCGTCGTCGAAGCCGAAGCACTCGGACCCGGGACCGGCAAGACCGACGGCCAGGCGGTTCTCAAAAGGGCCGAACCGCTCGTGCAGCATCGGGACGCCGACGGCGCGATAGTAGGCTTCGGAGAGATCGAGTCCTTTCATTTCGCCTCCTCTTCGAGCGCGGCCGAAAGCCGGGCGGCATTCCCGGCCGTGATACCGCGCTTATCCTCGCTTCCGGCCTCGGCGTAGAGCGGGAGCGCCTCCCGGTACCAGCGAAGAGCTTCCGCAAGTTCCTTTTTCATGGAAAGAGCGTAGGCGATGTTCGTGCACTGGTCCGCCTCCCGTTCTTTTGCACCGAGTTTGCGGTAGATGGTCAAAGCTTCTTCGTAGCTCTTGATCGCTTCGTCCTGCTGTTCCATATCCCGGTGGACGGACCCGATGTTACCCCACTGCTCGGCCACGCGGATGAACTCGCCTTCCCGCTCGAACCCCCCGAGCGCTTTTCTGAAGCCGTCGAGTGCTTCCTCGAAGCGCCTCATCCTTGCCAGCAAAAGGGCCTTGTTCGTGCAGACCCGCGTCTGGCGGGGACCGTCCCCGGCTTCCCCGAAAAGCTGCTCGGCGCGCTCAAACAGGGCGAGCGCCTGTTCGAGCGCTCCCGTTTGCAGCAACGTGTACGCTTCCTTCACGGCCCGCTCGGCGGCATCGTTTCTTTCCAGACCGTCCATGATTGTCTCCTTTCTTTCAGGTTGAGTACAACGTCTATTCCGTCATCCGCGATTCATGCAACAGAAAAGTGGGGCCGCGATCTGAACCTTCCCTCGATCTCACCACCTTTCATCTTGAAAACCCGAAAAACACCCGCTCTTGCATTTTGCAATCCCGGACGCGGCCCCTGAATCGATCTTCACTGTCAACTATAGGGAATAATTGTTTTTTTGTGATGGATGGCCGTGGCACGGGGATTGCTCCATCTGTCTGCAAAGGAGACCGGCGCTGGATCGCCTCACCGGCGAAGTTCCCGAAATGGAAGGAGGTTTCGCGATGGATGCGCTCTATATGACGCTTACGATTGTCTTTTTCATCATATGCGGTTGGTATGTCTCTTTTTTATCGAAGGAGCAAAAATGATCGAGAACCTGATTGTCGGCATTGTGTCGCTAGTCCTGGTCATCTACCTCTTTGTGGTGCTCGTGCGCCCGGACAGGTTCTGAAAAATAGGAGTTCGAACCTATGGATTTCATGGGATGGATTCAACTGTTTGTGTTCGTTTCCGCGCTCCTGGCGCTGACCAGACCTCTCGGGCTCTATCTCGGGAGGGTCCTCGACCCGGGTGGCAGAACCGTTCTCGACCCCGTGCTGGGGCCTGTGGAGCGGTCGATCTACCGGGCGTTCGGCGTGGAGGCGAATCACGAGCAGGACTGGAAAAGGTATGCCCTGTCCGTTCTCGTTTTCAGTTCGACGGGAATGGTCTTCACATACCTGATCTTGAGGCTGCAGGGCCTGCTTCCGCTGAATCCACAGGGATTCGGCGCTGTAGCTCCCGATCTTGCGTTCAACACGGCGGCAAGCTTTACCACCAACACCAACTGGCAGAGCTATGCCGGAGAGAGCACGCTTTCGTATTTTTCCCAGATGGTGGGGCTCGTATTTCACAACTTCACGTCGGCCGCCACCGGAATCGCCGTCCTGGCGGCGCTGGTCCGGGGAATAGCGAGAGACAGGGCTGGAACCGTCGGCAATTTCTGGGTGGACCTCACTCGTGTTTCGCTCTACCTTCTTCTGCCCATCTGCCTCGTCGTTGCGCTTTTCCTCGTTTCGCAGGGGATGCCCCAGAACTTCAGGCCTTACGACACGGCCCACCTGGTCGAACCCTACACCGATCCGCCCGCGCAGCAAACCGCCGGCGTTGCCGGGGATGGGACGGTCGGGACGCAGACGATTGCGCAGGGCCCCGTGGCTTCCCAGGTGGCCATCAAGATGCTCGGGACGAACGGCGGCGGCTTCATGAACGCCAATGCGTCTCATCCGTTCGAAAACCCGACACCTCTTTCGAACTTGATCCAGATGCTTGCGATCTTCGCCATTCCGAGCGCTCTGACCTACCATCTCGGCCGAACGGTGAAAAACCAGAAGCACGGGTGGTCCGTCTGGTCGGCCATGTTCCTTCTTTTTCTTGCCGGAGTGCTCGTCTGCTGGTGGGCGGAATCCCTGGGCAATCCCCGCCTGGCCGCCGTCGGCGTGGACCAGTCGGCTGGAAACATGGAAGGAAAGGAAGTGCGCTTCGGCATCTTCAATTCCGCGCTTTTTGCGGCGGTCACGACGGACGCGTCCTGCGGCGCGGTCAATTCGATGCACGACTCCTTTATGCCTCTCGGGGGGCTGGTGCCGCTTTTCAACATGCAGCTCGGAGAAGTGGTGTTCGGAGGCGTCGGAAGCGGACTCTACGGCATGCTGATTTTCGTGGTCCTGGCAATTTTCCTTGCCGGGCTCATGATCGGCCGCACGCCGGAATACCTCGGCAAGAAGATCGAATCCTTCGACGTGAAGGCCGCCGCGCTGGCCATACTTATCCCCGCCAGTGTAATGCTGGGATTCACCGCCTGGGCGGCAACCAGCGGCTGGGGGCTTGCGGGACTCGGAAACAGGGGTCCTCACGGCCTCACTGAGATCCTCTATGCCTTCACGTCGGCCATCAACAACAATGGAAGCGCCTTTGCCGGTCTTTCAGCCAACACACCCTGGTACAACACAACGCTGGGGATCACGATGCTCGTCGGGCGCTTCTTCGTGATTGTCCCGGTTCTGGCGCTTGCCGGGAACCTCGCGAGAAAAAAGGCGGTCAGCGAAAGCGCCGGCAGCTTTCCGGTATCGGGCGCGACCTTTACGCTCCTCGTCATCGGGACGGTTGTCCTCGTCGGTGCGCTCACGTTCCTTCCCGTGCTCAGCCTGAGCCCGGTCGTGGAACATTTCCTGATGATCGGCTCTGCAAAGCTATTTTGAGGATTTTGGCCATGACCAGAAAAACTCGTTCTCTATTCGACAGGACGATTGTCCTGCCGGCCATCCGGGATTCCTTCATAAAACTCGACCCTCGCCACATGGTGCGAAACCCGGTGATGTTCGTCGCCATGACGGGCGCGGCGCTGACGACGGTCGAACTCTTCCTTGCCCCGTCTCGCGGAGAATCGCCGGGCCTTTACATACAGATCGTGATCTGGCTCTGGTTTACCGTGCTCTTCGCGAACTTTGCCGAGGCGATGGCCGAAGGGAGGGGGAAAGCGCAGGCGGCGACCCTTCGCCGGGCGCGCACACGGACCATGGCGACACGGCTGCGTCCTGACGGCTCGTCCCAGGTTGTTGCGGCGGAAGCGCTCCTCAAGGATGACGTCGTGGTCGTCGGGGCAGGGGAGATCATTCCGGGGGACGGAGATGTGATCCGGGGGGCGGCCAGCGTGGACGAGTCGGCCATCACCGGCGAATCCGCCCCGGTCATCCGGGAGGCGGGAGGCGACCGCAGCGCGGTCACGGGAGGCACCCGCGTGCTTTCGGACGAAATCACCGTCCGCATCACCGCAAATCCCGGAGAGAGCTTCCTGGACCATATGATCTCCCTGGTCGAAGGGGCGAGCAGGCAGAAGACCCCGAACGAGATCGCCCTGACGATCCTTCTCGCGGCCCTGACGATCGTCTTTCTCATCGTGATCGCCACTCTGAAACCCTTCGGGGCGTATTCCGGGGTGTCTTTCTCCATTCCGGTCCTGGTTTCGCTCCTCGTGTGCCTCATCCCGACCACCATCGGCGGACTGCTGAGCGCCATAGGCATTGCGGGGATCGACCGGATGATCCAGAACAACGTGCTCGCCATGAGCGGGCGGGCGGTCGAGGCCGCCGGAGACGTCGATGTACTCCTGCTCGACAAGACGGGGACGATCACCCTGGGAAACCGGCAGGCGGTGGAATTTTTCCCCGCGCGAGGGGTGGAGGCCGTGGAACTCGCGGCCATAGCCCAGCTCGCCTCCCTTGCCGACGAGACCCCGGAGGGGAGAAGCATCGTCGTTTTGGCCAAGCGTTTCGGCATTCGCGAGCGTGAACTCGGCGAATTCGGAAGCTCGGAATTCATCCCCTTCAGCGCGAGGACGCGCATGAGCGGAGTGAACCTGGGCGGGAAAGAATACCGCAAGGGTTCCCCCGACGCGATTCGCGAATACGTGGGCGGCACGCTGCCGGAGGAGGTCGAAGAGGAAATCCGGCGCATCGCTTCCCGCGGAGGCACCCCGCTTCTTGTGGCCGACGGCCGCAGGGCGGTGGGCGTCGTTCACCTGAAAGACATCGTGAAGGGAGGACTTCCGGACAGGTTCAAGCGCTTTCGCGCCATGGGCATCAAAACGGTCATGATCACGGGCGACAATCCCCTGACCGCCGCCGCCATCGCGAGGGAAGCCGGCGTGGACGACTTCCTCGCGGAGGCCAAACCGGAGGACAAGCTCGCTCTCATTCGAAAGGAACAGGCGGCGGGGCACCTGGTGGCCATGACGGGGGACGGGACGAACGACGCTCCGGCTCTCGCCCAGGCGGATGTGGGGGTCGCCATGAACACCGGCACCCAGGCGGCGAAGGAAGCCGGAAACATGGTGGATCTCGATTCCAACCCGACAAAGCTCATCGAAGTCGTTGAAATCGGAAAGCAGCTTCTCATGACGCGCGGGGCGCTGACCACGTTCAGCGTCGCAAACGACGTGGCCAAGTACTTCGCCATCATCCCCGCCATGCTGGTGGGGACGTTCCCGCAAATAGGGGTTCTCAACGTGATGGGCCTGGCCTCGCCAGGGAGCGCGATCCTGAGCGCCGTCATCTTCAACGCGCTCATCATTGTTGCCCTCATCCCCCTCGCCTTGAAAGGAATCCGGTTCAGGCCCCTGGGGGCGGCGGTGATCCTTCGCAGGAACCTCTTTATTTACGGCCTCGGGGGGATCATCGCCCCCTTTATCGGCATAAAACTGATCGATCTCGCCATCACCGGCTTCAGGCTGGTTTGATGCGAGCCAGGAGACACCATGGACGGGTATTCGAAGGCAAGGAACCAGGGGGGACCGGACGAGGCGTCGAGGCGCGGGCGGCCCTGCGCGCGCTGCGGCATTCCGGAGCCGGGCGGCGATGTGGAACGGCAAAGTAACTTCAGAAACGGGGGCAGGTCGCTTTGGCGGGAGATGAAAACAGCGGTTGCGGCGACGCTGATCCTGGCCTTCCTTCTTTGCGGCATCTACCCCGTGGCTGTCTGGGGGGTGGCGCAGATCGTCTTTCCCCGCCAGGCGAACGGGTCGTTGATCGTCCGGGACGGGCGCATCGTCGGCAGCACCCTGATCGGCCAGGGGTTCAGAGGCGAACGGTATTTTCACCCGCGTCCGTCTGCGGCGGGACCGGAGGGCTATGATGCGACGAGTTCCGGCGGCAGCAATCTCGGGCCGCTGTCGCAAAAGCTCGTCGATCTGGTGAAAGAGCGCGCGGACGCCTACCGAAGCGAGAACGGACTCCCTTCGGGCGCGGAGGTGCCGGCCGATGCCGTGACGGCCTCGGCAAGCGGCCTCGATCCGCACATCAGTGTTCGCAACGCCGAACTGCAAGTCGGGCGGGTTGCGAAAGCCCGGGGCATTTCCCCTGCGGAAATAAGGCAATATATTTCGAAATATACCGAAGGTCCGCAACTGGGTTTCCTGGGTGAAGAGGGCGTGAACGTACTCGAACTCAACCTGGCGCTGGATGCAGCCGCGAAGAAGTGAAAGAAGACGCAGCCGGTTGCATGCTGCATGGCAGGAGGCATTGCGCATGGGCCAGGCCCCATTGCAAAGTGCAATGAGGTTTCTTCGGGCTGCGGAGCATGAACCGGGTGGAAAGGAGCACTTCGATGAATGGAAGTCGTGGAAGAATCGCCGCACCTCTGGCGGTTTTGCTGGCCCTCGCGGTCGTGCTTGCCTTCGTCGCGTTCAGCTTCAGGGAAGGCCCGGACTTGAAAAACGTCGTCGGCATTCTTGTGGAGAAGATGAATCTGCTGTCGGCGATGCGAGTCAATCTTCTCAAGTCGGAGGAGGCCGAGAAGAGCGCGGTCATGGCCGATACGGATGAAGCTTCGCGGGATTTTGCCGATCAGTCGACTCGTGCCTCCGATTTGGTCGAGCGGGACCGCCGCGAACTCGAGTTGTTGCTCAAGCAGGACCACACGGACAAGGAAATGCAGTTGTCCCGGGAGTTCGACACGTGCTGGAATGAATTTCGGGAGATCGACCGGGAGATACTGGGGTTTGCCGTTCAGAACACCAACTTCAAGGCCGCGGCGCTTTCTTTCGGGAAGGGATATGAATCGGTGGAACGCTTCGCGCGGGCTGTCAAGAGCCTGATCGACTCCAGCGTGTCCTCCGGACGATGCAGCCTGATCGTAAAGCCCGCCACGGATGCTCTTGCGGCCGCCTTGAGCGTCCAGGCCATGCATGCGCCGCACATCGTCGAATCGGACAGCTCGCGGATGGACGACATCGAGGCGGAAATGCGCCGGGAGGGCGAGATCGTTGAAAAGTCCCTGGGGGAACTGGCAGACATGGTTCCCGAAGAGGAGCGCGCAACGCTGGAGGAAGCGAAAACGGCCTACGCCGAGTTTGCATCCGTTACCGCCGAGGTGCTGAGGCTCTCCCGCGAGAATACGAATATCAAATCGTTTGCGCTCTCGCTGGGGAAGAAGAGAAAGATCGCCGCGCACTGCGACGAAACCCTGCTCAGCTTGCAGGAAGCCGTTCGCGGCCGGGAATTCAGGGCCACCCGGTAACCTGCGGTACAGAGCAAAGGCTGCCGGGGCGTCAATCACCTGCGGGTTCTACATGGAGAGTTCTCAACGTTGCGGCGCGCCGCTGAAGACGGCCTTTGGCGCGTGTGCCCGATTCAATTCTTCCTTTCTTTCGCGGCGTACGGTACAGTAGCCTCTCTTTCATGCGGGCGCCGCTTCCCGCGGGTTTCCGCCGGTCACTTTTCCCAGGCTTATATTTTGAACCTCAAGACGGGCGATTCATGCTGCCGAAAGTAGCCTATATCCTGCTGTGGTTTCCGAAGCCTTCGGAGACTTTCATCTTTCATGAAGTCTCCCAGCTTGGAAAAATGGGGCTTCCGCTGAAAGTCTACTCGCTTTACGGCGAATTGAAGCGGGACCTTTCAGCCGGCATGGCGGCGGCATCGGAAGGGGTGGAGCGGCTGGGCATGCCGAGCGTGGCGGGCCTGCCTCTGGACGTGCTCTACTGGTGGAAGCGGGCGCCCGGTGCCGTGAAGAGCTTGTTTGCGACGGTTCCCGCCAGGAAATGGTGCGATCTGGAAGCCGCCGGGGAGAATCTGTGGGCTTTCCTGTGCGGTTTCCGGCTGGGGCGCATGGCCGAGCGGGACAGCATACGGCACCTGCACGCCCCGTGGGCGAACGGGCCGGCCACCGCCGCCTGGGTCGCCTCCCGGCTCACGGGGATTCCCTTCAGCTTTGCCGCCCACGCGGGCGATATTTTTCCCCAGGACGGCGCGCTGAAGGACAAGATCCGGGAGTGCGCGTTCGTTCGGACCGAGAACCGGGCCAATGTGAGCCATCTGGAAAAGTACGCCGACGGCAGGGGGGAGAAAATCCACGTGGTTTACAACGGGATTCCCGTGAGGCATGCCGTTTCTTCTCCGCCGTCGTTCGGGCGTCCGCTGCGCATGCTCGCCCTCGGTCGGTTCGTCCCCAAGAAGGGGTTCGACGTTTTGATCCGTTCCTGCAAGATCCTGGGCGGCTCCGGCCTGGACTTCCGCCTGACCGTCGGCGGTTCGGGGCGGGAGCGAAAGGAACTGGACCGCCTCGTGCGCATGTTCGGCCTCGAAGGAAGAGTTGATTTCCCCGGCTTCATCCTTCACCAGCGGGTGCCGGACTTCCTGCGTTCGGGAGACGTCTTCGTGATGCCGAGCGTCATCGACGCGAGCGGGGACCGGGACGGCATTCCCACGGTCATCCTGGAGGCGCTGCTGCATCGCCTGCCGGTCGTGGCTTCGAACGTGAGCGGGATCGGGGAGATCATCCGGGACGGCGAGACGGGCCTCCTCGTTCCCCCCGGCGATGCAAGCGCCGTTGCCCGGGCCGTTCTTCGGGTCGCGGCGAATCGGCGGCAGGCCCTGGAGATGGCGGAAAGGGGACGCCTGGCGGTTCTGGAAGATTTCGACGTGGAGCGGAACTGCCGTACGATCCTCGGACTGCTGCTGGAACACGTCAAACCGTTGCAGACACGCGCGTCCCTGTATTCCAGTTCTCTCTCTCCGGGGGTGAATCGGGATGAATCCTGCCGGAAGTGAATCGCACGGCCATCCAGCCGGCCGCTACGCCTACAACATCTTCGGGAAATGCTTCTATCTTTTCGGCGCTCACTGGTTCCGGGAGGCTCTGCAAACCCTCTTTTTCGTCTACCTGGCCAGGAAGGCTTCTTCCACTTACGGAGAGTTCATCCTCGGGCTGAGCGCCGGGCAGATCCTGCTGTTCCTGACGGAGTTCGGTCTCAATCAGCACCTGATCCCGCTGCTTGCAAAGAATCGCGGGAATTCCGCCGGCATACTCGCCCAGGTTTCCTCCCTGAAAGGGGGCCTCCTCGTCCCCGGTCTCGCCGGCCTGTGGCTGTTCGCCGGTCTGCAGCACTACTCGCCGGGGCTGCGGAACCTCTTCTTCGCGTTCGGGATCGGCTTCGGGATGGAGGCGCTGGCCAGTTCGTTCTTCGCCGCGTGCCAGGCCGAGGGACGGCAGGATGCGGAAGGGAAGATCCGCTCGGCAGCCGCCACCGCGGGTTTCACCTTCGGCTTCACCGCCCTCCTGATGGGCGCCGCTCCCTGTCTTATCGCCGCGTACAAAATCGTCGAAGCCAGCGTCAATCTCGCCGGTTCCGCCTTCTTCGTCCTTCGAAAACAGCGGCTGACCTTCGGGGTCAGGAACCCGGGGGAGTTCTGGACCCTGTGGCGAGGGAGCCTCGTCTTCATGGCCATGGCGCTGGCGACCACCTTCTACAACCGGGCCAACCTGTTCTTCCTCCAGCAGCACGCGGGTCCCGACGCCGTTGCACAGTACGGGGTTTCCTGGCAGCTTGTCGACGGCCTTTCCGCTCTCGTCTCGAACCTGCTCCTGCGAAACGTGATGTTCCCGCTCTTTGCCGTGCTGTGGCGGGAAGACAGGGGGGAACTGGCGCGAATGGCGCGGAACTCGTCGAGCCTCCTCTTCGCGGCCGCCCTTCCGATCATGTTTGTCCTGGCCGCGGAAAGCGACCGCATCATCACCCTCGTATACGGCCCCGGGTATTCCGATGCGATCTGGATCCAGAGATACCTGGTCCTCGTCGTGGGCATCGGCTTCCTGCAAAATCTGGCCGCGTACCTCATGATCGCCGTGAACCGGCCGGTCCTGCTTCTCGGCTTTTACACCGCCGGGCTGGCGCTCAACGCCGTCTCCTGCGCGTGGCTGATCCCTGCCCTGCCTCTCGCCGGCGCGGTGTTCTCCCTGATCGCGACAAAGGGCTTCGTCGCGATCCTCACCGTGGGGTTCTGCCAGAAACGGATCGGCCTGTTCCACCGGGGGCACCTGGCGCAGGCGGTGTCGGTTCTAGCGGCCGGAGCGGCGTTCTACGTGGCCGGGCTGCACTGCCTTCCCAGGGAAATCGCCGAATTGGCGGCGCTCGTTCCCGCGCTCTTTCTGGGATGGAAGTGGTGGCGCGAGTTCTCCCATGCTGCCCCGGCCCGGGCGGGCGCGGCAGGCTGAAGCCTCCTGAAGGGGGCGCGGCATGGTGACTGTTCGCGGTTCACTCCTGCCGCTTTTCATCTCCCGGATCCCTGATTTCCTCGACGCATCCGCCCCTCGAAACGGTATAGAGGATGCCCCGCCAGAGAATTCTGCGCGCGAACAGGGTTTTCATGTGACAGAACGCGGCGACGAAAATGGTGGCGAAGGACGCGGCAAGCCACCGCACGGGAGGGCCGGGGGAGGGGTGGGAGGTCTTCCATGCGAAGGCTGTTCCGAGCAGGAGGCACAGGAGAACGGCGTCCGGGAGCACTTCGGCCGCCGGCAGCATCCCCGTCGAGGCCGCGGCGATGCGGACGATCGCGGCCGCCGGAAGAATCGCGGACAGGCAGGCGAGAAGGCCCGCGATCATCCAGGACCCCGGCAGGCAGAATTTCAGGTAGAGCAACTGCCGCGTCAGCCACCGGCACCAGTTCCCCAAGGTCTCGTTTTCCAGCGGCGTGCAGAGCTGTGCCCCTGGGACGAATTTAGCCTTTTTCCCATTTTGCGCCAGGATTGCCGCCAGGGAGACGTCGTCCACCACGTTCCGTTCCCAGACCGCTCGGACTCCGAGTTCCTCGAAGGCATTTTTGGAAACGGCCATGTTCCCGCCCCAGGGTTGAGTCAGCCAGCCGGTTTCCTGGAGATGCTGGAGGAACAGGACGGTGACGGCCCGTCCCAGAAAAGGAAGACCGGCTTTCGCGGGCAGTATGTGATGATATCCGGTCGTTACGGCCGTTTCTCCCCTGGCAATGGGTCCCGTAAGGTTCGACAGCCAGGTGGGGGGAGTCTCGCGGGCGGCGTCCAGGAAGACGAAGATTTCCCTGTCATTCGCAGCGACGTCGATTCCGGCAAGGAGACCGTGGTTTTTCTGCCCGCGGGAGGAGGCGGGGCCGCCGGCGATGTGCCTGCAGCACGGGCGCGCTCCGGTCGGACGATGCTCCAGGACCCGCCGCGCCATGGCCGCGGCTGCCTCGTCCCGGCTGCGCGTGACCAGCAGGACTTCGTAGTCCGGGTAATCCTGGGAGAGCACCGATTCGAGGCAGTGCCCCATGCGGCGGTCGGACCCGGACAATGGAACGATCACGCAGACTCGCGGCGGATGCTGCCGCGAGGCGAATTCCGGCTCCGGGCCGCTCGGGCGTGCCGCCGCCCTCCCGAAGCGGGCGAGCGCATAGAATGCCGCGACCATTGCCGCCATTCCTCCCCACAAGATCCATTCCACAGCTTTGCCTCCAGCAATTCCAGCCGATTTCCGGCGTCCGGACCGCTTTTCACGAAAACGATCATTTACAGTCGCGCCGAAAGTAGTTTACATAGCGTACATTCTGAACCCACACAAAGGAGAACGATGGCGCGGATTCTGTACGGAGTGCACGGTTCCGGGCACGGGCATGCCATGCGCGCCCTCACGATTGCCCGCCGCTATTCCGGTCACCAGTTCCTGTTTCTCGGCAGCGGGGCCGGCCTGGATCTCCTGCGCCGGGAATACCCCGTGTTCGACTGCCCGAACCTGGATACTCCCATCCGGGGCCACCGGGTGGCCATGGCCGCGCTGCTGCGCCACAATCTCCCCGTCTGGCTGCAGCGGAAGCGATGGACGGAGTCCGTCCGGCGCCTCATCGAATCCTACCGGCCGGACGCCGTTTTGACCGACTATGAATTCTTCACGCCGCTGGCCTGCCGCAGCCTGGGCATTCCCTGCCTCTCGGTGGATCACCAGCATGTCATCACGTCCTCTTTCCACTCGGTGCCGGCCCGGCAGTTGTCGAGTTATTTCGCCACCTGCTGCTCCATCGATTTCCTGTTCAGCAACGCTTCCGAATACCTGGTGATATCCTTCTTCCGGCCCGCGGTGCGGAACGGGAGGCCGGTGCGGCTGGTTGCCCCCCTCCTGAGGGAAAGCGTCCTCGCGAAAGAGCCCTCGGACGCCGGGCACGTTGTCGCTTACCAGGGGCACCCCACGAACGAGCGGTTCTTTTCCTTCCTGAAGGCCACGGGACGGCGCGTTATGGTCTACGGCCTCGACCGCGAGGGTTCCGAGGGCGACCTCCACTTCAGGAAATACTCGGAAGAGGGCTTCCTAGACGACGTCGCTTCCAGCCGGTACGTCATGTGCGGCGGGGGCCACACACTGATCTCCGAGGCGTTGTTTCTGGGAAAGCCGGTCGTCTCTTTTCCCATTGCCAATGCGTTCGAACAGTATCTGAATGCTTTCTACCTCGAAAGAATGGGCTGGGGAGCGAATGCCTCCGCAGCGTGCCGCCCGCGGGATTTCATCGCCTCTTTCGAGGCGCGCCTCGATGTTTACAGGGAAAACATCGGGCGGGCGAAATTCGTCGGAAACGACGACTTGTGCAGCCTGCTCGACCACTATTTCCAGCACCGCCGCCTGCCGGACGCAGCCGTCGAATGAGTCGTGCCCGGCGGCTACGGGCCGTGTGGCGCACAGTCCCCGGGCGGGGATTCGCCTTCGGGCGGCGGCTTGCAGTGTGCCGCCCGGATTTCGAGTCGCATGCCGGTTTTCGTCGTGAGGACCCCCGATATTTCTTCCGGACCGCTGAACCTGCCCCGGAAGGAATGCCCGTCGCTGTGAAAGGCCGTTATCTCGCCACCGTGAAAGGTGCCCGCGAAGTGGTACGCGTCGATCCGGCCGGACAGGCCCTGCACGTGGGCCACGCCCCGGATCCGGCTCCCCTCCTGTTCGACCCCGGCTTTCGCCGTAACGAAGAGATGCCGCATTTTCCACACTCCGGTGCATTCCTTGCCCATCGCAGCGCAGGCGGTGCCGCAGCAGGCGGCAAGGCACAGCAGGAGCAGGAGCCCTCTCATCGCCGGGTTTACCCCGGCCGCCGGAAGGGTGCTACGTTCGGCTGCGGCCGCCCGTGATTTTTTCGAAAATTTCGACATGGCAGCGGACCATCCGTGACATGGAATATTCCTCCTCGACCAGGCGCCTGCCGGCATCTCCGAAGGCCGACCGTGTGCGGCCGTCGGAAAGGAGGCGCTCCAGGGCATCTGCCATGGCTCCGGGATCTTCGGAAGGCACCAGCCATCCCGTCCGGCCGTGCCGCACCACCTCGGGTATCCCCCCCACGGCGGACGCAACGACCGGGAGCCCTGCGGCCATGGCCTCCAGGATGACGTTCGGAAGCCCTTCCCGGTGGGAACTCAGGACGAAGATATCGCTTTCCCCGTAGAGCGGAAACGGATCGAGACGGCCGGGAAGGAACCGCACCCTTTGCGAAAGCCCCGCCCGCCGCACGAGATTTTCCACCGCCTGCCGGCGCGGGCCGTCTCCCACGATCCGTAGTTCGACCCCGGGATGCCGCCTGGCGACGATGTCGAAAGCCCTGATCAGCGTGTCGTGATCCTTGTCCGGGACCAGTCGGGCCACGGAGAGAATCACCCCGGGGTTCGAGGACGCGGCGTGCACGCGATGCGGGCCGGGAGGGGCGTCTATCCCGTTCGGAATCACGCTGACCCGGGTTTTCGGCACTCGGTAGCGCCCGAGGTAGGCATTCCCGAGGGCGGTGCTGTTGCAGATGTGGTGATCCGCCAGGGTGGAGAGAAGCCCCTCGTGCTGCCGTGCGGGCGAAGCGCCGCCCCGGCAGGTCCCCACGATGTGGCGGGTTCCCGTGAGCCGCCCCAGGATCCTGCCCCAGATGTTCGGGACCACGGTCCACAGGACCAGCAGATCGATGCGCTCGCGCAGCAGCGAGCGCCAGAGGTTCACGAGGCTTTCGAACCCCACGCGCTTTTCGCGGGACAGCCAGTGGACCGGCAGCTTCAACTCCCCGACCCTGGGCAGGAAATCGTCGCCTTCGGCCATCAGCCACAGACGGATGGAGAAACGCGAAGGATCGATCCTCGAGGCGAGTTCGATCGCCTGCCGCTGCGTTCCGCCGAATTTGAGGTCCTGTAGGAGGAAGACTGTCTTGACGGGACCGGAGCCGGGCGTTCCCCGTCCGTTTCCCTCCGTTTCCCGCGGCCGGTGCTCTCCCATGTCTTCAGTATCCCATCAGGCCGCAGCAGCGGGAACAGACCGGCATCAGCCCCTCTTTCGAGATGCTGTTCCTGAATCTTCGATACGCGGGGGAATTCCACAACCGGACGATGGTGTCGTCCTTTACGTTTCCGACGGTGTAGTCGTGGTAGTCGCGGCAGGGGGACATGTCCCCGTTGCTGTCGATCTCGACGGCCTGGTAGATCGAAATGCACTCTTTGAACCCGAAGGTGCATTCGTGATGCGTATAGTAGCGTTCCAGTTCCGCTGCGCCCGTGACCTTGGGCAGAATGACCGCCGGGGGGGCGGAGAGGGATCGCGAGCGCCGTGCCAGTTCCTGGAACTGCCGGTCCAGCGCGTCGTAGTCGGTCGGCCTCCAACTGCCCAGCCATCCCCGGTGCAGGGAAGGAGTGAAGCCGAACCGGCGCGAAAAATCCCGTTCGTGGGCGGAGGCCCGGTCGGGATCGATCCACCAGGAGAGATAAAAGACGAACAGGTCGACCTGCCGGTGGAATTTCTCGTAGATGTCGACCAGGTGATGGATGTTTTCGCGGGAGATGACGGTCAGCGAGACCAGGAGGGGAAGGCCGCCGGGACGGCTGCCGCGGGCCTGGGATACGGCGTCCAGGGCCGATTCCACGTCCTGAAAGTTGCTGCCCCCGCCAACCGACGGGCGGAGCTTGTTGTGGAGTTCGGCGCGGTGGCCGTCTATGGAAACCTGCAGGAGAAAGAGCGGGGCGCGGACCAGGCGTTCGGCCTCATGCGCGACCCTCGTCCCGTTGGTTGCGATGGACACGGGCAGGCCGAGTCGCGAGGCCCTTTCCATCAAATCCACGGAGCCTTCGTAAAGCATGGGTTCGCCGCCCCAGAAGTACACGAGGGGGCGATTGCCGCAGCGCACCAGGTCGTCGAGAAGATCGGCGTACCGTCCGGGGGAGACCTCCTCTCGCTTGAGCTGCCCGAGGCTTCGGCCGTGCAGGAACCCCTTCTCGCCCCACTGGCCGCAGGTGGCGCACCGCAGGTTGCACAGGTCGGTGATCCGGAAGCTGACCTGGCGGATCTTTCCGGCCCGCCCATCCACGGGCCGGAGCCAGTCGAAGAGCCACTTTTCCCCCTGCAGAGCGATCAGTTTCCTCCAGATCCAGGGATGCCTCGCGACCCGTCGCGCCTGCTTGAGCATTACGATGAAATCGACACCGCTGCGTCTGTTCATTCCGTGTCTTCCGTATCGTTCTTGCGTTTCGCCGGAGAAAGGCCCGCCAGGGCGCGGGACCCGGGAGTGGCCGAAGAACCGAAGGATGGAGCCGGGACCGCTCCCATCCGCAGGCGGAAGATGATCCGCCGCTTCACGCCTTGACAGGCGGCCCTTTCCGTGACATTCTGAATGCCTGTCAAAATATTCAATCCTTTTGGAGGCTTAGCTGATTGCCGGGGGGCGGCCCGCCCGACATTATATCCGAATGCGCTTCCTTCACAAGCGGCAATCGCGGGTAGGGGAGCGGTCGGTTCCGGTGGCGACGAGCGCTCGGGTCTGGCGTCGTTTCACGTGGCGGTGTCTGTCGGGCGGGCGCGCCCCGGATGCGGCCGCATGGAGGTGCGCTTGAAGATTGCGGTCACGGTGGATGTGGAGGAGGAGGGGCTCTTTTCCGGCCGGTATCCGCGCGAACCCGCGGGCGTCCGGAACGTCGAGGCCCTGCGCAGGCTCGAATTCATCCCACGGGAGTTCGGCTTTCCCCTGACTCTCCTCCCCACTTACCCGGTGTGCCGCGATCCCCGTTGCCGTGAGATCCTGGCGGAATGGCGTGACCGGCGTGGAGCCGAAATCGGGGCGCACCTGCATCCGTGGAACACTCCTCCTTTCGCGGATCTCGGCCTGCCGGAGCCGATCCCTTCGGACCTGCTGCCCTCGGATCTGCTGCGCGAAAAACTCGAGACCCTCCTTGCGACGGTCGAAAGGGAATTCGGCCTCAGGCCTCAATCCTTTCGCATGGGCCGCTTCGACCTCGGACGGCAGGTTTCGGCCTTGCTCCCGGAGCATGGAATAAAGCTCGACAGCAGCATAGTGCCCGCGAGGCGCGTTCCGGACGGCCCCGATCATTTCCTGGCCCCGGAGCGGCCGTATCTGCTGGAAAGCTCTTCCGGGGGCCGCGCCGTGCTGGAGGCGCCCTTGACTCTCGTTTCGGTTTTTCCCCGGGCGCGCGAACGCCTTTACTCCCTGGCGTCCGTCCTGCGCCCGGAAAAGGCCGCGATGCTGTTCAGCGCCTACCGCTCCGTCGCCGTCGCGGGAATTCAGCCGGCGTGGTTTCCCCTCTCTTCCATGAAACTGGCCGTGCGGCTGCACCGGCGCCGCGGGGGACGGGTGCTGGTGATGTTTCTGCACTCTTCGGAACTCCTGCCCGGGGCGACGCCCGGGTTCCGGACAGGGGCGGCCGTGGAGCGCCTCGTCTCGAAGCTTCGCTCCTTCCTGCACTGGCTGGTGCGCACCTCGTCCGTGGAAGGAATCGTACTGTCCGGGCTGAGTTCCTTCCCGGACGCGGGCGGTGTCCGCTCCGGGCCTCCGCGTGGATGAACCGGCCGGGGCAAAGCCGCTCCGCATGCCTTGTTGACACGGCCGGCCGATTTCCATATAGTTCAGCCTTCCACACGAATCACAGTCCCACGCTGCATCGGGCTTCCGGCCCGGAAATCATCCAGATCAGGGAGAATGTTGTGAAGGCGAAGCTCGACTTCGGGTTGAACGTAGTCTCCGCAGGTGATGGCCCATATCTTTCCGTCGTCATTCCCGTCCACAACGAAGAACCGAACATTCCGGCTCTTCATGAAGACCTGCTCGCCACCCTGGACCGGCTCGGTCTCTCCTTTGAAATCCTCTACGTCGATGACGGCAGCACGGACGCCGGGCTGAAAGAACTCCGGCGCATCGCGCAGGCCGACCCGAGGACGATGGTCATACAACTGCGGCGCAATTTCGGCCAGACGGCGGCCATATCGGCCGGTATCGACCACGCCTCGGGAGAGGTTGTCGTTTGCCTGGATGCGGACATGCAGAACGATCCGGCCGACATCCCGCGGCTGCTCGCCAGGCTGGAGGAAGGCTACGATCTCGTGAGCGGCTGGAGGGTGGACCGCAAGGACCACTGGCTTCGCAGAAGGATGGTGTCCCATGTCGCCAACTGGATCATCTCCAGGGTGACGGACCTGAAGCTGCACGATTTTGGCTGCACCCTGAAGGCATACCGCCGCGAACTGCTGCAGCACGTCCGGCTTTACGGCCAGATGCACCGGTTCATCCCCGCCCTGGCCCTCAATGTGGGAGCGGCGGTGGCTGAGGTGCCGGTGAACCACCGGCCGCGCCTGCACGGGAAATCCAAGTACGGCCTGGAACGAACCTTCAGCGTCATCCTGGACCTGCTGACCCTGAAGTTCCTGGGGTACCTCTACTCCAGCCCCGTCAGGATCTTCGGCGGCTCCGGGCTGACGCTCATCGGGCTGAGCTTCGTCAGCGGCCTGGCGATGCTCTTCCAGAAGTTCCTCTACAATGTTTCCTTCATCCAGACGCCATTGCTGCTCCTGTCCGCACTGCTGTTCATCCTGGGTTTTCAGTGCGTCCTGATGGGAATCACCGCCGAGCTGCTCGTCCGTACCTATCACGAATCCCAGGGAAAACCCACTTACGTGGTCCGGGAAGTCTTCAGGACGGACAGGTAGGGGGGCGGCCCATGTGCGGCATCTGCGGCGTCCTGCATTTCGACCCCGGAACCCCTGTGGACCCGATCGTCCTCGCTCGGATCACGCGAAGCATGACGCACAGGGGACCCGACGAGGAGGGATTTTACCTGGGCGGGTCCGTGGGACTGGGGCATCGGCGCCTGGCCATACTCGACCTGCTCAGCGGCCGGCAGCCCATTCACAACGAGGATGAAACCGTCTGGATCGTTTTCAACGGGGAAATCTACAACGCACCGGAACTGCGGCGGGACCTCGAAGGGAACGGACACCGCTTCTACACCCAGAGCGACACCGAGGTGATCGTGCACGCCTACGAGCAATACGGCCCGGACTGCCTCGGCCGGCTCAACGGCATATTCGCCCTCGCCGTCTGGGAAAAGGAACGCCGACGGCTGTTCCTGGCCCGCGACCGTGCCGGCGTGAAGCCGCTCTATTACGCCGATTTGCCGGGAGGCGTGGCGTTCGGTTCGGAACTGAAAGCCATCCTGGCGCACCCGGCGGTGGAGCGGCGCCTCGATCCCGTTTCGCTGAATCAATACCTTTCCTACGAATACGTTCCCTCCCCGCGTACGATCTTTCAAGGCGTGAGCAAGCTTTCGCCCGGGCATTGCCTTACCATTGAAAAGGGCCGTTGCCGCCTGGAACGCTACTGGGACCTGAGGCTGGAAAAGAGCGAACGTCTGCCCGTGCGGTCTACGGCCGATTACGTCGACGGATTCAGGAATACCCTCGACAGGGCCGTGCGCCTGGAACTCCTCTCCGACGTCCCCGTGGGCGTGATGCTCAGCGGCGGCCTCGATTCCAGCGCCGTGGCGGCTGCGATGGTCCGGTCCTACTCCGGGAGGGTCAGGAGCTTTTCCATTACTTTCGACGATCCGTCGTTCGACGAATCGCAATACGCACGCATGGTCTCACGGCATCTGGGGACCGAACACCACGAACTCCCGTTCGATTCCCGCACGGCCCTGGGAATCCTGGAAAACCTGGGGGAGTCCATGGACGAACCCAACGCCGATTCGTCCTGGATTCCGACGATGCTGCTCTCCCGGTTCGCCAGTGGGCACGTCAAGGTGGCGCTGAGCGGCGACGGAGGCGACGAACTCTTCGGCGGCTATCCGACCCTGCCGGCCCACCTGCTCGCGAAGTACTACCAGTCGCTGGTTCCCGCTCCGATCCGCCGGAGAGTGATCCCCTGGCTCGTGGACAGGCTTCCGGTATCGATGGACTATCTCAGCCTCGATTTCAAGCTCCGCCGGTTTCTTACCGGCCAGTCCGAAGCGCCCGAGGTGCGCCATCACATCTGGATGGGGTCCTTCACGGAGGAACGGAGGCGGGCGCTGCTGCGCGATCCGGCGAACGTCGTCGGAGTGGAAGAGGTGGCGACGGCTCATGCCGAAGCGTCGGGGGCTTCGCACCTGGTCAACCGGATTCTTTACTGCGATTTGAAGCTGTTCCTGGAGGGATGCGTCCTCCCCAAAGTGGATCGGACCAGCATGGCCTGCTCCCTGGAAGTCCGCCCCCCCCTGCTGAATCACCTGTTTCTGGAATATGCGGGAAACCTTCCCCATCACCTGAAGCTGCGCGGGCTGACGGGAAAGTACCTGATGCGCAGGGCGCTGGAGGGATTTCTGCCTTCCGCGATCCTGAAGCGGGGGAAGAAGGGGTTCAACATGCCGATGGGCAAATGGCTCCTGGGCCCCCTGCGGCCCCTGGCCGAAGAATTCCTCTCCGAGCGGCGGCTCGAGCGGGGCGGCCTGTTCGATCCCGGCTACGTGCGGGGGCTGTGGAAGGAACACCTGGCCGGCATCCGTGACAACCGGAAGATGCTCTGGACGTTGCTGGCCTTCGAGCTGTGGAGGGAGAGATGGATGCACTGAGGCGGGGCCGGGAGGTCCCGCCGGGGGAATGAGTCCAGGGAAGGAGGGGGGAGCCATGCTGCGCGATGGAGCCGGAGGGGCGCAGAACGCGGGCAGGGTCGCTGCGTTGTTTGCGGCCCTGGACGGAAGTTCTTGGCTTCGGCGGGTTTTGCCCTCATTGATCCTGGCGGGCGGTCTGGTCCTCTACATCGCAGTCCAGGGGGCGTTCACCCTCTGGCCCCTGCAAGGCTGGTCCCTCTTTCCCGAGGCGGACGATACGCTCACCTACGTGCTCAAGACCAGGCAGATGGAGGAGTGCTATTTTCAGGACTGCCCCGCCCTGGACGACCTGCGCAGACAGCTTTACGGACCGTCTTCGAGCCCCGAGGCGGAACACCAGCGATTTCTGGCCGGATCCCGGGTGTTTCCGGTCTACCATCCCCTGTTTTCCCTGATCCTCCTCGCCCTCGGCAAAACCGGCATGGACCTCATGGCGGCCTACCGGCTGCTGTGGCATCTGGGACCGGTGCTTTTCGGCGCATCCTTCGCCTGCCTGCTGGCGGCCCTTTTCGGGAGGACCACGGCCGGTCTGGCCCTCGTGCTCCTCGCCTTCAAAGTGTTTCCCGATACGGGACTGCACAACGTCGTACCGTCCAACGTCACCATGGCCGCGGCGGTTTTCGTCTTCGCCCGCATCGTCGCACGCCGCGGCGATGCGCCGTATACCCTGGCGATCGGCTCCCTGCTCCTGGTGGGCATGCACCTCGTCGGCGCGGTCTACTGCGTCCTTGCCCTGGCGCTCTGCCTTGCCCTGGCGGACGGAAAATCCCGAAAACGGGTGCTGCTGGGGGCTGCGGGCGCGGGTACGGCGGCGCTCGTCCCGTTTTTTATTTCAGCCTTCGCGCGGGGCGTTCCCCTGAGCGTCCCTTCCCTGCTGCCCGCCGGGGACGGCCGCCTGGCGAAGATCCTGGCGGGAGCGGCGCAATCCCTCGCCCAGGTCGTGGTGGAAATCATGCGGTTGGACGGCGGACTGCTGGGGTCCCTGCCGATTTTTCTCGCCGCCGCCGTCCTGGGCCTCATGACCCTGACGCGGGAGCGTCGAGGGGTCGTTTTGCGGTTCACCGCCGTATACTCTCTCGGCCTGTTCGGCCTCCTGTTCTACGTGTCCAACCACCCCGCGGACGTGATCCTCCGGGTGTGGATTCCGCTCTTTGTGGTCGTGCTGGGATTGACGGCCCAGGCGGTCCGGATTTGCGCGGAGCGTTCCTGGAGCCTTTGCCGGGACCGATTCCGGGGGGGCGCGGCGGAAGGGGGCGTCGTTGCCTGGCCGCCCGTCGTCCTGGCCCTGCTCCTGGGATATGTCGTCCATGCGGCGGCTATCGGCGGGGAGCAGATGATCGCCATCGCGGAGCACCAGCGCCTGCGCCAGCCCCTGGATTTCAAACCCGAGCAGCCGCGCGTTCTGCTCTCTGCGGCCCGGCCCGGCGACCGGGTTCTCTACACGAGCATCATCGTCATGCCTTACTACCTGCTGCACGGGGCCATGAGGCTGGGGGCGGTGTATCACCATGCGGCGATGGATGGGGACGAGCGTGCCAGGGAATGGCTTGTGCGGCCGGATCTCCGGTTTGCCGCGACGTACCATCCCCTGGTCTATCACCCGTCTTTCGAGGGAATGGACGAGAATCGGTGGTGGATCACCAGTCCCGATGTCCGTTTTTCGGCCCTGAGCCGGCCGAGAAGGCACGGTCTCCTGGCCCGGGAAGGGAGGATCGCCGCTTCCGATTACCGGTGGATCGAAGTGGACCCCGGGGGGCTTCCGGCGACGGGGGGCTTTCGCGTCCTGGTGCACAATCCCGGGAAACGGTCCGAAATGAAGGTTTGCGAAAGCCCGGCCGGCGGCGGTGCCGATTCCCGGAACGTTCGGGCCGTGCCCGTGCCCGCGAAGTGGTCGGGATGGCTCCGGATCGATACGGCGGAAACGGGCGGCAGAGTGCGCCTGCTTTTTCCGGGCGAGAGCGCGCCCTATTCCCTGGCCGGCCTGACGTTCGGGGAAGGAATGCTGCTGTGGCCCTGGGCGCGGGAGGCGGGGATGACGCTCATGCCGCGGGACGACGGGAGCGGGCCGATCTCCGTCAGTTTCGATCCTTCCGATCTGCTTCCGGCGCCCTTGAACCGGGAGAAGATCAGCGTTCTCCATGACGGGGGATCTTCCGTGCTCCTGAAAATCGACCGGGAATAACGGCGGATGAAGATGAAAACACCAGCCGAAATTGCCTTCGCGTCTTCGGACCGGAACTTCCGGACAGGCTGCTCCGCGGCCGTTCCTTTCGATGCGGGTCGCTCATGCGGATTCTGACCCTGAACTACGAATTCCCCCCCGTCGGCGGGGGCGGCGGCCGCTTCTGCCGGGACTTGTGCGGGGAACTGGCCCGCCTCGGCCACGAAATCCGCGTCCAGACCGTCCATTTTCGGGGACTCCCCCGCCTGGAGACGTCCTGCGGGTATGCCGTGTACCGGAACCGGTCCCTGCGACGGAGACCGCACACCTGCTCCGTGCCGGAGATGGCCGCGTTTCTCGCCGCAAACCTGCTCCCTTCCTTTCGGCACGCGCTAACCTGGAAACCCGGCGTGATCCACGCGCACTTCGCCGTTCCCACGGGCGTCCTCGGCTGGCTGCTGCACCGGGCCACGGGCATTCCCTATATCGTGAGCACCCAGTTGGGAGACGTGCCGGGTGCCATCCCCCACCAGACCGACCGTCTTTTCCGCTGGGTAAAGCCGTTCACGCGACCCATATGGAAAGACGCGGCCGTGGTGACCGCTCCGAGCGAACATATCCGCCTGCTTGCGGAACGCGCCTACGACGTGCCCGTCAAAGTGCTGCCCAACGGGGTGGACCTGTCGAAGATCCGGGCGAACCCGGCGACGAACGTTCCCCCGCGCCTGGTGTTCGCGGGCCGTTTCAACTCACAGAAAAACCTGGCGTTCCTGCTGGACGTGCTGTCCGGGGTGACCGACCTCGACTGGCGGCTGGAAATGGTGGGCGACGGGCCGGAGATGGATCTGCTCCGGGGCCGGGCAAACGACCATGGGTTCGAAGAGCGCGTCCGCTTTCACGGTTGGCAGCCGCAGGAAGTGGTGGAGTCGATCGTCGGGCGGAGCGACATCCTGGTCATGCCCTCCCTCTCGGAAGGGCTTCCCATCGTGGGACTGATCTCCCTGGCCTCGGGACTGGCCGTGGTGGGCAGCGACGTCGGCGGGATAGCCGAACTGGTGGAGGAGGGGAGAAACGGGTTCCTGTGCCGGGCCGGCGACGCCGGGGCGTTCGAGAACGCCTTGCGGGAGTGCCTGCAGCCGGGCGGACGGCTTGGGCGGATGAAGGAAGAGAGCCGCAGGCTGGCTTCCCGGTACGACATTGCATCCGTTGCCCGGTCGTTCGAGGAATGCCTGTTTGAAGCCACAATAACGAGAATGTAAAGCATCCTGGGAAACTTCGTGAGAATTCGCCCATTTTCTCGAGATTCATTGTAACGATTTGAAATGATTCCTGAAGGATAAAGATAACCTCTCGGGATACAAAAGCTCTTCCAGGATTCGTCACAGGTGTGCTAAATTGAAACCCTCGTTTCCAATTCATACCGGTGTGGCATCACAGAACGGCCTTGTGACGGCGGTCGGCCGATCGGTTCTGGCCGGGCGCTCACGAACGCGGCGGCAGACGCCCCGTTCGCAGGATTCGCTTACCCTTGAACGGATCTAAGAGGTTATGAAGCTGCACGACCGCTGCAAACCTTTCGCGTCCTACATCCAGGCTGCCAGAAGGGCGGGAATGTACCCGTATTTTCGCCCGATTTCCCGCTCGTGCGGGCCCGAAGTGGAAGTCGGCTCCAAGCGCCTGGTCATGGTGGCCTCCAACGACTACCTGGGGTTGAGCAGCGATCGCAGGGTCAAGGAAAAGGCCGCTGAATCGCTGCGCCGCTGGGGCACGGGGCCCGGAGGGTCGAGGTTCCTCTGCGGGAACATGACGCTCCACGAAACCCTGGAGGGGCGTCTCGCCGAGTTCCTGGGAAAGAAGGGGGTACTGGTCCACACGACGGGGTTCGGGGCCAATCTCGGCGCGATCGGATGCCTCCTGGAACCCGGCGACGTGATCCTCTACGACAAGGAGAATCACGCCAGCATCTATACCGGCTGCCGGTCTTCCGGGGCCCGCATCGTTCCCTTCGAACACAACGACGCGGCGGATGCGGCGCGCAAGCTGGCGCGCGCGCGGGAAAAACACCCGAGGTCGTGCATCTTCCTGATAACGGAGGGGGTTTTCAGCATGTCCGGGGACCTGGCCGCGCTCCCGGAACTGGCCGTGCTGAAAGAGAACGATCCGGAACTCTTTTTGTACGTCGACGACGCCCACGGCCTGGGCGTTTTCGGTCGAAACGGACGCGGAACCGCGGACTGCTTCGGGATGACCCAACGGGTCGATTTCATCATGGGGACCTTCAGCAAGGCTCTGGCCTCCATCGGCGGGTTCATTGCCTCCGATGACCTGGATGTGCTCGAATACCTCAGGCACAGTTCTAAAACTCTGATCTTCTCCGCAGCCCTGCCGGCGGTCAACGTCGCCACCGTGCTGGCCTGCCTCGATATACTGGCGGAGGAACCGGAGCGCATCGACCGGCTTCACGAAAACGCCCGGCGGGCCCGCGACGGGTACAGGGAAATCGGGCTGGATGTGGGAAAGGGAGAAACGCCGATCGTTCCCGTGCGCATTGGGGAGGAAGAGAAAGCCTACCGGTTTGCCGTGGAACTGTTCGAAAACGGGATTTTCGCGGTTCCCGCCGTCTACCCCGCGGTTCCCCGGGGAAACGCCATCATTCGCACCGCTTTCATGAGCACGCACGAGCAGCATCACCTGGACCGTGTGCTGGAGGTCATGGACCGGCTGGCCGGGAAATATGCCGTTCGCATCGACGACTTGTACGATGCCGCCGGGTCCTGCGAAGCGGATGTTCCCGCCGCGGAGGGTTTTTCCTGAACGGCGGGCGGTTCAGCCGCGGGAGGCGGAAGGCGGGGAACGGAGCACGGGGTACCGGCTGATGCTGAAACTGTGGGATATACTGCGCATAAGCATGCGCCAGGCGGTTCGCCAGCGCAGGCGCTACCTGGGTGTCATCCTCGCCATTACGCTCGGAACGGCCGGATTCGTCACCATCGTGACCATGGGGCGGAACGTCAAGATCACCCTGAACGAGGATCTCGACCTTCTCGGCGGCGCCACGAGGGTGAAGATCTTTTTCGACGAACCCGCTTCGAGGCAGGACCTTTCGGCCCCTCAGTGGTTCCGGCCGGCCACGCTGGAGGCCCTCCGCTCCATGCCCGGCGTGCGGGGGGTGAGCGTCGCCGCGTTCAAGAAGACTTCGGCTTCCTCCGGTTCCCGGAAGGGCCGGCAGTCTTTTACGCTCATGGCGGTCGACGAAAACTTCTGGGAAGTGAACAGCTTTTCGCCCGCATCGGGGACGCTTTTCCCACCCGAGGCGGTGACGGGCCGCAAGCGGGTTTGCGTGCTCGGAGCGGATCTCGCCCGAAAGATCTTCGGCCGCCAGAATGTGGCCGGAAGCCTGCTGCAGATCGAACGGGACCTCTACGAGGTGACGGGAGTGCTCGGGGGCGCCGGGATCGGCGATCGCGTCAGCTACGCTTTCCTGCCCATGACGACGGCCCAGGACAGGATACCGGGGCTTGCGCCGCCCAATACGGCGTACCTCCGCTGCCGCACCTGGGACGACGTCGAACGCGTGGCTTCGGGGATTCCGGGACTGGTGCTCTCGTCCCAGCCGGCGGAGAGGCTTCGGGTCGACGTTGCGTGGGAGCAGTTGACGAGAGTTCGGAAGGTGGCGTGGTGGATGGAGCTGTTCATTTACGTGTCCATCGCCGCCACGCTGATTCTCGGAGGCTTCGGGATGTGGAGCGGCATGATGTCGGCCGTCCAGGCCCGGACGAGGGAAATCGGGTTGAAGAAGGCCATAGGGGCCGAGAGCAGGCACATCCTGGCGCAGTTTCTCTGCGAGGCGCTGTTCCTCAGCCTGTCTTCGGGATTGCTGGGAATCGCGCTGGGGCGGGTGGCGATAGAATGCATCAGCATCGGGCTGGGCAGCGACCCGCCGGCCGGCCTGTTCAGACTGAGCGTGGCCATGAGTCTCGTCGTGTCGTGCGTGCTGGGTGTGGCGGCAGGGCTCATGCCTTCTCTACGGGGCAGCCGCATGGAGGTGGTCTCCGCTTTGCGCTATGAATAGACAGACGCCCTCTGAAGATTCGTCATCCGCCGGTGGCGGGCCGATCGTGCATATCGAAGGTCTCACCAAGGAATACCGGAATCGAAGCGGGAGCATCCAGGTGCTCCGGGGGATCGGTCTGAGCGTGTATCCGGGAGAGATGGCGGCCATCATGGGACCTTCCGGCTCGGGAAAATCCACGCTGCTCTTCATCCTGGGACTGCTGCTCTTTCCCACCGCGGGCACGTACCTGGTCATGGGGCGGGATATCTGGAAGGCGGACGACAACGTGCAGGCCGAATTCCGGCGAAGGACCATAGGCTTCGTC
>JAJFUA010000362.1 GCA_021372635.1 Desulfobacteraceae bacterium | reverse complement strand
GACGAGGGAATCGTGAAAGTGCTCGGGTCCCAGGGTGCCATCGACGAGGCCGTCAAGGACAGCCCCGGATGGCTCAACACCGTCAAGGTTCTCTAGGGGAAAACCCTGCGGCGGGCGGCGCCCGCCGCCGCCTCCGTCCGCCACCCGGGCGGAGGCGGAACCCTTCGGGATGGTTGGCGAAAGTGCGGCGATTTACTTTTCTGACCGGATTTGTTAAGTATCCTGCGAGATCTGAACCTACTTTCCCAGGCAGGAGTGCATATGGGCCAGTCCGAAACCCTTCTCGACCTGTTCCAGAAGGAGTTCAACCTTCCCGAAGACCATGTCCGACAACTGAGAACATCATATTTCACAGAAGGCCTGCCTCTTCTGGAGGCATTCGAGCAGATAACGATAACGGACGAGCACCGGGTGCTCCGGATTATTTCTGAAAACACCGGGCTGCCCCTGCTGGAACGCGAGGACTATCCCGAAAAACCCGTTCTGCTCGAAGGCGTTTCCATGCCTTTCCTGCGCAAGCACTCGATTCTGCCCATTCACATAGAAAGCGGCCGCGTGCGCGTTGTGGTCAACAACCCCTTCAATCTTTCCCTGCTCAACACCATCGGCAGTTATTTCGCCGACCTGGAAGTGAGCCTCTGCCTGGGTCAGCGGGAGGAAATCCGGACCGCCATCGACAGGTTGTACGGGGAAGCGGCGAGGGAGGCCGAAGCGCTTTCGAAGGAAGGCGACGGCATCATGCAGAACGGCTTCGAAGAAGACCTCGAACACCTGCGTGGGCTGGCACAGGAAGCCCCGATCGTGCGTCTTGTGAACGTGCTGATTTCCAGGGCCCTGGACATGCGCGCCTCCGACATTCATTTTGAACCTTTCGAGCGCTCCTTTCAGGTCCGGGCCCGCGTCGACGGAGTGCTGTTCGACCTCGACCAGCCGCCCAAGACCATGCAGGCTGCGATCATCAGCCGCCTGAAGCTCATGGCCAACCTGAACATCGCCGAACGCCGGCTGCCCCAGGACGGGAAGATCAAACTCAGGTTCGGAAACCGCGAAGTCGACATACGCGTTTCAACGGTCCCCACGATCTACGGCGAGAGCATCGTGCTGCGGCTTCTGGCCCAGGAAGCCGTAGAGTACAACCTCGCCACCCTGGGCATGGACCCGGAACAGTTGACATACCTGCTGGAACTCATCGAACGGCCTTTCGGCATGATTCTCGTCACCGGCCCCACCGGTTCCGGCAAAACCACAACGCTCTACGGAGTGCTCAAGAAGCTGAATTCCGTAACGCGAAAAATCCTCACGGTGGAAGACCCGGTCGAATACCAGATCAACGGGATCAACCAGATCCAGGTGAAGCCGCAGATCGACCTGACCTTCGCCAACGCCCTGCGCTCCCTCGTGCGGCAGGACCCGGACGTGCTGCTGATCGGCGAAATACGCGACAAGGAAACCGCGGACATCGCCATAGAATCCGCCCTCACCGGCCATCTCGTCCTGTCCACCCTGCACACCAACGACGCTCCGGGCGCCGTAACCCGCCTTCGGGACATCGGCATCGAATCGTTCCTCATGGCCGACTCGCTCCTGGCCATCCTCGCTCAGAGGCTCGTGCGGGTGCTGTGCCCCCATTGCCGGGAACCTTACGAAGCCCGGGAAGCGGACAGAATCCGCCTCCGGGAGGTGCTCACCGATCTCCCCGACTCCGTTACGCTCTATCACAACAGGGGATGCGACAAGTGCAGCCATACCGGCTACCGGGGACGGCAGGGCATCTATGAAGTCCTGCCGGTGAGTGAAGCGGTGCGATCCGACATCGTTGCCGGCAAGAGCGCGGGCAACATCGCTCAGACCGCTTTTGCACAGGGGTACCGTCCGCTCCTGTACCAGGGCTATAGGAAAGCCCTCGACGGGATCACCACTCTTTCGGAGGTGCTTCGGGTCACCAGTCTTTCCTGAACGCCCGGGCGCGGGTGTTTCAGGCGGGAATGTTCCCGGATTCCGCCTTGTCGGCGGATTTTCTGCTTTGGACTCTCAATTTCGACCAACCGAACGGATGAACCCAGAGAATGGCCTATTTTCAATACCAGGCGCGTGACGCTCGAGGAGAGATCCAGCGGGGGGTGCTGGAGGCGGCCTCCGAACTGGAAGCCGTCCGGAAGCTCAAATCCGGCAGGCTCTACCCCACCCGCGTAAAGCCGGTGAAAAACCGCTCGCCCAGGCGGGTCCCCCAGGAACACATCATCCGTTTTTTCTATGACCTTTCGGACCTGCTCCTGGCAGGGCTGCCCGTGGACCGCGCCCTGGCACTCATCAGCACCAACCAGACGCACAAGGTTTTCCAGCGGGTGGTGCAGGGGCTTCTCGAGGAAGTCCAGGGCGGAAGCGACCTGTCGAGCGCCATCGCCAAGTACGGAGACATCTTCGGAAACCTGTCGGACCATATGGTCCGCGCGGGTGAGGCCAGCGGCACGCTCGGTCCCATCCTCAAACGTTTCGCCTTTTACATGGAGCAGCGGCAGGCATTCCGGCAGGCGCTCGTCTCCTCCATGATCTATCCCTGCATCCTTCTGGTCACCAGCCTTATTTCGATGGTCGTGCTCCTGGTTTACGTCATCCCGAAGTTTGCACAGATCTTTCACGATCTGAATCAGAAAGTGCCTTTTCTGACCGGCATCATGCTCCAGGCCGGTCTTTTCCTGGAGCAGTACGGCTGGATCATTCCCGTGCTTCTCGGCGTCGGGTTCTACGGCGGCCGCTATCTCTACAGGAAGCCGCCGGTCCGTCGCGTCATCGACCGCCTCCTGTTCTATTTCCCCTTCTCGCGCTATCTGGTCCTGCACAGCGAACTGACCCGTTTCTGCCGCACCATGGGCACCATGATCCAGTCGGGCGTGCCCCTGCTCCGCGCCATCAGCCTGGGGGAGGAACTGCTCACCAACACCGTGCTGAAGCAGGCGGTCGGCCCGCTGCACAGGGAGATCAAGGCGGGACATTCCATGAGCAACTTTTTCAGATCCTCGACGGCTTTTCCCCCACGGGTCGGTACCATGCTGCGCATCTCCGAGGAGCAGGGGAATCTGGGCGAGGGACTGCTGAGCCTGGGAGACTTCTTCGACAAGGAGCTGAACAGGAGCCTGCAGCGGTTCATGGCCCTGCTGGAACCGGTGATCATCATCGGCACGGGCCTGGTCATGGCGGTGATGGTTCTGAGCATGTTCACGGCCATTTTCGGCATCAACGAAATACAGTTCTAGAGGTTTCCGGGCCACCGGGTCCCAGGTGCCGGGAAGCCCCCAACCATCAACATGAAAAGAAACGGCATGGCTGCATCGCCTCACAGGAATGCATCGGGCTTTACCATATTCGAACTGATCATCGTGCTGATCATCGTATCGATCGCCGCGGCTACGCTTGCCCCGCGCATCGGGGCCGGAATCAGGCGCATGGAGGACCGGGAGTTTCTCCAGGAATTCACCCGTACCCTGAAACGCGCCCACGTGCGCGCCATGAACACGGGGGAAATCGTCGCCTTCCGTATCAGCGGCACCGACAAGACCTACGACATTCAACTGCCTATGAGGAACGCGATCCCTCAGAACGTGGATATCTACGCGGACAACCTGGAAATCGATCCCGAAACGAACGACAGGATGATTCTTTTCTTCCCGGACGGAAGCCTGATCGGGAACGACATCGAAATCGAGTTCGACCGGCAGCGGGCCTTTCGCATTTCCCTGCACCCTCTGTTCAGCTCCGTCCGGCTGACGGCCGTGGATCCCCGATGAGTGCCGGCGCGATGCAGGGGAAGCGATCCCAGGGCGGCTTCACTCTGCTGGAAGTCATCGTGGCCCTCGTCATCGGCGTGGTCGTCATCGGCGGCGTCATGGGCCTCATTTCCTCCGCTCTCCATTACGGTCACCGGTTGAAAGGCAAGAGCATGGTTCAGCCGATTCTGGAAGCGGCGGCCCAGGAAATTCTCGCAGACCCGCACAAGGCCGGGGAGGGTCAGCTGATCCTGGGAAAAGCCGCAGGCAGCCCACGGGTTGAGATTGCGCTCACACCGGTGCAGCTGCCCGGGAGCGGGGGCGTGAAGAACCGGATGGGACAGCTCCATCGGGTGCTTTTGCGGTACGGAGGCGAAGTTTTGGAATTCAGCATTCTGATTCCCGAGGAGACCGGACGTTGAGCCGACCGAATCCCATCAGGAAAAGCGGTGCGGCGGAGGGCAGGAGGATGAACATCCTGCACGAACGCTCCGGCTTCACGCTCATCGAACTGGTCCTGGCCACCTTCATCTCTTCACTTGTCATCGGCATCATGGCGATCTGCCTCAGCTTTACGCTTCGCTCCTGGGAACGCGAACAGAACCGTACCTACAGCGATATGCCGGCCCTGATCCATCTGCTGAAGCTCCAGCTGGCCTGTTTCGATCCCATGGCCGTGACCATCGATGGACAGAAGGGAATTTTCTTCGAGGGAGACGAACGCTCCCTGGCGTTTTGCACGGACCACTCCGTCAGAGCCATCACCAGGGGAGCGCCGGTGATCGCGCGGTACGTGTTTTTTCCTGAGGAGAAAAAACTCTACTACGCCGAAATACCGGCAGATCCCTACCACTCCGAATCCGTAACCGAATTTCTTCAGATGGAGCCGAGAAAAGCCGAAAAAAGCGGACTGAAGTTCCATGCCGTCGACGTCGCGAATTTCGAACTCACCTATACGGGCGAGGACAAGGGCGGCGGAGGGGCATGGTCGGACCTCTTCTCGATTCCGAAGTCCGTGGTGGTCACCTGGGTGACGGGAGACGGAAGCGCTCCTTATTCCACGTTTCTCATCCCCAACTGCCTGTTCTCCCGGTCTATGCCGAAGCTGCCCGGGATGCTCCAGGCTCCGGGGCTCAAGCAGCAGCAGAAGCAGAGGAAGGGATCGTAGCATGGCGGTCCGGCGCGATCGAAATACCGATGCGGGAGGAAGCGGTACGTTCAACCGTCTTCGTTCCGAAAAGGGCGTGGTCATCATCGCCGTTCTCTGGATTTGCGCCCTGATCATGTGGTTCGCCCTTCAGATCAGCTCGGGCGTTCGCCTCCGGGGCGAGGAACAGGCGCACATCATGCGCAGGTCCCAGTCGCTGCACCTGGCCATCGGCGGTTCTTTCGAGGCCATCGCCAGGATGGGGCAAACGAGCGTTGCGGGCCTGGACGAGGCAGCCGAGGACCACTGGCAGCCAGACGGGAAACCACGGGTGGTGAACTTTCTCACGGGGCAGGCAGTGGTTATCGTCGAAGACGAGCAGACGAAGGTGAACATCAACATCGCAACTCCCCAGCAGATCAAGGCGGTGCTCGAGAAAACCGGAGTGGAAGGCCCCGCGGCTGAAAACCTTGCCGACGTGATCGCCGATTTCATCGACAGGGACGACCTGATCCGGGGACACGGCCTGGAAAAGGAAGGCTATGCCAGGATGGGCCTGCACTACGGGCCGTTCGACGGCCCTCTGCTCAGCCTCGATCAACTGCTTCTCGTCCCCGGAGTGACGCACCGGATGTTTTTCGGATACGGCATGAAGCGGGGCGATGCGGCCGAAAACGAATCCGGGATCGTTCAGCAGCCATGGATGCCCGGACAAGATTCCCTGTTTCAGCTCTGTACGGTTTATGGTAAAAATAGTTTACTGAAGGAAGAGGGTCTTGAAAGGGAAGTGCAAAGGAAAACGGTTCCTTGGAGGAATTCGGGAGTATACCGGATCCTTTCCTGCGGAAAGACTGCCAGTGATGCCTCCCCTGTCGTTCTTTGGCTTGTTGTCCGCCTGGCCCCGGAAACCGAGAGCGGCTATGAAGTGCTGTATCGCAGGATTCTTTAACCCTTTCACGGAAGACTGGAAGTAGAAGAGAATGCTGAAGGACCTGATCAGGCATCGCCCCAGGCACCTGCTTGCCATATATGTGGAACCCGGGCAAATCGAAGTGCTGCACGCACACAGGCGTTGGCGCACCTGGCAGCTCGAAGAGAGCGAACAGATCACCCTGCCGGAAGGAGAAACCCTGTACGAAGGGCTGGAGCGGCTCAGCGTGAAATCCCGAGGGCACAAGGGAACCGCACTGCTCCTTTTCCTCCCCCGAACCCTGTACAGTTTTCACCGCGAACATTACCCCATCGCCCTCCGGGAACAGCTTGAAGAGGCGCTGCACTTCGACTGGCAGGAAAACATCTTCCACGAGCAGGACCGGTCGGTCCATTTCTTCGGCCCCGCCACACCGGTGGGGCAGCACCTCTCCGTACCGATTTTCTCCCTGCAGGCGGAGGTATACGAAAAATTCCACCAGGTTCTGAGTGCGGAGGCTTTTCAAAGCTTCACCGTCATCCCCAGCGCTCTGGTTTACAGGTCCTTCCTGTCTTCCCTCCCGGTCGAGGAGGACCATCTCCCGTTGGAAATCGTCGCGCGCGTCATCGACTCCAATCACATGGAAATCCACCGGTTTTACAACGACCGGTTGCTGGATGCCATGGTCATCGGGAGACAGAAGGATCACCTGAGGCTCTTTCGCGAAAACCTGCATTGCCTCGACGACGGCGAATGCCAGGGCACTCTGCACATGCATCTCCTGTGCACCAGCGGCGAATGCGCCGAAGACACGGACTTCGGAAGCGAATGGAAAGAAGCTGGTTTGCCGCTTCGCATGCATGTCCCCGAGGAATCCATCCTCACGCAGTGGGTCAAGTATCTTCTGGCGCAGGACCAGATCCAGACGTTTGACGCCGAACTTCTCCTCAAGCCTTGGAAGGTACCGCGCATCGCCTGGGCAATACTCGTTTTATTCGGATTATATTCGGCTTTCGCAGTTTTCCAGAATTATTTCCTGGCTCGGGAACAGGAACAAAGCCGCACCATCAAGAAGCAGATCCAGCAACTCGATACGCAGTGGAAACCCATCGAGCAACTGCAAACCAAGGTTTCGAAGTTTCAGGAGGACCGCAAGACCATCACGGAGTTCACCCGGGCCGGCTACCCGCTCCGGGATATCCTCATCATGCTTACGATGATCACCCCCGAAGACACCTCTCTGAATTATCTTTCCCTCAGGAAAGATCAGCTCGTGCTTCGCGGGGACAGCAAATCCGCCATCCGTTATCTCTCGGAGCTGGCCAAGGTGGAGGGGTTCAGCGACGTCCGGTTCGCTTCCCCGGTCACGCGGAACCCGAATTCGGACCAGGAACGGTTCAACGTCCAGATGCAGGTGGATGTTGAAAAACTGAAGAAGAGCTTCGAAACGCTGGCGATCGGGAAAGAGGAAGAAACGGAAGAGAAGGGCGCAGAAGAGAAGAACCTGGAAGCGGAGTCGCCCGTGCCGCCTTCCGTAGACCAGGCCACAGAGGACGAGGCGGCTCCCGACGAGGAGTCCCCCCCCGAAGATATGCCGCCGGAAGAAGAACCGGGCCAGGCGGGAGACTAGAAAGAAGGGCGGATCATGCAGATGAACCTCGAAAAGCCCACCTGGGCCGAAATGAAAAAACAGCGAATAACCTTCGCCGCCACCGGCGTTGCGATTGTCTGCCTGCTCCTGGTCCACTTTCTCTGGTTGGCCCCCTTGATGGCGCAGCGGGAAGAAATCGCACTTAAGGTCAAGCAGCAAAACGAGCTGGTCCAAAAGTACAAAGAAAAGCTGGACAAAGCGCAGAGCATCCGGGAAAACCTGGTAAAACAGCAGCAGGAAATGGAAACCATGCAAAAGCGGCTCTTCCGGGGCAACGATCCCTATCAACTCGCCGCCTCGCTCAGCGAGTCCCTGTCGTCAAAGAGCGCAGAAAAATTGGACATGAAGACTTACCAGGTACTTGCCAGCAAGGAATATGGGCTTTATCAGGAAGTACACCTGCGGTTCAATTTCATGACGACCATCGGGGGACTCAAGCTCTTCCTGGACCGTCTCAAGAACTTTCATACCACCGTACTCGTTCAGGAAATCAACGTACAGAAGATCCAGAGGAAGGGAGGACCGGACCTGGTCATAAATATCGTGCTTGCCGCACTGATGGAAAAGGGGGAGAAGTCTTAAGGGGCAGGGTGAAGCTGCTCTGCGAGGTCAGTGCAGTACTGTGCGTTACTGATAGATAAGTCAGGATCGGACCAAAGGGGGGGTGCACCTGATGCGTCGTTTCTCGGGTTTCCTCAAGTTCTCCGGATGCATTTCCGGGTGGCCGATCGAGAATTCATACTTCGATTCGTTGAGACTGGATTGAACCAGAAGGGGCTTACCAATGAAGATGCGTCAGGCCATACTGTTTTTCTCACTGGCCGTCATACTTGCCGCTTGCAGCACATACGGAGGACCAAGACAGGATACCCGCTCCCGGGCCTACCCCCCTCCCAACCCGGTGCAGGGCACCCCGGGCGCCTCCGACATGGCCTCGACCTCCCAGGCGGAGACCGCAGGTTCCGACGAAAAGGCGGGCGAGGTCACAAAACCCGCCAGCACGCCCTCCGGGGAATCCGCGGCAAAACCCGTGCTTCCCAGCCTTAAGGGAAGGCTTCCCACCGGCCTTCTGGCGCCTCCTTCGCAGGCCAGGCAGGAAAAATCCCCCTTTCCGGAGAAGGATAAACAAAGGGTGGTGCTGAATTTCGACAAGGCCGACGCGGCCGAAGTCACCAGCCAGATATTCGGCGACTACCTGAAGCTCAATTACGTGCTCGACCCCACCGTGCAGGGTCGCATCAGCCTCTACATAGAAGGCGAGTTTACCCGCGACGAACTCTTCCAGATGATCACGAGGGCCTATGCCGCCAACAACATCTCCATCACCCCGCGAAAAGGCATCTACAGTATCCAGCCGGCCCAGAAGAGTGCGAGCAGTAGTCTCCCCATCGCCGATTCCATCACGCTCCAGGAAGGCAAGAACGGCTCGAAGCCTGCCATCGTCATCTACCGCCTCCGGTTCCTGGACGTCAAGCAGGCCATCAACACCGTCCGGTTCTTTCTCACGCCCGGCAGGCCCATTACCTCGGACACCCTCACGAACAGCGTGATCTTCGTCGAAGACACCGACAACGCCCGCACCATGGTGGACGTGCTCAAGGCTCTGGACGTCAACATCCTCCAGGAAGTGAGCATGGAGATCATCCCCGTCCAGGCCATTTCCCCCCAGGAAGCCGTTCAGAGCATGGAAACCCTGATGAACAAGCTGAACGTCTTCAAGGACAGCACCATCAAGAATGGTCTTGCTTTCATCCCGCTCCTCAATTTCGGCGGGGTTCTCGTCCTGGCGCAAAACCCCGAACTGATGAAAACCGCGAAATACTGGCTGACGGCCCTGGACGTACACAGCAAGGAAACCGGTGAGCAAATCTACGTTTATTTCGTTCAGAACGGCCTCGCGAGGGATATAGCGGATATTCTCACATCGGTTTACGGGATATCGGGCCAGACCAGCGGCACACGGCCGCAGCAGCAGATCGTCCAGTCGAGCCAGCGAACCGGCACGTTCGGATCGCGCGGGTTCGGTTCCTCCGGAAGCACTTTCGGCTCGTCCTCGGGCGGTTCCTTCGGATCTTCCTCCACCATGGGGTCCTCGTCCTCGCTCGGGAGCAGTTCGGGAAGCACCGGCACCCCGCTCGGGGGCACCGGGTCCAGCTTCGGCCGGGGGGGCATCTCGACGACCCAGCAGAGGAGGACTGCGGCCGGCGGGGTGCCGCGCGCGGGGCAGACCCTGACCGGCGAGGTGGTGATCATCGCGGATGAGGTGAACAACGCCGTCGTCATCCGGGCCAATGCAGCCGACTACGCGAAGATCAAAAAGACGATGGAAACCCTGGACATCATCCCCCGAGCGGTCCTGATCGACGTGACCGTCGCCGAGGTGAGGCTGACCAAGGAACTGCAGTACGGGGTAAACTGGTTCTTCCAGAACATCGGGATCTTCGGGCACCAGGGCCAGTTCGATGCCTCCTCGGGGGGCGGTTCCATTCAGCCGGGAAAAACCTCCGGTTCCACCGATTCCGTCAACGTCAAGAACCCCGTCACCACTTTCGCATCGCCAAGCACCATAGCCTCCGCGGCCGGGCCAACGTTTTTCTGGGGAAGCGTCAATCAGAAGATATCCACTCTTTTGCAGCTTCTCGCGACAAAGACGGACGTAAACGTTCTGTCCAACCCCACGCTCCTCGCCACGGACAACAAGGAAGCCTCCATAACGGTGGGCGGGCGCACGCCGGTCCCCGTGGGTTCCGCCATCGGCACGACATCGGACGCCGTCGTCAGTTCCATACAGTATGAAGAGACGGGCGTCATCCTCAACGTGATCCCGCATATCAACGCCGGCGGACTCGTGCGCATGGAACTCGAACAAACCATTCGCGACGTGGACAAGCAGGCCGTTACCGTCGGGAACAACAGCACCGCCCCCAGCTTTTCGGAGCGGAACATCAAGACCACGGTTCTCGCCCAGAACGGATCGACCATCGTCATCGGCGGGATCATTCTGAACAACCTGAAGAAAAACAAGAGCGGGCTGCCGGTTTTGCAGGATATTCCGGTACTCGGTCCGCTCTTCACGACCAGCGCGGACAACACGGCCAATCGGACGGAACTCATCATCGCCCTCACCCCGCACGTGGTCGAGCACAGGGAAAGCACGGTGACGCGCGAGTTCCTGGACAAGCTGATGCAGTTAAAAAGGCAGGTCAGTCAGTAAGGGGACAGCACTTCGCCCGGAAACCAGCCGGATCTCACCATGATGCGGCGGGGAACAGCCGTTCGATTTCTTCGAGGAGCCCGGAAAAATCGGGGGGCGGCGGTGCGGTGAAAGACAGTTTTTCATGTGTTCGCGGATGCATGAACGAGAGCCGCCTGGCGTGGAGCATCTGCCTTTCCACCCGGAGCAGCAGGTCCCGAAGGCCTATGGACCTCACGGAACGCGCACGGCGCCTCCCTCCTCCGTAGGTTTCATCCCCCACGACCGGGTGCTGCAGATAACTGCAATGCACCCGTATCTGGTGCGTTCTCCCGGTTTCAATGGCCACGTTCAAGAGCGAAAGCTCCTGCCATTCCTTTTCCACCTTCCACCGGGACACCGCCTCGCGTCCCCTGTTCTCCACCACGGCCATTTTCTTGCGGTCCGCGGGATGCCGGTCCATACGGGTCCGGATTTCCCCGGTCCGCTGCGGCATGTGGCCGTATACAAGGGCGAGGTATTCCTTTTCCACTTCATGCCCTTTGAACTGCTCGATCAGGTCCAGGTAAGCCAGGTCACTCTTCGCGACGACAAGGGCACCCGAAGTGTCGCGGTCCAGCCGGTGGACGATTCCGGGCCGCCTGGGTGCCCCCTGGGAAGCCAGCCGCGTGCAGTGGGCCAGCATTCCGTGCACGAGAGTTCCCTCTTCGTGACCGGCGCCGGGGTGGACCACAATCCCGGGCGCCTTGGCGACCACCAGGATGTCCTCGTCTTCGTACAGAATGTCCAGCGGCATGGGCTGAGGCGTCAGACGGTCCGAAGCCGTCTCGTCCACGGGATCGGTGACCGAGACGTGGTCCCCGAACCGCAATTCGTAGGCGGCCTTCACCTGGCGGCCGTTGACGAGTACGTGCCCTTCCTGGATCAGTTTCTTGAAATGGCTTCGGGAGCGGTCGGGGCAGAGGCGGCCGAGAAACGTGTCCAGGCGCTCGTCGACTCCATCGTTTCGGATGGTACACGACAGACCGGAGAAATACCCCTCTTCTTCCTCCGTCAGGCAGTTCTCGTCGAAAGCAGCCGGTGCGGATGCGCCGGATTTGCCGTTCTTTTCGATCTCTCGGTCCGCTGTCATCACTTTTCCCAACGTCGCACAATCCGACCCGAAGGTGGGCGGTCACGGCTTCCCCGCGGCACGTTTCCGGGGCCTGCAGCAAAACGGGCCAGGGTCCCGAACCGGATTTCCCGGCCGAATCCCCTGGCCCGTCTTCATCTTCGGACCCGCTGTCAGTGCCTCCCGTGGTCGCTTTCCTTCAGAGTGGTAAAGATCAGGCGCCCCGCAGTCGTCTGGAGAATGCTGGTCACGGAAACGTCGACTTCCTTCCCCAGGTGCCTGCTGGCGTTTTCCACCACAACCATCGTGCCGTCTTCCAGGTAGGCGATCCCCTGCCCCTGCTCCTTGCCCTCCTTGAGAATGAGCAACCGCAGGATCTCGCCCGGCAGTACGACGGGCTTCAGGGCATTCGCCAGTTGGTTGATGTTGAGGATCTTGATGCCCTGGACTTCGGCCACCTTCGAGAGGTTGTAATCGTTGGTGACGATCTTCGCGTTCAGCCGCAGGGCAAGCGCCACCAGCTTTGCATCGACTTCGTTGAGGTTTTCAAAATCCTGGCGGTCTATCCGGATTTCTACGATCTTCTCCTGCTGAAGCCTCTTGATGATGTCCAGCCCCCGCCTGCCCCGAACGCGCCGCGTCGGGTCGGGGCTGTCCGCTATGTGCTGCAGCTCCTGCAATACGAA
>JAJFUA010000330.1 GCA_021372635.1 Desulfobacteraceae bacterium | reverse complement strand
ACTGCGCCTCCGGTTCCGGGCAGGAACCCGGAGATGTGGGGACTAGTGTGGGGACCGAACACGGGAAAAAAACAAAAGGGGTTACGCTCATCACGTAACCCCTTGAACTTTCTGGCGGGGTCGAAGGGACTTGAACCCTCGGCCTCCGGCGTGACAGGCCGGCGTTATAACCAGCTTAACTACGACCCCGCATTTTGATGGTGGGCGGAACAGGGCTCGAACCTGTGACCCTCGGCTTGTAAGGCCGATGCTCTCCCAGCTGAGCTACCCGCCCTTATGGCACCCGACTGGGTCAGGTACTGCGCCTCCGCGCCCAACGACTGCATATGTACCCGATCGGCCCTTCGGTGTCAAGGCTTTTTTCCGGGCTCTCAATGCGCCCGGATTTCGTCCACCGGCGGTTCCTTGGGCTCGAATATCACCGGCTGCTGCGCCGCTACCGGTTCCTTGAAAATCTCGCTGTCGTCCTTTACCGCCAGGGCCAGCCGCAGCACGTCATCCATGTGCTCGACCAGCTCCACGTTGATCTCTTCGAGGACCCTGGCCGGAATCTCCTTGATGTCCTTGGCGTTGTCCCTGGGGATCAGCACGGTCTTCAACAGGGCACGGTGCGCCGCCAGGGTTTTTTCCTTCAGGCCGCCGATGGGGAGCACCCGGCCGCGAAGGGTGATTTCGCCGGTCATGGCCACGTCGCTTCGCACGGGGATGCGTGTCAGGGCCGACACGATGGACGTCGCCATGGTGATGCCCGCCGACGGTCCGTCCTTGGGAATCGCCCCTTCCGGCACGTGCACGTGGATATCGTAGTTCTGGTAGAAATCGGGAGCGATGCCCAGCCGTGAAGCCCTGGACCGAACGTAGCTCAGGGCGGCCTGCGCCGATTCCTGCATCACTTCGCCCAGCTTCCCGGTAATCGTGACTTTTCCCTTGCCGGGCATGAGCACTGTCTCGATCCCGAGAATCTCGCCTCCGAATTCCGTCCATGCCAGCCCGACGGCCAGGCCGATTTCGTCTTTCTCCTCGGCGCGGCCGTACCGGAACTTCGTCGTGCCGAGGTATTCCTGGACCAGCTCCTCGGTGAGTTCCACGCGGGTGTCCGTGCCGTGGCGGACCACTTCCTTGGCCACTTTGCGGCACACGGAGGCGATTTCCCTCTCCAGGTTGCGCACCCCCGCCTCCTTGGTGTAGTAGCGGGTGATGTAGAGGAGCATCTCGTCGGAGAAGGCCACGTTTTCCGGCACCAGCCCGTTCGCCTTGCTCTGCTTCTTCACGAGGAAGTTCCTGGCGATGTTGAGCTTGTCGAGTTCGGTATATCCCGCGATCTGGATGATTTCCATCCGGTCTTTCAATGGGGGCGGAATGGAGTGCAGGTTGTTTGCCGTGGTGATGAAGAACACCTCCGACAGGTCGTAATCCAGATCCAGGTAATGATCGTTGAACGCGAAATTCTGCTCGGGGTCCAGGACTTCCAGCAGGGCTGCGGAAGGGTCTCCCCGGAAGTCCATGCTCATCTTGTCGATTTCGTCCAGGCAGAAGACCGGGTTGTTGCTCTTGACCTTCCGCAGGCTCTGGATGATCTTGCCGGGCATGGCGCCGATGTAGGTGCGCCGGTGGCCCCTGATTTCGGCCTCGTCGCGGACGCCGCCCAGGGAGAGGCGGATGAAATTCCGATTCATGGACCGGGCGATGGACTTGGCCAGCGACGTCTTGCCGACACCCGGAGGACCCACGAGGCAGAGGATAGGGCCCTTGATCTTCTTCACCAGGGCCTGCACCGCGAGGAACTCCAGGATGCGCTCCTTGGGCTTTTCCAGCCCGTAGTGGTCTTCGTCCAGGACGGCCGCCGCCGCGTCGATGTCGATCTTGTCCTTCGTCTTGTCGAACCAGGGCAGGGAGAGGATCCAGTCGATGTAGTTGCGCACCACGGTCGCCTCGGCGCTCATGGGCGACATGAGCTTCAGCTTCTTGAACTCGCCGCGGACCTTGGCGGAGGCTTCCTGCGAGAGCTTCTTGCGCTTGATGCGCTTTTCGAGTTCCTCGAGTTCGGACTTGAAGTCGTCCTTCTCGCCCATTTCCTTCTGGATCGCGCGCATCTGCTCGTTCAGGTAGTACTCGCGCTGGGTCTTTTCCATCTGCTTCTTG
>JAJFUA010000314.1 GCA_021372635.1 Desulfobacteraceae bacterium | reverse complement strand
GGTGCTTCATAACGGTATCGCCCATCGTAACCTGCCCGTCTCCGGCCAGGATTACCTGCCCGTCTCTTCGAACGGCAATCACTGTGGTGCCGTGCATGACGCTTTGTGCCATTTGGTTGCTATCCCATGATAAGTTTTTGCGATTGTTGTATATTTGTAGAAACGAGTCCACTCCCGTTTCCACCCACTACTATTAATCATTCACGGCCCGGGTTGCCGCTTTTTGCGGCTCCGGGGATGCGCCGCATCATACGTGCGCATCAACTGGTCCATGTGCACGTGGGTGTAACGCTGCGTCGTGGAAAGGGACGCATGACCGAGCATTTCCTGGATGGCCCGCAGGTCCGCCCCGGCGTTGAGCAGATGGGTGGCGAACGTATGCCGCAGGCCGTGGGGGCTCAGGTGTTGCCACTGGCCGTTTTCTCTGAGTTCGGCCTTCAGGATCCTGTCCACGGATCGTGTCGTGAGCCTGCCGCCCCGGGCATTCCGGAACAGAGGCGCCTTCCCGTCGAGGCGCGCCGCAGGGAACTGTGCGGAAAGGGCTTCGAGATATCCTCGAACGGCGTCCATGGCGCGGCTGCCGATGGGAACCATGCGTTCCTTCCGTCCCTTGCCGAGTACGCGGACCATGCCGGCGTCGAAATCGACGCTGGGTTCGTTCAGTCCGACCAGTTCGCTGACACGGATTCCGGTGGAGTAAATGCATTCGAAAAGCGCCCAATTGCGCCAGCGTCTCCATGAACAACCGGGGCGGAGGCAGTTGCGGCAGAGCGCGTCCAGGAAATAGAAGACGTCGTCCACGTCCATGAAGGAAGGAATGCCGGCCTTGATCCTGGGGTGGGACACCTGCTCCGCGGGGTTCTCGGAGAGCAGGCCGCGGTCGACCAGGTAACCGAAGAATGACCGCAGTGCGGAAAGTTTCCTCGCCTGGCTCGTCTTTTCCATGCTGGCGCGCAGAAAAGCCAGAAACCCCCGGATCAGGTCCGGCGTGACGTCCTCCGGACAGACCTCGTTGCCGTTGGAGGTATCGTGTATATACTCATGGAATTGGGCCAGGTCGCCGGCATAGGCCCGGAGGGTTTGCCCGCTCAATCCCCGTTCGTGCCGGAGATGGGAAAGAAACTGTTCCAACGATTGCTGCCAGGGGAGAGGAGTCTCCATATGCCACCCCACTTCTTGTCGAACCCGGGAAGCGCTTGGCCGTGCAAAGCTTTTCGCAAAGATCGTAATTTCCCGGGAAAAACAAGCTAAATAACACAGAAAAGAAAAAAACTAAATAAAAACTGAGTAGTCCATCGAAGATGCACACTGGAAGCGGAGGAATTTACTTGACTTTAGCGTTATTTTTGACCTATTTTCACTTTTCGGATTTCTCCCGAGATTTCAGAGCATTGTCCATCTGATCGGGTGACATGGGGCATTCGAACGAGCGATCTGCCGAACAGCGGACAATTACTCTTCGATAAGCGGCGGATGAATCAGACCGGCGCTGAACACTCTCAAAGAAACCCGTTGCATGAACCTGCATTTCCGCTGGGGAACAGGCGCCCGCCGGTTGCGAGGCGCTAGGCCTCGCAAGATTGTAATGAATCGGAGAAAGGAACAGACATGAAAGAGGACATTGCAGCTGTTCGAACTTTCGCAATCATTTCTCATGGCGGAGCCGGAAAGACCTCTCTCGCCGAGGCCATGCTGTTTGATGCGGGGGTGACGACTCGCCTTGGCAAAGTGGATGAAAGCACATCCACGATGGACTACGAGCCGGAAGAAGTGAAGCGCAAGATCACCATCAGTACGGCATTCAATACCCTGTCCTGGAAGAAGCACCAACTCACCATCATAGACACCCCCGGAGATTTCAACTTCATCGCGGAAACCAAATCCTCCATGGAGGGTGCCGATGCGGTTGTCGTTCTGGTGGATGCCATCGACGGCGTGCGCGTGCAGACGGAAAAGGTGTGGGAATTCGCCGACGAGTTCGGACAGCCCCGGATGATCTTCATTAGCAAAATGGACCGGGAGAGGGCCGATTTCTTCAAAACGGTGGAGGACATCCAGAACAATTTCGGAAAGTCCTGCGTGCCGCTGCAGGTGCCCATCGGCAAGGCGGAGAGCTTCAATGGCATTGTCGATGTTCTCAACGGGAAGGCGTATGCCTATACCAAGGGAGACAGCGGGCAGTTCGAAGAGCAGGGCGTTCCGGCGGACTTGGCGGACCGGGTGGCGCAGTTCCGTGAGGAACTCATCGAGAGGGTTGCTGAATCCAAGGATGAACTGCTCGAAAAATACCTGGAAGGCGGCGAACTGACCCCGGAGGAAATTCTTGAAGGGCTTCGCTGCGCGGTGGTGGCGGGCAAGCTGGTGCCGGTCGTCTGCGGCTCCGGTGTCGCCAACATGGGCATCCAGCCCTGCATGGACGTGATCGCGGATTTCTTCCCTTCGCCAACCGACCGCAGCCCGCGCACGGGAAAGCTCCCCAGAAAGGACACGGAGGTCACGAGGGCGCCCAGCCCCGACGCTCCGTTCAGCGCTCTGGTCATCAAGACCATCAGCGACCCGTATGCAGGCCGCCTCACGGTGATGCGCATCTTCTCCGGCAGCCTGGCCTCCGATTCCAGCGTCTACAATTCGACGAAGGACGCCAGGGAGCGCTTCGGACAGTTGCTCCGGCTGAAGGGGAAAAACCAGGAGGCCATTCAGAGCGCAGGGCCCGGAGACATCGTCGCCGTCGCGAAGTTGAAGGAAACCACCACGCAGGATACCCTCTGCACCGAAAAAGAATCCATCATCTATCCGCCGGTCTCCCTCCCTCCGGCCATTTATTCCCTTGCCGTCGAACCGAAGAGCAAGGGTGACGAGGAGAAGATTTTCTCGTCCCTCTCCCGCCTCATGGAAGAGGATCTCACGCTGAAGCTGGAACGAAACGAGGAAACCAGGGAGATGATCCTGTCGGGCATGGGCGAAATCCACATCGAAGCCACGGTCGACAAGCTCAGAAGGAAATTCGCGGTGGAAGTGAACCTGAAACTGCCGAAAGTTTCCTACAAGGAAACGATCAAAGGGAAAGCCAGGGTTCAGGGCAGGTACAAGAAACAGTCCGGCGGCCGCGGCCAGTACGGGGACTGCTGGATCGAGATCGAACCGCTGCCTCGCGGCGAGGGATTCCACTTCTTCGACAAGATTGTCGGCGGGGTTATTCCGAAACAGTACATCCCCGCAGTGGAAAAGGGTATCGCGGAAGCCTGCCAGGACGGTGCGCTCGCCGGCTATCCCACCGTCGATTTCAAGGTCGATCTCGTCGACGGCTCATTCCATCCGGTGGATTCTTCGGAAATGGCTTTCAAGATCGCCGGGTCCATGGCGTTCAAGAAAGCTGTCCTGGACGCGAAGCCCACGCTCCTCGAGCCCATCATGGTCATGGAGATCACCGTCCCGGATGACTGCATGGGAGACATCATCGGCGATCTGAACTCCCGTCGCGGAAGGGTCCTCGGCATGGAGAGCAAAGGAAAGAAGCAGATTGTCCGTGCGAACGTTCCCCTGTCCGAAGTGCTGAAATATGCTCCCGACCTGCGTTCGATGACGGCCGGTCGAGGGATGTTCACCATGAAGTTCTCTCATTTCGAGGAAGTTCCCGGGCAGTTGCAGGAAAAAATCGTGGAAGCGGCCAAGGCCGCAAGGGAAGAGCAGAAGTAGCCCTTCCCGCCCGGAACGATTCGCCCGCTTCAAGGCATGGATGCCATCCTGTCTTGAAGCGGGCTTTCCGTCCTTTCCCTTCCCGGTCCGAAACCTCTCCCCTCCGTCTCCTGTACAATCGTTGCCCATAATGAAAAATCGTTCTATACTGCAACAGCGGATATCCAGAACAGTCGTGTGCGCAGTTTTGCAATAGCGCGCCATCGGTTTGGAAGTTCCGGCGGGGCGGGTTTGCGGTTTTGTCCGTCCCGGACCGGGAATTAGTCCGCTGACTGTTTGCACCGGCGCGGCCGTACGGGTCCGGCAATACCGATGGCCGCGCCATAGATTCGCTCGGCAGGGTGCGGAGTATGAGACATCCAGTGGGGTTGAGTTTACAGAGGCGCACCGCCAATGGAACAGATGCAGAATACTGCACGGGGATTCTTCGGTACTATCCATGGAATTCAACTTATGGATTTCATCCAGCTGGCCTGCCTGGCCCGCTGGAGCCGCACCATCCGGGTGCAGTCCGGCTCCTGCTTCGGCAGGGCTCATATCCGTTCGGGCCAGTTGTTTCATGCCGAGGTCGACGAACTTGCGGGCGAAGAGGCCCTCATCCGGATTCTTCAATGGAATGCCGGCCGGTTTGATGCATCGCCCCCGGACGAAGGCGTGGAGACCTCCATCACTCGCGCGTGGGAATTCCTGCTCATCGAAGCCCTGAGACTCCGGGATGCCGCCAAGAATACGGACGGTACGGCCGGAGGCGCCGAACGCGAGGCTTTTGCGGGCGGGTTCGATGGGGCCATCAATGGCATCGGTATTTCCGACCTCGTTCAACTTGCCTGTATGACCCGGAAGGATTACCTGCTCAGAATCGAGTCGAACCATGGCGAGGGAAAGGTCCATGTGAAATCGGGGCAGGTATGTCATGCGGAATTCGGCGAACTGCAGGGTGAAGCTGCCTTCAACGAGGTCGTCGTCGGCGAGGAGGGCCTTTTCGATTGCCTGCCGCCGGAGGCGGACGTGCCCGATACCATCGACAAGCCATGGGAATACCTGCTCATCGACGCCATGCGGCATCGGGATGAAGTGGCGGGTGCGAATAAGGAGGGGGATGAGGAAGCGGCCCAGGCCGATAGTCTCCTGCAGCGCATCCAGAAAATGAAGGTGACAGAGAAAATACGTGCGGCCATGACGGGCGACAAGGAAATGCGCTCTCTCCTGGTGCGCGATGCGAACCGGCTGGTACAGTTGGCGATCATCAGCAACGGACGCATCACGGACGGCGAAATTGCGGCCATCGCATCCTCGCGCAGCATTGATGAGGATGTGCTTCGCAGAATTGCCGCCAACCGGGAGTGGATGAATGTCTATGCCATCCGGTTCGCCATAGCTACAAACCCGAAAACCGCGATACCCGTTGCCACGAAGCTGATACCCACCCTGTTGGCGAAGGATTTGAAGCAGATTTCCAAAAGCAAATCCGTACCGACCGCCGTCGCTGCGGCTGCCAGGCGCCTGGTCGGGGAATTGAGATGAAAAATGACGCGAAGGGAAGACTGCGAAAGGGATGATCCCGGCCGGCGGTACAGCAGGCTTGCGGCCGTAGTGACCGTCAGCGACCGGGGAGCGAGGGGCGAAAGGGCGGACACCTCGGGGAAGGCGCTCGTCGACAAGCTCACCGCGTCCGGGTTCGATGTCGAGTTCCAGAAAATCGTTCCCGACGAAGCGGCGGAAATCTCCGCCGTACTTCGTTTGCTGGCCGATGAGGAAGGGGTCGCCCTGATCCTGACGACCGGTGGAACGGGGGTGAGCGTTCGGGATGTGACTCCCGAGGCGACCCTCGCAGTGGTGGACAGGACTGTTCCCGGGATGGCCGAAGCCATGAGGGCGGCAAGTCTCCTGAAAACGCCGCATGCGATGATTTCCAGGGCCGTTGCCGGTATCCGGGGATCGACGCTGATCGTCAACCTGCCGGGCAGCCCGAAGGGGGCCATGGAGAACCTGGTAGTCGTCCTGCCCGCGCTTTCCCATGCACTCGACAAGATCCAGGGAGATCCTTCCGAGTGCGCCACGAAGTGATGGATGCTTTTATGGCCGGCCGGGCCGGCCTGTGCGGGCCGGTACCGTTGAACGGCCCTTGTGGTGCGCTCCATGAAATCGGACGGGGTCTGCATTTCCTGCTGTGTCAGGTCGCCGGCCTCCCGGCGCGGGGGCGGCGAGGCGGAGTGGTGTATCCTGTGAGAAAAAGGAGGGGGAGATGAAATTGGCTAGGATTCTACTGGCGGCTGGCGCGGTGTTCCTGATGGCTTCCACCGCCCGGTCCGATTCCGGCATGATGAGCGTGCAGGTGAAAGAGGGGCAACTGCGGGTCGCCCCGTCGTTTTTGAGTGCGATCGTGGGACCGGTTGCCTATGGGGACCGGGTGGAAACCTTGCAGCAGCAGGGTGACTGGGTGAACGTCAAGAACCGGTCGAACCAGTCCGGCTGGATCCACCAGTCGGCTCTCACCAAGAAACAGGTGGCCCTGGGGGCGGGAGGGGGAAGCGCATCCTCGGCGGCTTCCAGCCAGGAAATCGCTCTGGCCGGAAAGGGATTCAACGCGGATGTCGAAAGGAGCTACCGGGGTGCTCACAGGAACGTTGATTTTTCGTGGGTGGACAGGATGGAAACCATCAGGGTTTCCCAGGAGAGCATGAACGGTTTCCTCGCTGATGGCCAGGTGAAGCCCGAAGGAGGTGTGAAATGAAAAACCGCGCATTCCTTCGAAAGGCGTTCGTGGTGATCATGGCAGCCGTTCTGCCGATCGCACTCCTCAGCGGATGCGAAACCACCCAGTCCGGCGGGGGGGCGGTTGGCGGGGTCCTCGGCGCTGTGGCCGGTTCCGTGCTTCCGGTGCCTGCGGATTCCCTGGTGAGGGCCGGAACCGCCATCGGAAAGACTTTCCAGGATATCACTCCCGAGCAGGAGTACTACATCGGGCGCACTGTGGCCGCGAACATACTTGCCAAGTACCCGGTATACGCCAACGACGATGCGACCATGTATCTGAACGTCCTCGGGCAGACGCTGGCCCAGGTTTCGGATCGGCCGGAGACCTTCGGCGGGTATCATTTCCTCATACTGGATTCTCCCGAGATCAATGCCTTTGCCGCTCCAGGTGGATTCATCCTGGTCACGCGGGGCATGATTCACCTCTGCAAGACCGAAGATGCCCTCGCCGCCGTTCTGGCTCATGAAATCGGGCATATCCAGGGGCAGCACGGGCTCAGGGCCATCAAGACGGGACGGCTGACCACGGCGTTCAACATACTCGCGATGGAGGCCGCGAAGAGCTATGGGCCTTCCCAGTTGGCGCAGTTGACCGAGGCTTTCGAAGGATCCATCACCGACATCACCTCCACCTTGATGAACAACGGCTACTCCCGTGACCTGGAATTCGAAGCCGACCAGTCGGCCCTGACCATCCTGAAACGCGTCGGTTACGCGCAAGGGGCACTCACCGTGATGCTCGCGGAGATGAAAATGCAGTTGAAGCCGGGCGGAGCGGGGTTTGCCTCGACGCATCCAGAGCCTGCCGATCGGATTCAGAAGATCGGTGCCGCTTCCGGAAAGACACAGGCCATTTCCTGTCCCGCTCCCCGTCAGCAGCGTTTCCAGACCGTGATGGGCGGGGTTTGATCGGCGCTGCATGAGGACAAAGCTGTCGAGGGCAATCCTGGTCGGAACGGCGGCAGCGACTGCCGCCGTTCTCCTCTGGTGGGCCGGCTCTCTGGATCGCCTGGAGAATGCGACGTGGGCCTGGCGGGTCAATGCCTTTGCGAAGCCGGGCCAGGCGACCGGCAGGATCAAGCTGGTCCTGCTCGATCAGGCCAGCCTCGACTGGGGGCAGAAGGAGAATAGCCTCTCCTGGCCCTGGCCGAGGGAAGTGTATGGTCCCATCATAGATTTTTGCCGAAGGGGAGGGGCGCGGGCTGTCATTTTCGATGTGCTCTACACCGAGCCGTCGGTTTACGGGGTGGATGACGACCGGTCGTTGGGGGACGCCATTCACCGCGCTCCGGCCTTCATCGGTTCCCTCTGCCTGCAGCGGGATTCGGGGTCTGCCGTCGCCTGGCCCTCCGGTCCGCAGGGGCGCACGGGTTTGGAGATGGAGAATCTCGACCGTTGGATGACTGCGGCGGACGGTTCGTGCATTGCCATGCCGAAGGCCGTATTCCCCATCGGCGAGGTCGCCTCCAATGCCACGCTTCTGGCCAACGTCACGGATGAACCGGACGACGACGGAATATTCCGCCGCGCCTGCCTGTTTCGGATATTTGACGGGAAAGCGGTCCCCTCGCCGGGGTTTGCCGCCTATGCCGTGGACTCCGCTTCGCCCAGCGGCAGGGAAGACGAGGCCGCTCCGACAGTTGTGAAAGGGGGGCGGATAGAAAACGGCCGGCTCCTTTCCGGAGGGAGGCAGATCCCGATAGACCGGCAGGGAAGGATGCTGCTTCGATTCCGGGGACCGGCGGGTACCTTTCGGTCCTTCAGCGCCGCCGCAGTGATCCAGTCGGAACTCATCGCACAGGGCGGAGGAACACCCCCCGTCTCCTGCGACGATTTCAAGGACAGCTACGTGTTTTTCGGGTTCAGCGCACCGGGCCTGCTCGATTTGCGGCCGACCCCGGTGAGCAGGATCTACCCCGGGGTAGAGGTTCATGCCACGGTGCTCGACAACCTGCTCTCCGGCGACTTCCTCCGGGAACCTCCCTTTGCGGCGGTCCCCGCCGCGGCGCTGTTTTTCTCGCTGCTCGGGAGCATTCCCATCGTGGTTTACAGCCGGAAGGCGTGGCACAGCGCGGCGGCCTTCGCCCTGTTCGCACCCATGCCGGCGGCTGCGGGCTTTTTCGCATACCCGTTCGGATGGTGGTGGCCTGTCGCCGTTCATGAAAGTGCGATTCTGCTCTCTCTTGCCGGTTCCATCATCATGAACTACGGGATGGAAGGGCGCCAGAAAGCCTTCATCAAGAAAGCCTTCAAACATTACCTGAGCCATGCCGTGGTCGAACGCATTCTACAGGATCCCTCCCGTTTGAAGCTCGGGGGGGAGCGCCGTGAGCTGACCATTTTCTTCTCGGATATCGAAGGTTTTTCCGGGATATCGGAAAAGCTGGACCCCGAAGTGCTTACGAGCCTCCTGAATGACTACCTGTCGGATATGACGGATATTATCCTGGAGGAGGGCGGCACCCTGGACAAGTATGAAGGAGATGCCATCATCGCCTTTTGGAATGCGCCGTTGAATTACCCGGACCATGCCGAAAGGGCGTGCCGTGCCGCCGTGCGGTGCCAGCGCAGGCTCCGGGAGCGGTCCGAGGAATTCAGCCGCAGGGCGGGCAGGGTGCTGCGGGCCCGGATAGGTATGAATACCGGCGTGGTTGTGGTCGGAAACATGGGTTCGAGGACCCGGTTCGACTACACGATGCTGGGAGACGCGGCGAACCTCGCATCGCGCCTCGAAGGGGCGAACAAGGTGTTCGGCACCTTCCTGATGGTTTCGGAAGCCACGTGGCAGAAAACTTCGGGCAAGTTCGCCGGCAGGGAACTGGGATTGCTCCGGGTCGTGGGGCGCAAAACCCCGGTCCGGGTCTTCGAACTGACCGGGTTGGCGGGAGAAGCCACGGACGTGATGAAGGAATTCGAACGCGGGCTGGCATTCTGCTACGCGCAGAAGTGGCGGGAAGCCCTCGCCGTTTTCGAAGCGCTTCCGGACGACCCGGCGGCGCGAGTCTACGCCGGGCAATGCCGGAGAATGGTCGATAACCCCGAAGAGAACTGGGAAGGTGTCTGGAACCTTACCAGCAAGTGACCCCATGCCTTTCGCAGCAGGATGCTCCCGAGGGGAGCCGGTGTGGATGACCGTCCGGGGAGTTGCGGTAACGCAACGACGGTGTTTCCCGGCTCGAACATCCGTACACCGGCGGGGAGTCGCCTCTATTGTTCCTGCGCGCTGCGGCCGATGGCAGCCCGCCTGGCGGCATAGGCTTCGTGGATGGCTTCCTTTTTGACTTCGTAGGCCTCCTGGATCTGGCGGACGGAATCGTCCACGCTGAACAGGCCCATTTCGGCTTCTTCGACGGAGCGGATTTGCTGCTGGATGGACGGATTGTTTTCCCATCCGCTCTGGCTCTGCTTATAGGCGGAGTACACTTCCCTGCCAAGGTCGGAGCAGATTTTCCCCAGGCGCTTCTTCGCACTGCATCGGGACCAGCCCTGGGCCCGGGTTCTCAAAAACTTGAGTTTCCACTGCAGAGCGATGCAGGAATATTCCAGTACGTACGTCCCGAGCTTCCTGCCCGCGTTGATCAACTGATGCACGATACCGCTCATCGTTCGCCCTCCTCATCATGGATTATTTCCAAGCCGGACCCGGCGAAGAGTCCGCGCAGTCGTTCCACCATGTGCTGCTGGTGGCTGCCGGGCCAGTAGAGCTTCCGGCAGCGGGGACATCGCTGGAACAGTGTGTTCGTTTCAAAGACGTAATCCGGTACTTCGCCGAAAACCTGGTTATGTGGGATGCGCTGCAGACGCTCGTTGCAAAGAATGCATCGACGCAGCGGATGAACTTCGTGGTACTGAATCGGTATTCCTGAAATCACCTCGCGGAGTTGTTCCGCGGGATCGTTTGAAGTGGGCTGGAAGATGCCGGGCGGCCCGCGCCACTTTTGACTGCGCGTGATCAGGATGTATCCCTGACGAAGGTATGCGTCGACTTGTTCCCGGTCGGCCAGCCGCACGCAGGCTGCGTCAAAGCCGAGCACGCGCAGCCATTTCGCGACCTTTCCGAGCATGATGTCCACGATAAAGCGCTTTTCGGAAGCGTCCTCGCTCACTTCCCTTTATCCAGGTCGACCTTCTTGAGCCCGTCCGGATAGGTGATGCTGAAGACGGAGTTCGACAGCTCCGGAGCGTTCCGGATCTGGTTGACCGTCACTTCCATCTGCCAATCGGCCGCCGTGAAACTGATCTTTCGGGGTGCCTCGACCAGGACGAGGTCTGCGGCGGGCTCGTAGTTCACGGCATACTTCCGGTTGCCCTGGCGGACGTTGAGCGATTCCAGTGCGAGCGGTCCGGGCTGAAGCGTCCAGCTGAGCGACCAGTCCTTTTGCTGCTGTGCGGCCACAGCCTTCGTCCCCGAAGCGTCCGCATATACATCGAGGCGCTCGAGGTAAGCAGGGGGGATACAGGCGACGAGGCTGTATCCGAAAAGCTCCGGCGGAATCGGTACCCCGAGGAAATGACCGGTCAGGTTCTCCGTTTTCGTCGCCGTGTAAACCACGTTTTCGGAGGGAATCCACAGGGTGGATTTACCGCGGTCCTGCAGAAGGACGCCCATGGTCTGTCCGAATGGGTTGAACGCTTCCAGGCGTATGCGATCGGGCAGTTCGGCCACAACGACCGCGCGAAGGCTGTAACGCCCCTTGGAGCTTTCGACTCTCACGCGGAGACTGGCCTGATAGCTCCGCCAGTAATCGAGACGGTTGCGGAACCTGGCCGTAATCGCCTCGGAAGAAATGGGCGCCTGCGGCCTGGTCTCCACGCTCACGCTCGCGCATGCGCCGAGGAGAACGGCGCATGCTATGAAAACGGCAGCGAGTTTCATTGGAGAAGCCTGAGTTTTTCCTGAATTTTTTCAGGTTCGGAGTGTTCGAATTCCAGCGCTTTCTGAAACGCTTCGGTAGCCTTGGACTTCCTGCCGAGGCCGAGATAGATGTCCCCGAGATGTTCCTGGATCACCGGGTCCTGCGGCACCCGCTTGATGGCTTCCAGTATGATGTCCAGGGCTTTCTTATGCTGCCCCATCTTGTAATAGACCCATGCGAGGCTGTCCATGATGTAACCATCGTCGGGTTGCAAATCCAGGGCCATTTTGACCATTTGCCTGGCTTCCTGGAGTTTGACCCCCATTTCGGCGTAGGTGTACCCGATATAGTTCAGGGCGTTGGCGTTCTGGGAGTCTAGTTCGAGGACGCGGTGCATTGCCGCCAGGGCGTCTTCCTTGCGATTCAACTTCTCCAGCAGGATGCCCCTGCGGAAAAGGAGGTCGAGATCCTTGGGCGCGGTCTGAAGGCCCCTTTCGACGCTCCTGAGCCCTTCCTCGTAAAGCTTCTGGTCCTCCTGCACGACGGCGAGGTAGAGGTAAAGCTCCGGGACTTCGGGTTGCTTCACAATGGCATCTTCGAGTACGGTGGTCGCACTCTTATAGTCCTTCGCCTTGGCGAAGATCATGGACAGCCTGATCTGCGCGGTGCTCCAGAGGGGGCTGTTTCGCGAAACCATACGGAAATTCAGGATGGCCTGGTTCGTATCCTGCTTTTCCTCGTAGGTTGAGCCAAGGTAGTAGAGCGCCTGGTCATACTGGGGCTCGTCCTTGAGAAGGTACGTAAAATCCTGGATGGCGGCCTCGAAATCCTTCTGCTGCATGTGGATGATGCCGATTTTGAGGCGGCTTTCGAAGTCTTTCTTGTTCGATCGGGAAAGCTGTCCGAACTGCTGCAATGCCTCTTCCGCCCGGTTCGTGCGCATGTAGAGGTTGCCCAGGCGGGTTCGGGCCTGTACGCTCGAGGAATTGAAGGAAAGGATGCGCGAGTAGGTCTTTTCCGCTTCCTTGGGCCGTTCAGTCACTTCATGGATGTAGGCGAGGTCGAGGAGCGCGCTTTCAAAAGCGGGTTCGAGAGAAAGCACTTCCTGGTAGATAGACTCCGCCTGGTCGTAGAACTTCATGTCGAGGAACACCCTGGCCTTGTAATACAGGGCTACGGGATTATCCGGGAGCAGCTTTCTCAGGCGGTCGAAGATGTCCATGGCTTCGGCGAAACGCCCTTCCTGGGCGTAGAGCGCCCCGAGCAGCAGGAAAGCATCTTCGTGGTTGGGGTGCATCTCGAGCACTTTTTTATACGAGGCGATCGCCTTTCCGTTCTGCCCGATCCCGGCGTACAATTGGCCGAGCAGCATATAACCCTGCTCATACTGGGGATTGTTGGTGGTGGCCTGCTCGGCGAGTTTCAACGCCTGGTCGATTTTCCCCTGCCTCACGTAGAGGGTTGCCAGTTCGGTAAGGAGCATGGGAGAGCGTGGATCTTTCTCCAGTGCCTGGGTATAGGCCTCGACGGCTTCATCTACCTGCTTTGAACGCAGGAAATGCTGCGCCACAAGGTAATCGTAGTACACGTCGGCACGTTCCTGGGATTGCGGCGAGAACTTTCCGTGTTCGACCTCGCGGAGTTCCCCTTTCGTGCCGCCGAACTGTGTACATCCCCCGAACAAGGATCCGAATACAAGTGTTGCGATCAGAGCCAACCGATACTTCATAGGATTCAGGCCATCCTTGAGCAAACGGAACCGGGAAGAAAAAGTCTAATTGAAACGATGCTATAAAACTTACATCAACTAACACATTTACGTAGAACTGTCAACGTATTAAGAGACAGTCCGGAAACATTGCAGGGGGCGGCTCAGGGCCTTCAGACGAAGTCGGGTGGGAAAGCGACCACATGGTCGAGGTGGTCCATGCCGGAGAGGAGCAGGACGAGGCGGTCGACGCCCAGGGCGATCCCGGTGCACGGAGGAAGGTGTTCGAGGCTTTCGAGGAAAGCCTCGGGCCGCCGGTAGGAAGCGAGTCCCATCTCGCGCCGCAGGATGGCGGCGGCTTCGAACCGTGCCCGCTGTTCCGTGGCGTCGGTGAGTTCGCTGAAGCCGTTTGCGAGTTCAACGCCGACCCAGTAGAGTTCGAAGCGTTCGGCGGTGGACGGGTCCCCCGGTTTCAGCCTGGCCAGGGCGGCCTGTCCCGCGGGATAGTCCTTGAGAATGCATGGTGAGGGGAATCCGAGATTGGGCTCGACCTTCTCCACGAGTTCCAGGTCGAAGCTGTCCTGGTCCACATCTGCGCCCGGCTCCCAACCCGCGAAGCGCCGGAACGCCTCACGCACGGTAAGGCTCTGCCATGGCGCCGTGCAGTCCAGCGTGTGTCCCCGCCACGTCCAGGGTTCCATGCGCCCGGTGTCGGCGCAAACCGATCGGATCAACTCCCGGCAGTCTTCCTGGAGAGCCGTGTAGTCCGCATGCAGGCGGTACCATTCGAGCATGATGAACTCTGGGTGGTGAAAGCGGCCGGTTTCGCCGCGGCGGAATACGGGCGTGATCTGAAAAATCCTTTCGTATCCCGCCGCCAGCAGGCGTTTCATGTAGAGTTCCGGGCTGGTGATCAGAAAGTGGTCCACATCCGCCGGAATGGCTTCGATATGAGGTTCCGGAGCAGGCGCTCCGGTCCGCACGGGTGTTTGGACCTCCAGGAATCCTTCTCTCAGGAAAAACGAGCGTACCGACTGGAGTGTTCGGGCGCGGAGTTCCAGAAAGGGCCGTTTTGCGGCCAGGATTTCCCGTTCCATCATGCTCAGGAGACTTTGACTCTTTCGACGTAAGTCCCTGTGCGGGTGTCGATCCGAAGAGTTTCCCCTTCTTCGATGAAAAGAGGCACCTGGATGACGAAACCCGTCTCCAGCGTTGCGGGCTTCGTGGCGCCGGCGGCGGTGTCTCCCTTGATTCCCGGATCGGACTTGACCACTTTCATGATGACGAAGTTGGGCAGGCTGATTCCGATCGGACGCCCCTGGAAGAGCAGAATGCTGACTACCAGGTTTTCGGTAAGATAGTTCGCCGCGTCTCCGACCTGTTCTGCCGCCATTTCGATCTGTTCGTAGTTTGTCGTGTTCATGAAATGGTAGCTGTCGCCCTGTTTGTAGAGGAACTGCATGTCCTGTTCCTCCAGGTCGGCCGAGAGGAATTTGTCGCCCGAACGGTAGGTGCGGTCGAACTGTGAGCCGGTGATCATGTTTCTGAGGCGGCAGCGGTAGAGCGCCTGCCCTTTGCCCGGCTTCGAAAATTCAAAGTCCACGATAAGATAAGGGTCCCCGTCGATCTCCAGCTTGAGCCCTTTTCGCAAGTCGCCTGCCTGCAATGTCGTTCCCATATTCCATATCCTTTCTTTCGGGATTGATAACCTGAGCTGAATTTCCTATTCTAATGAAACGGACGTGGATGGGTCAAGCAAGATTGTCCGTGGAGCGGTCTTAATTCCGCGAAAGCCGGCTCGACGGATGGCGTGCGGCGAGCGTATCACGACTTTATCGAAACCTAATTTAATCCGGATTTCGGAGGAGGCAAGAAAGATGAGTGAAATTCTTTCCGTAAATGCAAGGGAAATATTGGATTCACGAGGGAACCCCACTGTTGAAGTGGAAGTGCTCCTGGACAGCGGGTATACGGGTCGGGCGGCCGTACCCTCGGGGGCGTCGACAGGTTCTCGGGAAGCCCTGGAACTCAGGGACGGGGACAAGGGGCGCTATCTTGGAAAGGGTGTTTTGAAAGCGGTGGCGAACGTGAACGACGAGATCGCCCCGAAGATCCTCGGCTACGATGCACAGGACCAGGTGGGTCTGGACCGGCTGATGATCGCTCTGGACGGAACAGACAGCAAGGAACGGCTGGGAGCGAACGCCATCCTGGCCGTGAGCATGGCTGTGGCGAAGGCGGCTGCGGCCGAGTCCGATCTGCCGCTCTACCGGTACTTGGGCGGTGCCGCGGCATGTGTGCTTCCCGTTCCGATGATGAACGTGCTGAACGGCGGCGCACATGCGGACAACAACCTGGATATCCAGGAATTCATGATCGTGCCGGCCGGTGCGCAGAGCTTCCGGGAAGCCCTGCGCATGGGCGCCGAGACCTTCCATCAGCTGAAGAAGGTCCTGAAAGCCAAGGGTTTGAACACCGCCGTAGGAGACGAAGGTGGCTTCGCGCCCAATCTGCGTTCGAACGAGCAGGCGATGGAAGTTCTGATGCAGGCGATCGAAGATGCCGGCTATGAACCGGGCCGGGATTTTTTCATCGCCCTCGACGCGGCCGCCAGCGAATTCCATGAAAACGGCGTCTACGAGATGAAAGCAGAGGAGAAGCCCAAGAAGAGCGCGGAAGAGATGATCGGGTTCTACGAAGCCTTCTCGAAACGCTATCCGCTGATATCCCTGGAAGACGGCCTGGCTGAAGGCGACTGGAAGGGCTGGAAGGCTTTGACCGACAAGCTCGGCAAGAACATACAGCTTGTCGGCGACGATCTCTTCGTGACCAACACAAAAATCCTTGCCAAGGGAATTGCGGAGGGAGTGGCCAACTCCATTCTCATCAAGCTGAACCAGATCGGAACGGTCACCGAAACCATCCAGGCAGTTCACATGGCCTTCAAGGCAGGTTACACCGCGGTCATTTCCCATCGGTCGGGCGAGACGGAAGATACGACCATTGCCGACCTGGCCGTGGCCCTCGGGACCGGTCAGATCAAAACGGGGTCGCTTTCGCGTACGGACCGGGTGGCGAAATACAATCAGCTGCTCAGAATCGAGGAAGAACTCGGCGAATCGGCAGTTTACCCAGGTCTTGCGGCTTTCAGGAAGTAGGACTCAAGAGGGAAGGGCCGCGGGCAGCTGTGGCGGAGATGGTGGTCCGGCAAACTGTTTGTGGAACTTCCCCTTGACATAGCTTCTGAATTCCGTTAGATAAAAGCGCAATTCAAATTGGCGGCATACCCAAGTGGTAAGGGAGCGGTCTGCAAAACCGTTATTCACCAGTTCGAGTCTGGTTGCCGCCTCCAGGAAATTCAAGGGGGCGTCCCGTGGAGGGGCAGTCCCCTTTTTCGCTTTCTGTGGCAAAATCCGGGTGGCCGCGCATGATGCGGGAAAACGGGCAGGAATCAGGGAGAATGAGAGAGAGGGGGGCTCTTCTCTGCGGCCAGCATCTCGGGCTTTCAAACCGGCTTCCCAACTTCGTTTGTGTGAATAATAGCTACAATTTTGTAAACTATAATTATAAATTATTAGTTACATAATTATTATTAGTTTGACTGTCGGTGGGAAAAATAATACTGTTGGCCCCGACGTGAACGTTGGTTGCTAGTAGGAAATGAGGTTTGACAATTATAAAATCACCAATTGAGTTAAGTTACGCGGCGGCAGTTCCTTCCGTTCCTGGCCCTGTGCATGCTGATTCTCATGTGCCTCCCGCGACTTGGCACCTTTTGGGGCAGAGGTGCAATCCTAAAAAAGTGTTCCACTGGTAGCTTCCATCCTCTCGACGTAGCCGTCCAACTACGTTTCGGGCTGAAGGGCGAGCCTCCACCTCTCC
>JAJFUA010000300.1 GCA_021372635.1 Desulfobacteraceae bacterium | reverse complement strand
AAAACGCCTTCCGAACGGCCTGATCATCAACCACGTGGATGAACTGGAAGAAATCATCAAGGAGAGGGAAGTCCACATGGGCGTCATCGCGACGCCTGCGGCGGCCGCTCAAAGCGTGGCCAACCAGCTCGTTCTGTCCGGCATCAACGGCATTCTGAATTTCGCCCCGGTGCAAATCCAGGTGCCCGACTGCTGCCACGTGGAAAACGTCGACTTTACGATCAAGCTCGACTCAATTGCCTATCATCTCTCTTACGAGGGCTGATCGGCCGGGGCCGCGGACCTTCCCAGCACCTGCCTCAAGTACCGTCCCGTAAAAGACGACTCGACCTGCGCGACCTGCTCCGGGGTTCCGGACGCCACGATGTGCCCGCCCTGGTCCCCGCCCTCGGGGCCGAGGTCGATCACGTAATCGGCCGTCTTGACGACGTCGAGATGATGTTCGATCGTGATGACCGTGTGCCCCTGGTCCGCGAGGCGCTGCAAGACGTGGAGCAGCTTCTGCACGTCGTCGAAGTGGAGCCCCGTGGTCGGCTCGTCGAGGATGTACAGGGTTCCTCCTGAAGCTTTCCGGCTGAGTTCGGCCGCAAGCTTGACCCTTTGCGCCTCGCCGCCGGAAAGGGTGGTAGCCGGCTGCCCGAGGCGAAGGTACCCCAGGCCCACTTCCAGAAGTGTCTCCATCTTGGTGCGAAGGGCCGGAAAGCTTTCGAAGAACGGTGCCGCCTCCTGGACCGTCATCTCCAGGGCGTCGGCGATGGATTTTCCCTTGAAGAGAATGTCCAGCGTCTCCCTGTTGTACCTGCTGCCACCGCACGCCGGACAGGTTATGTACACGTCGGGGAGAAAATACATCTCGATGCGCTGGAGGCCTTCCCCCTTGCAGGTCTCACACCGTCCGCCCCCCGCGTTGAAGGAAAACCGGTTTGCGCCGTAGCCGCGCGCCCGCGCTTCGGGCAACCGGGAATACAACCCGCGGATGAGGTCGAACAGGCCCGAATACGTGGCGGGCGTCGAACGGGGTGTCCGTCCGATGGGCGCCTGGTCCACGAGGACAACCTTTTTCACGGCCCGTGCGTTTTCAATGCGTTCGAACGGCGCAGGCACGGCCTTGCTGCCGTAAAGGTCTCTCGCCAGCGCCCGGTAGAGGGTCTGCAGGACGAGCGTGCTCTTTCCGGAACCGGAAACCCCTGTGACGCAGGTGATGCATCCGAGCGGGAAGGAGACGGTGATTCCCTTCAGATTGTGTCCCCGGGCGCCTGCGACGACGAGGGATCCGTGATCGGAGCAGCGCCGCCGCCGAGGGACGGGTATCTCCTTGCGTCCCGAGAGGTAGAGCCCGGTCAGAGAGTCTGAATCGTTCACGAGATCTTCGGGAGACCCGTGAAAGATGACCTGCCCGCCCTGCGTTCCGGCTCCCGGTCCCATGTCCACCACGTAGTCCGCCCTGAGGATCGTTTCCCGGTCGTGTTCCACCACCACCACGGTATTGCCCGAGTCGCGAAGGCGGAAGAGCACGTCGAGAAGACGCCGGTGATCGCGCGGATGAAGGCCGATGCTCGGTTCGTCCAGGACGTAAAGAATGCCGGAAAGAGAAGAGGCGGTCTGATGGGCCAGGCGAATCCGCTGCGCTTCTCCTCCCGAAAGGGTGTGAGAGGCGCGGGAGAGGGTGAGATAGGCCAGGCCGAGTTCCTCCATGTTTTTCAGGCGACGGAGCATCTCCTGTATCGGGCGTTCGGCGATCTGCGCGCGTGCGGGGGGGAGGTCGAGATTCCCGATCCATCGCCGGACTGCGGGCAGGGGAAGAGCGGCCAGTTCGGGAATGCTGAGTCCTCCGAGACGGACGGAGCGGGCCGTTTCGTTCAGCCGCGCCCCGGAGCATGCAGGGCAGGGGAGTTCCTGAGGGGCGTTCGCGATCCGGTCCGCGGCGGTCTCGTGCCCATCGCCTTTCTCGTCCGCAGCCTCCCCGACGAAGCCCAGCCCCTTGCAGGCGGGACACATTCCGTTCGGGTGCTGAAAGGAAAAGAGACTCGGGGACAGTTCGGGAAATTCACGCCCGCAGGAGTTGCAGCGGGACCGGGTGCTGAAGCGCATCTCCACGCCTTCCGGCTTCGAAACCGTGGCAAGTCCTCCGCCCAGACCGGAGGCGAGTTCCAGGGAATCCGCAAGCCTCCGCGCGATCTTCTCGCCCAGGATCAACCGGTCGATCACCACCTCCAGCCGATAGGCGGGCCGGCGAGGGAGGACCGGCAGGGGGTCCAGTTCGAAGACCTTGCCGTCCAGCCGGATCCGCGCGAACCCGTCCCGCCTCAGCTTCTTCAAAGTTGCGGAAAGCTCGCGCTCCCTGATTTCCGCAAGTGGAGCGATCACGAGCAGGCGGCTTCCTTCGGGCCAGTTGTCGTAGATTTCGCGAACCATTTCCGGAACCGTGTGGGCGCGGACGGGAATGGAGCAGGCGGGGCAGTGGATGGTGCCGAGACGGGCGTAGAGAAGGCGCAAATGGTCGTGGATTTCCGTGAGGGTTCCCACGGTGGAGCGGGGGGTGCGCGGCAGGCCCTTCTGTTCGATGGCGATGGCGGGGCTGAGCCCTTCGATGTCGTCCACGAGGGGGGCCCCGACGTTGTGCAGAAATTGCCTTGCATAGGTGGAAAGGGCTTCCACATACCGCCGCTGGCCTTCCGCGAAGAGCGTGTCGAAGGCGAGGGAGGATTTTCCCGAACCGCTCACGCCCGTGATCACGGTAAACCTCAAGCGGGGAATGTCGAGGTCCACATTCTTGAGGTTGTGCTGCCTGGCGCCGAAAATGCGGATGAGGTCCATTCTTTGTCCAAAAAGGGTCGGAGATGAACCATGCTTTTTCCCGGAGGCTTTCATCAGCCCGGATTCCGGTGAATCAGCGCCGGGAAGCCTTCGACCTCGTTCGCACGGCCGCCCTGCTCCAGGACATCGAGGCAGCCATTCGGAGCGCAGCCTTCAGGCTGTCGGGCTGGGCAACGCCTTTGCCCGCGAGGTCGTAGGCGGTGCCATGATCGACGGAGGTGCGGATGATCGGCAGCCCGAGGGTAATGTTCACCGCGTCGTGGAAGTGGACGAGCTTGAGCGGCCCCAGTCCCTGGTCATGGTACATGGCGACGACCCCGTCGAACTCCTTTTTGTAGGCCCGGTAGAAGATCGTGTCGGGCGGATAGGGTCCGCTGACCTCGCAGGGATCGGCTATGAACTCTTCGATAACCGGCCGTATCAGTTCCTGTTCCTCGTTTCCGAACCGTCCTCCCTCCCCGGCGTGGGGATTGAGGCCCGCCACGGCCAGGCGCGGGGACTTCAGGCCGAAATCCGACATGAGGGCGTCGGCGGTGATGCGTATGGTCGTGCGAAGAGCCTCGGCGGTGAGGAGCGTCGGGACAGCGGAAAGGGCGTTGTGAATGGTCGCGAGGGCAACCCGCAGCCGGGTCCCCGCCAGCATCATCACGACGTTGTCTGCGTGGGTAAGTGCCTTGAGAAACTCGGTGTGCCCGGGAAACGCGAAGCCGTGGCGGTGGAGATTGGCCTTGTGAATGGGACAGGTGCAGATGCCGGCGACCTTTCCCTCGACGGCGAAGCGCACTGCCGTTTCAATGTATTCGATTGAGGCGCGGCAGGCATCCGCGGAAGGCTTACCGAAAACGATATCCGAGTTCGTCAGGAGCGTGGGCGAAAGAAGGTGTACTATGCCCGGTTCCGCGAGAGCCTTCGTGCTGGGAATACTCTCGACTTGCCGAACGGGCAGGCGGTTTTCCACGAGGTCCATCGCCCGGCAGAGGGCCAGCGGGTCTCCGATGACGAAAGGAGAGCAGTATTCGTAGACGTCCGGGGAACCGAGGGCTTGTGCCAGGATTTCCGGGCCGACGCCGCAGGGGTCCCCCATGGTGACGGCGATGACGGGTTTGCAGGAGCGCTTGCGCATACAGGATTCCTCTATCGCGATCTGTCCGATTAGCCGATTAGCCCAGGGCCAACATGCATTCCACGGCCTGGAGAGCCTTGACGCGCGTTTCCTCCGGGACGGTGATCCTTGGCTGGAGGGTTTGCAGGGCGCGCACGACGTCTTCCGGGGTCGTCAGCTTCATATCCTGGCAAATCAGTCTTTTCTCAGGGGTGTAGAACCGCTTGTGGGGATTTTCCCTCTGCATGGGCGTCAGGATGCCTTCCTCTGTGCCGATGATGAACGCGTTGAGAGAACTTTCCCGCACGAATCGAAGCATGCCGGAGGTGCTGCGGATCTCGTCGGCAAGGTCCAGCACTTCGGGCCGGCATTCCGGGTGAGCCAGGAACGGCGCTTCGGGGTGCGCCCTTTTCACCTTGACGACGTCTTCGGCAAGCAGATTGTGGTGGATGGGGCAGTAGCCGTTCCAGTGCAGAACCTTTTTTCGGGTGTGCCGTGCGGCGTACTTGGCGAGGTTCTGGTCGGGGGCCAGGTAGACGGTATCGGCGTCCCGAAAGGACTCCACGACCTGTAGCACGTTGGCCGAGGTACAGCACACGGTGCTCTCCGCCTTCACGGCTGCGGTGGAGTTCACGTACGTGATGATGGGAACTCCGGGATACTCTTTCCTGATGCCGATCACGTCTTCCGGCGTGATCATGTCCGCCATGGGGCAGCCGGCTTCCCGCCGGGGCAGGAGGACCGTCTTCCCTGGGTTCAGAACCGCTGCGGTTTCCGCCATGAACGCGACGCCGCAGAACACGATGACCTCCGCATCCACTGCGGAGGCCTTGCGGCTCAGTTCCAGGGAATCTCCGAGCATATCGGCTATTTCCTGGATCTCCGCGCTCTGATAGTTATGGGCCAGAATGACGGCCTTTCTTTCGGCCTTCAGTTCGGTCAGCTGCTGCTTGATGTCGTCTTTCATTTTTGACCATCCTGTGGGTGCCCCATTTTGAGCTTGAGCTTGTCGATGTCCGATGGGGTCAGTTCTCGTCCGTCGGTATCCACGACGATGGTGGACGGGGGAATGTCCAGCTGGAAGAGCTTTGCGTCGAGGCTCGGCAGGCCGTTCTGCGAATCCATGTAGATGCGGTTCGTGTTGCCCAGCGCGTCGTGACTTTCGATGCTGGAAATATGGTAATTCGTCATATCGATCCACAGGAGCAGTTCCTTGATGTTCGGATCCTGTTCCCGGGGCTTCAGTTTGAGCACGGCGGTGGCCTTTGTGGACTGCTTCGAATCCAGGGTGACATCGAAGTGCTTCTTGACCTCGACGATGCCGTCGAAGAACGTCTGCGCCAGTGGAGAGGCGAACAGGGTCTTCGAATCGAACATGGACATCTGCCTTTCCGATGGGACGTAGAGCCAGGCAAGCTGCTGGTTGGCGACGAACACCTGGGCTTCGGGCGACAGGTATTCCCAGCGCATTTGCCGCGGCTTCTGATAGAAGAGCCTGCCGGTGGCTTCCGTCTTGGACAGCGCGCCTCCGGCCGCGGACGAGGTGATCTGGCGAAAATCGGCGCTCAGGGCGTTGGTGCGCTGGTAGAACGCCTCGGTCTTCTTCAGGATCTCCGTCAGCATGCCCGGAGATTCGGATTGTGCGGACAGGGCGGGGGCTGCCGGGAGCACTGCTGCCAGGCAGAAGGCCGCAAGAAACAGGATTCCTGCTATTTTTCGGTTCATTCGTTTCTCATCCGTCATCTGTTCTAGGAGTCTCGTCTGCCGATGACTTCCCGGGGTTTGATTCCGTCGGATGCTCCGACGATCCCCTGTTGTTCCATCACTTCAATCATGCGGGCCGCTCGGTTGTAACCCACCCGCAACCTTCTTT
>JAJFUA010000294.1 GCA_021372635.1 Desulfobacteraceae bacterium | reverse complement strand
AGGCGTGCCCGAAGGCGGACGATCAGTGATTCACCGTAACCGGTCGATTACAGGATGTTGACCACGGGGACTTTCTTCATGGTCCATTCGCCGGTCTTGGGATCCCACACGGAGTTCACGAAGCACTTCCAGTTCGCTTCGTCCATGTCGGGGAAGTCGGCGCGGAAGTAGTAACCCGGCCAACGGCTTTCTTCGCGGAACATGACGTGGCGCAGATGGCTCTCGGCGATCCACATGCGGTGGGTGTTTTCCCAGGCACGCAGCAGTTCGTGGAGGTCCGCGGCGGCCAGTTTCGCGGAGTCTTCTTTCAGCATGCCGAGAAGTTCGAGACCTCTCGCCAGAAGGACCTTGTTGGTCATGAACTGTGCGCTGACGCCTGCGCAGTATTCATCCATGATCTTCTGGAGGCGGAACATGAACATCTTCGGTTTGATGAAGTTCGGGTTGATGTCGGGGTCGCTCGACAGCTTCGAGAATTCCTCGAACCTGTCCATCGGAGCCAGGATGGTCTTCTTCATGCTCTCGACAGCGGCGTCGTCAAGCTTCGGAGCGACGTTGTTGTCGAGGATGTAGGCGATGGCACCCTTGGCTGCGATGCGGCCTTCAGCATGCGAGCCGGAGGAGAACTTGTGGCTGGAGGCGCCAGCGCCGTCGCCGGCGGTGAAGAGGGCCTTCACGGTCGTCATATGGTTGTAGACGCCGATCGGTTCCCACTGCTTCTTGTACTCGGCGGGCATCAGGTCCGCGGCGCCACAGACCCAGGCGCCGGAAGCGCCGGAATGCGAACCGATGAAGTACGGTTCGGCGGCGGCGATTTCCGAGGACTTCTCTTCGGGCTGGATGTTGGAACCTGCCCAGAGCAACGCCTGGCTGATGGTCATGTCGAGGAAGTCTTCCCACGCTTCGCTCTCGAGTTCCTTCATCTTTTTCTTGAAGGCCTTGGGATCGTCTTTGTACTTGGCGGCGAGGTTGGCGATGGCTTCCTCGGTCCTCATGTTGAGGGGACCCTTGCCGGCCATGACGTCTTCCATGCCGAGCCAGTTGCGGAGGTTGGCCGGGATCGGCTTGGCCAGACCGTAGGGAGCCCACTTGGGAAGCTCGTTGGCGCGGGTGACCATGTATTCTTCACCGAAGGCGTTGGTCGCGCGGGACTTGAACAGGAGGAACCACGCGCCTACCGGACCGTAGCCGTCTTTGAAGCGTACGGGGATGAAGCGCACTTCCTGGCAGGTCATTTCCGCACCGGCGCGGATGGTGAAGTATGCGGTGGAACCGGCGTTCCAAGGCGGATACCATGCACGGCCGAGGCCTTCGCCGACGGACCGCGGACGGAACACGTGCACCGCGCCGCCCATGCAGGCGAGGGTGGCTTTTGCCTTGAAGACGTAGAACTTGTTTTCACGCACGCTGAAGCCTACGCCGCCGATGCACTTGTCACCGTCCATGAGGGGTTCGACGATGAAAACGCGCTCGAAAATCTGGCCCTGGTCGCCCAGCGTCGCCATGGCGTTCTTTGCGGCTTCGGCCACGATCACCTTGTAGGATTCGCCGTTGAGCATGATCTGCCAGCGGCCTTCATGCACGTACTTGCCGTCCTGGTCTTTCCAGATGGGGAGGCCCCACTTCTCGAAAAGATGGACGGAGGAGTCGACGTGGCGGGCGATGTCGTACACGAGGTCTTCACGGGAGATGCCCATGAGGTCCTGACGCACGTACTTGACGTAATCTTCCACGGTGTTGTCGCCATCGCCGTACCCGATGTACTGGTTGATGGCGGAGAGGCCCATCGCGACGGCGCCGGAACGATCCATGGCGGCCTTGTCGACCACGGTGACCTTCAAGCCATGCTTCTTTGCCCAGTAGGCAGCTTCGAAAGCAGCTCCACAAGCGGACATGCCGCCGCCTATGATGAGGAGATCGGTATCGACTACTACGGTTTCAAAATTTGGCATATCGTCACCTCCTATAGGTTATTTCTTCAACGTGGGAAGCTCTTTGGCCCAAGTGGAAGCGGGTTCCGTGCAGAGCACGGGGCTCTTGATGTCATCCGAACCGGTTTCGAAGCCGGCCAGCGGTTCCGCCTTGCCTTCCGGGGTGGTCCGGATGGGGAACTTGAAGCGTTTCACCTGCCCGCTGCGGAACTTCACGGTCCACATGATATCCTCGGAGCCGCGGAGGGGTACCACGGAAGCTCCCATAGGAACGAAGTCAGCATAAGCACGTACGTCGATGGACTGCTGGGGGCAGATCTTGACACAGTTGTAACATTCCCAGCACATCTCAGGTGCCCGGTTGTAAGCCTTCATTTTTTCTTTGTCCAGAACCATCAGGTCGTTGGGACAAATGTACATGCATGCGGTCTTGTCCTGCCCTTTGCAGCCATCGCACTTCTCAAGGATTACGTAACTTGGCATAACTTCACCTCCTGAAGATTTATCCTTTACGCTTCTGCCAGTGTTTCCCGTAAGTGTGGTAGTCTAACCGGTATACAACACCTCCCTTCTTCGCGCGGGCGCCCGCCCCTTTGTCCCTGGAGGGGAGAAGCGGAGCGGGCTTGGAAGATGCCTGGAACGCAGGTTGTTATCTTTTCTTGACATCGCCCGTAGCTGCGCCGTGCAGCTTGATTTCCACCTTTTCGGTGAGTCCCTGGTAATAGGCCTGCAATACTTCGACGACTTCGGGGCGGGAGAATTCCGGAGGCAACTGGCCGCCTTCGGAGAGGGTCTTGCGGACCATGGTGCCGGAGAGCAGGAGGCGGTCCGCTTTTCCGTGGGGGCAGGTGCGCATGGATGCCATGCCGCCGCACTTGAAGCAATGGAAGGTCCAGTCGATCTTGAGCGGCTTGAGGATCAGCGAGTCCTCGGGAATTTCATCGAAGATCTTCTGCGCGTCGAAGGGGCCGTAGTAGTCGCCCACGCCGGCATGGTCGCGGCCGACGATGAGGTGGCTGCATCCGTAGTTCTGGCGGAAGACGGCGTGGAGGAGGGCTTCACGAGGTCCGGCATAGCGCATTTCCGCGGGGTAGCCGCCCTGGATGACCGTGTCTTTTACGAAGTAGTTTTCCACCAGGACATCGATGGCCTTGACGCGGACCTCGGCGGGAATGTCGCCGGCCTTGAGCTTGCCGACCAGTTGGTGGATGTAGACGCCGTCCATGACTTCGACGGCGATCTTGGCGAGGAATTCATGGCTGCGGTGCATGGGGTTGCGCAGCTGCAATGCGGCGACCCTTCTCCAGCCCTTCTCCTCGAAGATCTTCCGGGCCTCGGCGGGCCTCTGGTACACGTCCTTGAAATGTTCGGGGTAGAAGCTCTCGCTGATGACCTTCACCGGGCCGGCCAGGTTGAATTCCTTCTGAGCCATGACTTTCTGCACGCCGGGGTGGCCGGCGACGTCGTTGGTCCAGAAGACGGACTTGCACTCGTGTTCCTTGTCGATCTTGTATTTTTCGGTCACCTTCATGGTGCCCAGGATCTCGTCGTTTTCGACGTCGAAGAGGGCGACTTCTGCGTTGGCGCCGAGGCTGTCCGCCAGGTCCTTGTCGGCGGAGAGGGTGATGGGGATGGGCCAGAACACGCCATCCTTCATGAGATAGTTATCGCAAACGCCTTTCCAGTCGTCATAGCCCATGAAACCGTCCAGAGGGGTGAAGGCGCCGATGCCGAGCATGATGAGGTCGGAGGCCTCCCGGCTGGTCATGGGGACGACCTTGAGCTTCTTGGCTTTTTCTTTCTCCGCTGCCAGCGCGGCCCCTTCCAGCAGTAACGGTTTAAGTTTTTTTTCTTTTCCATGAGGGGGGACGAGCTTCGACATGCTTTCTTCTCCTTCAGGTCTGATTGATGGTTGATGAGATCCCGCAAGATGCCTTGCGTTCCGGAAGTGCGTTGTTGCAATGGATCAGTTCAAATCAGAAGCTGTGGATCTGTGCCTGTCGGTCGGCTTGTGCGAACCGAGTAGTTTGTGCAAAACAGTCGGCTTGTGCAATATGTCGCAAAGTTTTATATAGAGACCTCCCCGGATTGTCAAGGGAAAAATGGCGTTCGCGAGAACAGCTCTCGAATGTTCAGAACGGCCGTAACCAGGCGTAGGAG
>JAJFUA010000283.1 GCA_021372635.1 Desulfobacteraceae bacterium | reverse complement strand
CGCGATCGACCAGGCCAACGTGAACATTCCCACCGGGACCCTCTACGGCAAGTACCAGGCATTCACCGTCCAGGCCAGCGGCCAGGTGATGGATGCCGAATCCTACAAGCCCCTCATCGTCGCCTACCGCGGCGGAGCGCCCGTCACCCTGGAACAGGTCGCGAAAGCGTTGGACAGCGTGGAAAACGACAAGGTCGCAAGCTGGCTCAACACGTCCCGCTCCATCGTTCTGGCGATCCAGAGGCAGCCGGGGACCAACACCGTGGAAGTGGTGGACTCCATCCGCAGGCTGCTGCCCACGTTCCGCGCCCAACTGCCCGCCTCGGTCGACATGACCGTTCTGTACGACCGCTCCGAGTCCATCCGCGACTCCATCGAGGACGTCAAGTTCACCCTCTACCTCAGCATGGGGCTGGTCATCCTCGTGATCTTCCTCTTCCTCAGGAACCTCACGGCCACCGTCATCCCGGCCCTGGCGCTCCCCATGTCCATCATCGGCACCTTCGCCGTCATGTACCTGCTGGGCTACAGTCTGGACAACCTCTCCCTCATGGCTCTCACCCTGTGCGTCGGCTTCGTCGTGGACGACGCCATCGTGATGCTGGAAAACATCGTCCGGCACCTGGAGATGGGCAAGTCCAGGATTCGGGCCGCCCTCGACGGGGCGCGGGAGATCGGCTTCACCATCCTTTCCATGACGGTTTCGCTCGCCGCGGTGTTCATCCCGCTCCTCTTCATGGGAGGGCTCCTCGGACGGCTGTTTCACGAATTCGCCGTGACCATAGGGACGGCGATCCTGGTTTCGGGATTCGTTTCCCTGTCCCTGTCCCCCATGCTGTGCAGCCGGGTCCTGAAGCACGAAAGCGAGCAACGCCACGGCCGCCTCTATGCGGCGTCGGAGCGCATCTTCACGGGAATGCTCCACGCCTACGACGTGACGCTCAAAGCCGTCCTCAGGCACCGCTTCGCCACCCTGCTCTTCTCCTTCGCCCTCATCGGCATGACGGTCTGGCTCTTCAAAAGCGTGCCCAAGGAATTCATCCCCACCCAGGACACCGGCCAGATCTTCGGCGTTACCCTCACGGCCCAGGGGACGTCTTTCGAATCGATGGTGGAACACCAGCAGGCCGTCGCGAAGATCATCTCCGAAGATCCGGACGTCGACAACGTCATGTCTTCGGCCGGAGCGGGAGGCTTCTCCGTAACGGGGAACAGCGGATTCGTCTTCGGACGGCTCAAGCCTCTCTCCGAGCGCAAACGCAGCGCGCAGGAAATCATCCAGGACCTGCGGCCGAAGCTCGGCGCGGTTCCGGGCATCACGGCGTTCCTGCAGGTGCCGCCCACCATCAGCATGGGCGGGCAGCAGAGCAGGAGCCTCTACCAGTACACGCTCCAGGGGCCCGACACGAAGGAACTCTACCACTGGGCCGGATTGCTCGAATCCAGGCTGGCCGAACTTCCGGGGCTCCAGGACGTGAACTCCGACCTCCAGATCACGAGCCCGCAGGTCATGGTGGACATCGACCGGCAGAAGGCCCTGGCGGTCGGCGTCACCCCGAAGCAGATCGAAAACACGCTCTACAGCGCCTTCGGCACTCGCCAGATCTCGACCATCTACACGCCGACCAACCAGTACAAGGTCATCCTGGAGGTCGAACCGGAGTACCAGAAGGACCCCTCCGCCCTTTCGCTGCTCTATGTCCGATCCTCCAACGGCAGGCTCGTACCGCTCGAAAGCGTCGCCCGGCTCTCCCAGACCATCGGCCCGCTGACCGTCAACCATTCCGGTCAGCTGCCCTCCGTAACCCTTTCGTTCAACCTCAAACCGGGGGTCGCCCTCGGCGACGCCGTCGCGGAAATCCAGAAGCTCATCCAGGAAGTGCGCCTCCCCGCGACCATCACCGCTTCGTTCCAGGGCATGGCGCAGCAGTTCCAGTCCTCCCTGCAGGGGCTCATGCTCCTGCTCGTCATGGCCATCCTGGTCATTTACATCGTGCTGGGAATTCTCTACGAAAGTTTCATCCACCCCCTGACGATTCTCTCGGGCCTTCCCGCCGCGGGGGTCGGCGCCCTGTGGACGCTCAAGATCTTCGGCGTCGATCTCAGCGTCTACGCCTTCGTCGGCATCATCATGCTCGTGGGCATCGTGAAGAAGAACGCGATCATGATGATCGACTTCGCGCTGCACGTGCAGCGGAACGAAGGGAAGAGCCCGGCCGAAGCGATCTACCAGGGCTGCATCCTGCGGTTCAGGCCCATCATGATGACCACCATGGCCGCGCTCATGGGAACCCTGCCCATCGCCCTCGGGCTGGGGGCCGGGGCCGAGGCACGGCGCCCGCTCGGACTCGCGGTCGTGGGCGGCCTGGTCACGTCGCAGCTCCTGACCCTTTACATCACTCCGGTCGTCTATGTTTACATGGAATCCTTACAGAATTCTCTGAGGCGCCTGTTCGGCATCAAGCGGAAGGAAACGGGCGATCCGGTCCCCCGGGAAGGCGCAGTGGAATGACGGCGCCTCCCCCCGGGGTTTCTCCGGTCGCCTGAAAGACGGCGAACCTCTATTGCTTCTGTTCCTGCTCCTGGTCGTGAGCCTCTTTGTTCGTCCACATTCCGTCAATGCAAACCTTGCATTGATCGTCCGTTCAAAGCTCCGAACCATGGGCGTAAGACCGGTTGTCGAGCAGGCAGTCTTTTTCTTCCGTCAGTGCCATCGTATCCTCCTTGCTTTTCGGGCGGACCGCCCCGGCCGTCCCGGGGAGCCGCCCCCCCGTCAAGCCTCTTGCACGATGATTTCCATTCCCCCTCGACAGATCTCCCTTCCCCCCTGAGCCATAATCTCCATTCCCCCCTGGAGGGGGGGTAGGGGGGTGTTTCTTCTTACCCTTCAAGCTCTTAGAACCACACCCCCCTTGATCCCCCCTCGAAAAAGGGGGGAATTCAACTCCTTTCCCTCCGCCATTCTCCGGGAGAGGCCGATTTCCATTCGGGCGTCGGTCTCGAGGGGGGGCAGGGTGTTTTCCTCTTCAAGCTCCGGCTGCATAAAGCCGATAATCCTCACTGTATCCCCTCATTTGAGGGGAATCGGGGTCCTTAACCCGGCGGCATTCGGCCGACCCCGTAGGCGCGGGCTTGCCCGAATGCCGCTCACTTCAATAATATAAGGATGTTGCGGCGTTCGAAAACCCCTCGCCGCTCTCTGCGGCAGGTCGGAAAAGGCTCTGGCGGAAGAGTTGCTCGAAAGCCGCATGGACGACCGTCCGAGGCGAGGCCCAAACCGGGCACTTCAGATGCGCATCCCCGGTGCGCCTTCCTCTCCGGGTCGTGTACCCGCGGCAACCGCGGTCAAAAAATACAGAACGTACACAATTCCATTGACAGGTTCCAAAAAGTTAAGTAAAAACAAACTGGGAGGAATATATCTATATTTACAAACACTTAAACATGCAGTCGATAAAGCTGGGGGAATTCCGGCCAGGGGTTAGCGCTGACGGGTTCCTGGATGTTATCGGGATTGTTTAATGGCATAATGGCTTGGCTGAATTGAGTTGAACGGGGGGAAACGGCACCGGGCTTCGCTCGGTTTCGTTTGCATCGACTCGCAAGGCAGCGCGCACCATCTTCCAGATGAATTTCACGCTCGTTTCCGGACTGGCTTTCGCATTCCTGGTCTCGCGCTTGGTGCCTTTAAAGCGGGGGGAAGCCTGCCAACGCATTCCCGCAGAGGCAGAGATGGGAACATGATGGAAAGCAAGATTCTGCTGGTCGACGATCACAATCTTTTCCGCCAGGGGCTGCGGTCCCTGCTCGAAAGGATCCCGGGGGTCCAGATCGCCGGGGAAGCCGAAAACGGGAAGGAAGCAGTCGCACTCTGCGAAAAGCTCAAGCCGGACATCGTGATCATGGACATTACGATGCCGGACCTGAACGGCGTAGACGCTACGCGCAGGATTGTGGCTTCCTGCCCGGGGACCAGGGTGCTGGTCCTCTCCATGTACTCCAGCCGGCGCTTCATCGAAGATACGGTCAAGGCGGGCGCCAGCGGGTATTTGCTGAAGTCTTGCGACTTCAACGAACTTTCCAGCGCAATCGCCGCGATCCGGGCAAACCATGCTTATCTGAGCCCCGCCGTCGCGTCCGTCCTGATGAAAGCCGTCGGGGATTCGAAGGACAATGCGGCGTCCGATTCCCCGCTGACAACCCGCGAGAGGGAGGTGCTTTTGTGCCTCGCCGGCGGCAAGACTCCGAAGGAAATCGCGCTGCAATTGAACGTGAGCCACAACACCGTCCAGACGCACCGGCGGAACATCATTGAAAAGCTCGGAATCTTCCGCATGGCCGACCTGGTCAAGTATGCCATCCGCGAGGGGTTTCTTCCCCCCGGAGAATGACGAAGCCACGGGCTCTGCTCGGGGACGGGCACCCTTAGGATCCAGTGCTTTTCAAGCTGGATACGGCCGGTTGCAATAAAAGGGTCTTGAAGCCTTTGCGGTGCGCCGAGGTTTTACGGAAAAAGCTGCAGAAATTCAGAGAGCGTCATTCCCAGGTCATCGCGGACGATCTTGTGGAGCAGCCCCTTCGGCACGCTTCTTTGGCCATGATCGGGAATAGTCTTTCTACGCTCATCTGCGTGGACAAACCGGATATGTGAACCACGTTGTCTCACTGAGGAAACCGAGCTGCTCGACGGCCGATATCAACCGGTTGAACGAGAGAGCAGGAATGCTGGTCATGCAACGCTGACTTCCAGATCACGTACTCCTATGAATGTCACATCCTCCGTAAGCGGCGATTCCTCCAGGCAGGCTTCAATAGCTTCGCAAATATTGTCCATCGCTTGCTCAATGCTGTCGCCATAGCTTCGGCACCCTCTGAAGCTGGGGCACTCGACAATAAATACTCCGTCGCTATCTTGCTCGATGATAATCGGAAAGTGCCTTCTCATAAGTTTTTATTCTCCGGTTTTATCTGCAATAAAATCTATTATACCAGACCGCAAAGTCAACCCATACCGCAAAATCACCATGCCGACGCAAGCGGAACGGGGAGTAGAAGTCTCCTCCTGCAGGAAAGGCAGCCCCGGCAGTGCAGCCTGTCCGGAGCGAAGGTTTCGACTCTCGGCCCCGGCTTTCGAAGCGTTCCGGTTCCTTGAAAAACCACGCTGCAAAATGAGCTTCTCACCCGCCGGACATGCCGGAGAACCCGCCGCTGCGTCGATCGACGGCTCCAGACTCCTCCGGTCGGCTGAAATTTCGTCGAAAGTTAAGATAATGTACTGGAAACAAACCGGAAGATAGGATATGTTTGCCGCGACTGCCAGGAAACCCTATTCCGGGAGATCGCTATGCGAATCTTGATTTTAGGGGCCGGTGCACTGGGAAGTCTTCTGGGCGCCAGGCTCTCTGCAACTCGTGAAAGTGTGACCCTCCTCAGCACCAACAGGCCGCACATGGAAGCCATCCGGCGGCATGGGCTCACCATTGAGGAACTCGACGGCTCCCAGAGCGTCCACCATCTGAACTGCATCTGCAGCCCCGAACAGATCCGCGAAAAACCCGACCTCGTGATCGTCGTCGTCAAGAGCTACGCCACCTGCGAAGCGGTGGCCGGGGTGTCCGCCTTCTGCGGTCCGTCCGCCCTGTATCTCACCCTGCAAAACGGCGTGGGCAACTGGGAACGGATCGCGTCGGTGGTGGGCGACGAACCGGTCCTGGCCGGCAGCACCGCCCAGGGCTCGACCCGGCTCGGGCCGGGAAGAATCCGGCATGGGGGCAACGGCCCCACCTATATCGGGGAAACGTCCGGACCGGCCTCCACGCGCGTGCAGTCTGTGGTGAATGTCTTCCGCAGTGCCGGATTCGACGCGTTCGCCAGCGATTGCGTGGACCAGCTCATTGCGGAAAAGCACCTGATCAACGTGGGAATCAATGCCATTACCGCCCTGACCGGCATTCGGAACGGATCCATTGCCGCGTGGGAACCCGCAAACGCACTCTGCCGGGCGGCAGTCGAAGAGGCGGTGCGCGTGGTGCGGGCAAGAGGCTGCGGTGTGCGGGAAGGCATTGTGGAACGGGTGCTGGAGGTTGCCGCGGCGACCGCCGTCAACCGCTCCTCCATGGGGCAGGACGTGGACCGGATGAAGCGGACCGAAATCGACGCCATCAACGGGGCGATCGTCAACGCCGGCCGGGAGATCGGAATCTCCACCCCGGTCAACGAAACCCTCACCCGGCTGGTCAAGATACTCGAAGCCGGCTACCTCGAAGGTGGGCGGGACGAACGGCCGGCACCCTCTTTCCCCCCGGACCTGCCCGGTCCCGCGGCGTCGTTTGCGCAAACGGGGGAATCGAGGCTGTGAGCGCCTTTCAGGTGCTCGATCCATCCCGTGCGGCATCGGAGATGGCGAGCACCTCCTTCAGATCCTTCATCTGGTATGGTTTGCACAGGAAGGCCTGGGGCTGTTCCGCGTGTTCGCCCTTCATTGCGTGCGCCTGGTCGTAGCCGCTGGTGAGGACCACGGGAATGTCCGGCCGCAGTTTTCTGAGCGCCGTCAGGGTCTCCCATCCGTCCATCCGGGGCATGCTGAGGTCGAGCAGGACGGTGTGGAACTCGTGTTTGCGTTCCCGGAAGATCTCCACCGCCTCCAAGCCGTCGCACGCCACCGTCACATCGCAGCCCAGGCGCTCCAGCATGGCTTTGGCCATGTTGCGGAACATGGGATCGTCCTCCACCAGGAGCACGCATTTTCGTTCCCGGCTCCCCGGCACGGCCCCGTTCAGCTGCGACCGCACGGGCGCCTGCTCCCACAGGGGCAGGTAGACCCTGAAGCTGGTGCCGGCGGAAGGCTCGCTCCTCACGGCGACCGCCCCCCCGTGCGCCCGCACCACACCGTGGACCACGGAAAGTCCAAGACCCTTGCCGATAAGTTTCGTGGAAAAAAACGGATCGAAGATCCTGTCCAGCATTCCCGCGTCCATGCCGCAGCCCGTGTCGGACACCTCGATACAGGCATAGGAATTCTCCTGCGGGCTCCAGTCGAGCGGGTGTATGCTCGTTTCCCGGATCTCCCCGCCGCCCGTCACGCGAACGCTCACGACGACCTCCCCCGCCTGCTCCCCGATGGCCTCGACGGCATTGAGGACCAGGTTCGTCACGACCTGCCGGAAATGCGCTCCATCGGCGTGAACGACGGGCCTGCATTCGGGAAACTCCATTCTCACGCGCACGTTTTTCGGCAAGGACGGGCTCAGGATGGCGAAAACGTCCCGGATGCCGTCTATGACGTCGAGGGGTTCTTTCTTTCCCACGGTCTGGCCGAGATAGGTGAGCATGTACCGTCCGATTTCGGACGCCCGCCAGGAAGCCTTCAGCGCCTCGGTGATCCCCGTTCTGAATTCCGAGCCGGGAGGCAGTTCACCCAAGACGAGTTCCAGGTTTCCCATCACGATCCCCAGCATGTTGTTGAAGTTGTGTGCGATGGCCCCGGCCATGCGCGAAAGGCTTTCCACTTTCTGCGCCCGCTGCAGGCGCTGTTCCAGCCCGAACCGCTCCTCCTCGGCACGCTTTCTATCCGTAATGTCGCGGCAGATTGCCACCAGCGCCTCCTGGTTCCTCCACAGGCCCCGGTGGACTTTCGATTCCACGGGGATGATCTCCCCACTTTTCTTTCGAAGCGGAATGGAACATACGCAGGATTCCTGCGTCCGCAGGGCGGCGATCGCGGACCGGGCCTCCTCGTGGCGCTCCTCCGGATGCACGGCGAGAATCGGCTTCCCGACCAGTTCGTCTTCGGCGTACCCCAATCGCTCGCTCACGACGGCGTTGTGGTAGATGATCCTGCCCCGCATGTCCAGGATGAAAAGAAAATCCGAGATGGTATTGAAGAGGGTTTCCAGGTCCCGGCGGCTTCCCGCGATCTCCGCCTCCTGTTTGGCGTGCAGCATGAAAACGCCTATGATGTTGGCGATTCTCTCCAGGGCATAGCGGGAGAACTCGGGAATGGATTCGAGAACGTGCGAAGCGGCGCTGAGCGAAGCGACGGTCCTTCCCTGGCAGCGCACCGGCACAATGGCCAGGGCTTTGAGGCCTTCTTTCCGCCTGGTCTCGTCCAGGACCGGGTGGATGTCCTCGTAGCTCGAATAAACGGGAAACTCGCTTTGGGCCAGCCGGGCCCTCTCGGAGCCGGCTTCGAAGCGGGACACCATCTGCGCGAACTCCTCCGTCAGCCCCTCGTAAATGGCTCGCTCCAGGCTTCCGTCCGCCTCATTGACCAGGTAAAGGCATCCGCAGTCCATGTGGGAAACCCGCAGCGCTTTTTCGAGGCAGATGGAGCAGCTTTCCTCAAGGGAAACAGGCTGGCTCAGCTCCAACCCGAGATCCCGTTCGGCTTCCATCAGTTCGGCCTTCCGCCGCCCCTCGGTGATGTCCAGGTGCGTTCCCACCGCGCGCAGGGGCGAGCCGTCCGAAGCGCGGAGGGTCACCCGGCCCTGGTCGAGTATCCAGACCCAGTCACCGTTTTTCCCCCGAAGTCGGTACTCGGTCTGGAAATAGGGTGTTTCCCCGCTGTAATGTGCCCGGAGAGCCTCCCGTACCCTGGGCATGTCCTCCGGATGGACCAGTTCTTCCCAGGTCCGGAGATGAGGTTCGAGTTCCCCCGGAATGTATCCGAGCATTTCCTCCCAGCGGTCGCTGAAAACCGCCTCGCCGGTTTGTTCGTTGATGTCCCACATTCCCAGCCCGCTGGCTTTCAGGGCAAGATCCAGCCGCTCCTCACTCTCCTTCAAGGCGTTTTCCCTTTTCTTTTGAACGGTGATGTCCCGCTGTATGCCGAAATGGCCCGTTATCCTCCCCGCCGAATCGTACAGGCACATGTAGTGGCCCTGGATCCACATGGACGTGCCGTCCAGCTTCCGCGCCTCGGTGTCGATCAGAAGCTGCCCGGCGTCGAAGAGCCTCCACATCGCCTGCTTTACGGACGCCTCGTCCTGCGCGAACAGGTCGGCAATCGTCAGTTCGAGGAATTCCTCTTCCGTTGCGCGGTACTGTGTGAGCAGCGCATCGTTCACCTTCGTGACTCGTTCGTGACGCAGGGCGTAGTCGAGCGCCTTTTCCCTGTCCGCAGAGCCGTTCCACAGAACGGGCTCGTCGATCCTCATAAAGAAAAAACCGTCCAGGGACTGCCTGAAAAAGGATTCCATCTGCTGCTGGCTCTCCCGCAGAGCCTCCTCCGCTCGCTTGAGTTCCGTAATATTTTCGTGGGAAACCACCACTCCCCGGCGCCGGCCGCTCAGGCGGGAGACGTGCATGCGAAACCAGAGCGGTTCGGGTGCGAAGGGCAAACGGCACGGATAGTCCAGGCAGAAGCGCCCGAGGGAACCGTCCATCACCGCACGGATGCCCTTCAGCGCGTCGGGCGAAAACGCATCACCACCTCGCCGGATGCCCCGCTCGAACGCGTCGATATAGTTGGAGCCCACGCCGGGGAAGGCGGAATCCGCGCTGTTTTCCAATGAGGAATGCATCCAGGCCCGGTTGGCCATGACGATTTCGCCGCCGTCGTCGAGAACGGCCACATGGGCCGTCAGCGAATCCAGGATATCCCGGATGAAAACCTCGCGCTCCTCGATCTCGACCGTGCGCGCCTTCACCCGTTCCTCGAGGGACCGGTTGAGGCTCGCCTGCTGCTGAAAGGAATCGCCCAGGGCAAGGGCCATCTCGCGGATGTTGTTGGAAAGGTCTTCCAGTTCAGCGATTCTGCTCCGCGGCCATTCGATCTTTCCGGGCTGCTCGATCAGGTCCGGGACGGTGCGGGTCATCGTCCGGAGCTTTTCAATTGTGGACACCATCTTCGCGGTGAAAAAATGGGACAGGGTGACGGTGCACAAGGTCAGCAGCGCAAGAATGCCCAGGCCGACGATGCTGTACCGGGACATTCCCCGCAGCAGGGGAAGGACGGGGGTTTCCACAACCAGCTTCCAGGCGCAGTCGGGGCTGACGGCCGCGATTTTGACGAAAACGGAACCGCGCCAGCGCTGCATGTTGCCCGTTCCCGAATGCGGATCGGCTATCCAGTGCCGGGTCTCCGAAGGCACGATCCGGCCGTCGACGATATAGGGCCGTTCAAAAGCCCCGCCCGCCTCCGGATGCGCACCCGTTCCGGCAATGACCGTGTGGTTTCCGTCGACCAGGGTGATGGATGTGCCGCCGTCTCCGGCCGCCCCGGCCAGTATGGCGTGGATGGAGGACGTTTCGGCCACGCCTTCGCAGTAGCCTTTGTACTCGCCCCCGACGACCAGGGGAGCCAGGAGGAGCGCGGCGGGGGCCCCGGCGCCGGGCATACCCGTGGCCGTATCGCCAATGAGGGGGCGCCTGTTTTCCTTCATGGCCCGGGCCTGGGGGCTGTCGGAAAAGTCGATCCCCAGGCTGGATTTTCCATTTCCATCCAACAGAGGGGAGCAGGCGACGCTCAACGAGCGCCCGTTCATCACCGCCATCCTGAGAAAGGCCGGCGTGGCTGCTTTGAGCGTTTCCACATAATACTGCATCTGCTCGAAGGTGGACTCTTCGGGATCTCCGATCAGGGCGGCCAGGGTCTGCACGCTTCGTTGACGTTCGTGGATCCATTCCACCGAAGAATTCCGCGCCATGTCGCAGGTGCGGGAAGCTTCCGCGGCCAGTTCCTCCATCTCCGTTTTCATGTATGTCCTCATGCCCATCACCAGGAACAGCAGGGCGGGCAAAAGAACGAGCGTCACCATGACGACGAAGATCAGCCGCGAAAAGGCGATGCGCTCCTCGGAGAATTTCTTCCCCGGCCCGGACAGGGTAAGGGCGATGGTCGCGGCGAGCGCGTTGAAGGTCCCGTTGACGGACTGCTTGAGCATGAGCAGGACGGTGCCCTGAATGTCCTCCGCCATGGCGTAATGGCCGAAGAGGCAGGTGAGCGGCATGCCGGCGCAGATCCAGTAGATCATGTCGTAGAGAACCGGGTTGCCTTTTCTCCTGGAGTACATGCAACCGACGAACGCCGTCTCGCAGGTCAGGACCACGACGGCCCACGGATGACCCCAGAGGAACCAGGTGCAGGACGCAGCTATGAAGCCTGCAACGCTTCCGTAGCGCCAGTCGCTCCTCAGGGCAGCCAGCATTGCAAAGATGGATCCGAACAGAAAATTGACACTGAAAAAGAGTTCCAGCGTCAACAGATTTCCGGCGAAACCCAGCAATCCCAGCAGGATGGCCGCTGCAAACGGCTTTCCGGTCTTATCGAGAGCCATGATCTGCTTTCTGCCGCAAGGCACGGAGAGTACGGCAGAGCTATGAGTGATATTGCCGTCTCCGGCCGATTCCCGGTCCGGCAGAACCGCCGGCGGGTGATCGAATCGGAGAATCCTTGCCCAGCGAAGAGATGGAGGCGAGGCATCGGACACCGCCATCCCTTTCACTTCCAAAGCCAGTCTGCACTAATGACATACTATTAGCTGTTTGAATGGATACTTAGAGATTAGCTCCTATCTTTAGCATATTATTGTATGCTGATAAATAACAAAATGCCGAAAGGATGCATTTCACAGCTTTTTCAATGATAGAGCCATATACCAGGCAAAGAGGCCGACGATATCAATGGTGGACGAAGGGATAAGTGTGGTTTCCCCCTCCTGTCCGCGCAATCGGGCCGCGAGAGCCATTTTGCCGAGGGATTTCCGGAGGAGGCGGGAAAGCGGAACGGATCGCCGCGCCCGTCCGGTCTATTCGACCGGCAATGCGCGTTCCGGGCGGACATGGGCCGGCCCGTGTCCGCCCTCTTCCATCATCCGGCACAGGCATCCGCATGATGGCGGGGGAAAAACCCGCACCGCAAAGAACCGCAGGAGAAGCGAATGAAACTGACCGTTTCAGTTCGGGCCGGCTGCACTCTCGGAATGGAAGCGATAACGTAAGTATGAATTCTAGAAGAACCCTTCGCTCATGCATCGTGCTTGTAGACGGCACTGCAAACGATCAGATCGTCGATCTTTTCGTAATACGCGATCTTCGGCAGCCATTTCTTGGTGATCGGATGGTACCACTTGTACTCCACCCACCCGTTCCCATGGGCGTTGGCCCCGTCGACGATTTCCTTGATGAAGGTCTTGCCGTCGCTGTCCATCAAATCCATGAACTCCTCGCCCACGAATTTTTCGTTGACTCCATGCGCAAGCATGGTCCCTTTGGGGTTCAGGACGTAAATGTACATTTCGTCCTGGACAAACATGCCGTTTGGATTCGTGAACTCCGCCAGGGCGATCCTTTTCCCGGACGTCTTGTAGAACTGGATCGCCTGCTCCACCCAATGCTTCGCGTCATTCTGGGATCTCGGGCTCATTGGTCCTCCTTTTCGGTAATGTTTTCATACTTGCGACCTTTTTCAGAATTATGATTCTCGGGTAAGCGCTCGCCGGTTACTTGTCAAGTCACCGCGAACATTTCTCGTCGGTCTTTTCCCAGCACCGGATACCGTCCGTTCGCCCAGCATCGCCGGAAATCGACAAGGCCGCGTTCCTCCTACGATATTCATGGAGTTCAGGGCGTGACATAGTACGAATTTTATGCGATAAGACCGGGGACAAGCCGTTTGGATCCAGAAACCTTGACGCCGGAGGGCGGGGGGGATGCTCCGCGGGCACGAGTCGTTCCGGCAGGTGCACCGCCGGGCGGGTACGCGGAAAGCGGCGGTTTTCGCCTTCCGCAGGGAAACGCGTGTGTATCCGATGGATGATATTTATGTTTCATAGCAACAAACCCGGCGGGACGGTCGCATGACTTCCAAGGAACAGCCTTTCCCGAAAGATGCTCCGGACGAACTGGACAGGTGCCGCGAGCGCATGGAGAACCTGAAGAACTGCTTCAGGACCTGCGGCCTCATCAACTCGACGCTGGAACTCGACGAAGTCCTGGAAAACATCATGACCTCCTCCAGGGCCATTCTGAAGGCCGACGCGTGCAGTCTCATGCTGGTTGACGAACAAAGCGGCGAACTGGTCTTCGAAGTGGCCCAGGGCCCCGTCGCACATATGCTCAAAACGGGCTTCAGGCTCAAGAAGGGGGAAGGCATCGCCGGGCACGTCTTCGAATCCGGCCAGCCGGTCCTCATCGAGGATGCCTACAAGGACCCGCGCTTTCACCAGGATTTCGACCAGAGAACCGGCTATCGCACCCACTCGATTCTCTGCGTGCCGATCAAGGTGAAGGACCGGATCATCGGGGTATCCCAGATCATCAACCGGCTCGACGGAGCCCCGTTCGACCGTGAAGACGAAGAAACCCTGTCGCTTCTCTGCACCCATGCGGGCATCGCCGTGGAAAACGCCCGCATGCACCGCGCGCTCCTGCGCAAGCAGCAGATCGAAAGCGATCTTGCTTTTGCCACCACCATTCAGTTAAGCTTTCTGCCCCAGGACGTCCCCCGCATCCCCGGATACCGTTTTCAGGCCTTCTACAAAGCCGCCCAGGAAGTGAGCGGGGATTTCTACGATTTCATCCCGCTCGAGGGCGATCGGCTGGGAGTGCTCATCGGGGACGTTTCGGGAAAGGGCGTGGCGGCCGCCCTCTACATGGCGAGGTTGACCTCGGACTTTCGCCTGCTGGCGATCCGGGAGAGGGACCCCGCGCTGCTGATCGGCAGGATCAACGATCTGCTGTGCGAAAGAAGCCGCCGGGGAATGTTCGTGACGCTGTCCTACATGGTGCTGGACCATGCGGCGCGGCACATCGCCTTCGTGAACGCCGGACATCTCCCGCCCATATTGTGGAACGGGCGCACATCGCGCTACACCGTGCTGCAGGACGGCGGAGGCCCGCCCGCGGGCATCCTGGCGGGGCACCGCTACACCTCTTCGGAGGTGAGGCTGGAGCCGGGCGATGCGATCGTGCTGTCGACGGACGGCGTGACCGAAGCGAAAGACCCCGAAGGAAACCTCTTCGGCCGGGAGAGACTCGAAGAGGCGGTCCGCCGGGGAGGCGTACGCATTGAAGACATCTACCGAAGCCTGACGGAGGCTCTCGAAGGCTTCAGGCGCGAGCGTCCGCCCGCGGACGACACCACCGTCGTCCTGTTCGGCGTTCAGGAGTCTTGATGTTCTTGGAGCAACTCAGCGGGCCGGTCACCCTGGAAATCCCCTCCGACCCCTCCTCGCTTTTCCTTGTGCGGGGCGTGGTCGAGAAGCTCGCCCTGCGCATGGGATTCAACGCCGCGGAAACGGGACGGATGGTCCTGGCGGTGGACGAGGCGTGCACGAACGTAATCCGCCACGCCTACGGCAATCGCACGTGCGAACGGATCGTGCTCACGTTCCGCGCGGACCGGGACCGTCTCGAAATCCTCGTCCGGGATTTCGGCCCTCCCGCGGACCCGCAGTGCTTCGTTCCCAGGGACCTTGGCGACGTCCGCCCCGGCGGGCTCGGAATGCATTTCATCCGGTCCGCCATGGACGAAGTGGAGTATGTAAACCAGGAAGGCGGCGGAATGCTGCTCAAGCTCATCAAATACAGGACCCGGAAGGAGGTCGCCAACCAGTGAACGTGGAAGTAGCGGAAAAGAGACCCGGCGTTTTCGTCCTCGCCATCGAGGGGGAAGTGGACATGAGCACCTCGCCTGAAGTGCGCGGTGCGCTTCTGCCCCTCTTCAGGAAGGATGCCTCGCACGTGATCGTGGACCTTTCCGAAGTGCCCTACATGGACAGTTCGGGGATCGCCACCCTGGTCGAAGGACTCCAGCAGGCGCGCAAGGGAAACCTTCGCTTCACCCTGGCCGGAACCAGGCCTTCCGTGGAGGCGGTGTTCGAACTGGCCTATCTGAAGACCGTTTTCGAGATGTTGCCGGGGGTGGACGAAGCCCTCGAGGGAGAGGGGAAGGCGTGAGCGAACCGGCTGCCGGCGACCGCGCCCCGGGAATGGCGGTGCTCTTTCTGAGGCACCTGTCGAGCATCGCGTTTCTTTTCCGCGAGACGCTTCGCTGGATGATTGTCAAACCGTTTCAGGGAAAGCCTCTGCGGGTGAAAGCCGCGATCGCGCAGATGGAAGAGGTGGGAGTCAAATCGCTCCCCATCGTCTTCCTGGTCTCGTTCGTCATCGGAATCATCCTCGTGTTGCAGTCGGCGTACCAGCTCGAAAAATTCGGAGCGCTCACCTACGCGGCAAGCCTCGCCGGAGTCGCCCTGACCCGTGAAATGGCCCCGCTCCTCACGGCCATCGTCCTGGCGGGGAGGGTCAGCGCCGCCTTCACCGCCGAACTGGGAACCATGCTGGTGACGGAAGAAATCACGGCCCTCGAGGTCATGGCCATCTCCCCCGTCGCCTATCTCGTAGTGCCCCGTTTCATCGCCATGATCGTCATGCTGCCCTGCCTGACCGTGCTCGCCGACGCCGTCGGCATGCTGGGCGGCTACGCGGTGGGGACCACGGCCATCGGCATACGCTCCGCGCTCTATATCCAGAACACCATCGACTCCCTGCTCATCAAGGACATCCTGACAGGCCTGGTGAAAAGCGTGGTCTTCGCAGGGATCATCGCGATGGTCGGCTGCTACATGGCGTTCGTCGTCCGCGGCGGCGCGGAAGGCGTCGGCAGGGCCACGATGATTTCCGTGGTCGCGTCGCTCATCTGCATCATCCTGGCGGACTGCCTCTTCACGACGATCTTCTATCTCTTTCTCTGAGAGGGTGTCGGCGGCGGGAGCGGATGAATACGGACGGAAGGGAAATGGAAAACGAACCGGTCATCAAAGTCAGCAACCTGGTAAGGAGTTTCGCCGGGAGAGTGGTCCTCGACGGGATCGACATGACGGTGGAGAAGGGCAAGATCACCGCCATCATGGGGGGCAGCGGCTGCGGCAAGAGCACCCTGCTGCGCCACCTCATCGGAGTCCTGCGCCCGGATTCGGGCCAGATCTGGGTGAACGGC
>JAJFUA010000267.1 GCA_021372635.1 Desulfobacteraceae bacterium | reverse complement strand
GACGACCTCGAACGCCTTCGCCAACACCGGGGACGGCGTCTACATGGCTTACCGCGCCGGTCTGCCGCTGGAGGACATGGAATTCGTCCAGTTCCATCCGACGGGCATCTACCGCCTGGGGGTGCTCATCAGCGAGGCGGCGCGCGGCGAGGGAGGGATCCTGAGGAACGGGAACGGCGAGCGTTTCATGGAACGATACGCGCCGACCATCAAGGATCTGGCGGCTCGCGACGTGGTCTCCCGTGCCATCTACAAGGAGATCGAGGCGGGGCGGGGGATCGACGGCAAGGATTACGTGCACCTGGATCTGACCCATCTGGGGGAAAAGAAGCTGGCCGAGAGGCTCTCCGATATCTCTTCCTTCGCCAGAATCTACGTGGGTGTGGATACGGTGAAGGAGCCGATTCCCGTGCAGCCGACCTGCCATTACATGATGGGCGGGATTCCCACGACGACGGAAGGGCAGGTGCTCGACGCTTCGCAGGAAGCCGTCCCGGGACTCTACGCGGTGGGCGAATGCTCCTGCATCTCGCTCCACGGCGCCAACCGGCTCGGATGCAACTCGCTGCTGGACCTGGTGGTTTTCGGGAGGCGCGCCGGGGAGAAGATGCTCGAGGACCTGGGGAAACTCCCCTGGACCGAGCCGCCTGCAAAGCCGGAAGGGCCGACCCTCGAGCGCATTGCCCGGCTGAAGGGAAGCGGAAAAGGCGAGAGCACGGTGACCCTGCGTTCGGAACTCCAGCGGGTCATGATGCGGGACTGCTCCGTCTTCCGGCGCGAGGAGACGCTGAACCGGGCACTGGCCGAGATCCGGACGCTACAGGAGAGGTACGGGGACGTGCATATGTCGGATACCGGCAGCCGCTTCAACCAGGATCTCCAGGACGCCCTGGAACTGGAATGCCTGCTGGGGCTCGCGGAAGCCATCCTCGCATCGGCCCTGGCCAGGAAGGAGAGCCGCGGGGCTCATTCCCGGGAGGACTTCCCGGAAAGGGACGACGCGGAGTGGCTGAGGCATACCCTGGTGCGCAGAGACGGCGGCAGGATCGAACTGAGCTACAAGCCGGTGAACGTAACCCTTTTTCCACCCAAGCCGAGGGTATACTGATATGGATGTGAACTTCAGGATTTTTCGGTTCGATCCCCAGGTGGACAAGGAGCCGGGCTATAGGAACTACACCGTCTCCGCGGAACCCTGGGACCGCATCCTGGACTGCCTCAACAAGATCCGGTGGGAACAGGACGGCACGCTGGGGTATCGCATGTCGTGCGCCCACGGGGTCTGCGGGTCGGACGGCATGCGGATCAACGGGAAATGCGCCCTGGCGTGCCAGAAGCTCGTCAAGGACTATCCCGGCGGGGAAATCGTCGTGGAGCCTCTTCCCCACTTCAAGGTGCTCAAGGATCTGATCGTCGACGTGGATGGGTTTCTCTCCACCATAAAGGTCCTGCACCCACATCTCGTCGACCCGGAGTCCCCTCCCGAACAGGAGCGGCTTCAGAGCCCGGACGACCGGAGGAAGATCGACGACGTGATCCGTTGCATCCTTTGCGCCTGCTGCACGGCGTCCTGTCCCGTGCTGGCGGAGAACCCGAAATACATCGGGCCGGCGGCGCTGGTCTGGGCCTACCGGTTCATCCACGATTCCAGGGACGGCCGGTACACGGAACGGCTGAAACAGATCAACGATCACGACGGGGTCTGGCCCTGCGTGAACTATTTCGAATGCACGCGGGTCTGTCCCAAGGGCATTCCCGTCACCAAGTCCATCAACCAGCTCAAGCGGGAGATTCAGAAAGCCTTTCCCGAAAGATCCGAATAAATAGACTGGAGCGGGCCATGAAGACTCGAAAGGAAGAGGATTCGCTGGGTTCCGTCCCGGTGCCCGAGGATGCCTACTGGGGAGCGCAGACGCAACGGGCGGTCGAAAACTTCCCGGTGAGCGGGACGAGGTTTCCGCCGTCGTTCATCCGTGCCCTCGGACTCGTGAAGAAATGCGCGGCGATGGTTAACCGGGAACTCGGGCTTCTCGAGCCCAGCCTGGCGGAGGCCGTCCTGGAAGCCGCCGACGAGGTGGCGGACGGAAAGCTGGAAAGCCAGTTCGTGCTCGACGTCTTTCAGACCGGTTCGGGTACTTCCACCAATATGAACGCCAACGAGGTGATCGCCGGGAGGGCCAACGAGATCCTTAAGGGGAGGCGCGGAGGAAAATCCCCCGTCCACCCGAACGATCACGTCAACCTGGGGCAGTCGAGCAACGACGTGATCCCTTCCGTGATTCACATCTCGGCGCTGACCGCCGTCCGTTTCCGCCTGGTACCCGCGCTGGGCCGGCTGCACGCGAGCCTGGCCGGAAAGTCGGGCGAATTCGGCGACGTTTTGAAAATCGGACGCACACACCTGCAGGATGCCGTCCCCATGACCCTTGGCCAGGAGTTCAGCGGCTATGCGCGCCAGGTCGAACTGGGGATCGGGCGGATCAAGGCGGCGGAGAGGAATCTCTCGGAGCTGGCTCTCGGCGGAACGGCCGTCGGCACGGGGCTGAACGCCCATCCCGGGTTTGCGCCTCGAGTGATCGCCCTCATCGCCGAAGAGACCGGGCTGCCTTTCCGCGAGGCGGTCAACCATTT
>JAJFUA010000242.1 GCA_021372635.1 Desulfobacteraceae bacterium | reverse complement strand
AGCGATCATCAGCGGGTCCAGCGGCACGGCTCAGGGCAAAATGAAAGCCATGCGCGAAGCCGGCATCACGGTTGTGGAAAATCTGGGCAGGCTCGGTGAAATCGCGAAGGAAGCCTTTCAGAGCGTTTTGTCTGCCAGTCCATCAACGAAGAAGTCCTGAAATAGGTTGTCAGCCGCCATTTCGGTCTGAGTCTGAAGCTGCCGAAACCTTTCAACGAGAGCTTTACCAAGGGGGGTGAGTTCAGAACCACCCCCTCCGGTACCACCTGTACGCCGCGTGATGAGCGGTTGCCCGAGCCGCTCCTCCGTGGCTTTTATTTTGCCCCACACCGCACGATAGCTCATGTTCAGTTCTTTGGCCGCCGCCTGTATCGAGCCGTGGTCCAGGACCGCCGACAGGATCCTCAGCCGCCCCGATCCGAACACGAGGTCTCCGTTTTGATCCTCGATCCATACCTTCGTCTTGAGCTTCAGTTTACTCGGTTTGGATTCCACGTCTTGTCGTCCCTTCCGGCCGTTTGATCTTGGAATATAATTGTCAGGATACCCGGTTGAATACTGACCCGATCTGATATAAAGACTTTTCCTGGATCAATCGTATTATATTCTCATAAAGAGAACACGAGGTCAACGCATGCCGAGGGTTCCGGCACCCCGGTGCTTATTCGGGGAAAATCGCATCGGGCCGGGAAATCCGCAATGGTTTGCATCCGCCTTTACGGCATTCATGGGGTGTCCGACATGTCCCAGTTTCTCAAAGTGAAATCGGTCGATGAAGTATTGGAGATTCTCAGGGGGCTGGAGCCCCTCGACGACGAAGAGGTCGGCCTGGACGCGGCCTGCGGCCGGGTGACGTCTCAGGACGTGAGGGCGCCGGAGCCCCTGCCGCATTTCGCGCGGTCCGTCATGGACGGTTACGCGGTGAAGGCCCGCGACACTTTCGGTGCTTCCGAAACCCTTCCGGCGCTCCTCGAAGTTTCGGGAGAAATCCTGATGGGAAAGCCGGCCGACCGAAAGCTGGAGCCGGGGAAAACGATGGCGATTCCCACGGGGGGAATGCTGCCGGGCGGGGCCGACGCCGTGGCCATGGTGGAGTATACCTCATCCGTCGACGAACACACCATCGAAGTGAACAAGCCCGTGGCTCCCGGCGACAATGTGCTCGGGGTGGGCGAAGACATTCCGGAGGGAGCCGTGGTATTTGCTGCGGGACGACGTCTGCGTCCTCAGGACATTGGCGTGCTCGCCGCCCTGGGGATCCCCTCCGTTCGGGTGCGCAGGGTCCCGCGGGTGGCGATACTGTCGACGGGGGATGAAATCGTGCCGGTTTCCACTTCTCCCGTTCCAGACGGAAAAATCCGTGATATTAACAGCTTCAGCCTTGCCGCCCAGGTGCGGCAGGCAGGTGGCATCGTCGGCATGTCCGCTGTGGCGGGGGATAACTTGGAGGAACTGGTGTTCGCCTGCCGCGCCGCCCTGGAAAGCCACGACGTTCTGCTCCTGTCCGGCGGCAGTTCCGTGGGGGCGCGGGATTTTACCGTGCGGGTCCTGGAACTCCTGCCCGATTCCGAACTCGTGGTGCACGGAGTCGCCATTCGGCCGGGCAAACCCACCATACTGGGGCTGGTCGGGAAAAAGGTCTTCTGGGGGCTTCCGGGACAGCCCGTCTCATCCATGATGGTCAGCCGGGTATTCGTATTGCCCACCCTGGCCATCCTGCAGGGGATGACAGGGGGCGGCGCCGAAGAGGGGGCGACGTGCCGGGCGGTCCTGGGACGCAAAATCCCCTCCGTGCACGGCAGAACGGACTATTTCCCGGTCACTCTCTCACGGGATGGCGATGAGACGGTTGCGACCCCCATCTTCGGCAAGTCCGCCATGATCAGCGTCCTGGCTCGCGCCGACGGCTACGTCATCGTCCCGGAGCGTGTCGAGGGGATCGACGGTGGCACCACGGTCGAGGTCCACCTGTTTTCGCGCTGGAACGGATGAGCCTCGGGGCTGGGTCAGAGAATCGGCAGAGGGCGCAACTCTCTCAGCGGCGCGGAAATCTTGGAGACGTCCTCGATATCGATTTCCACGCTGACCGATTTGCAGATCATGTCGACGCTCACCACAAGCCTGCCCCTCTTGACGTTCTGCCGCAGCAGGATGCCCTTGCAGCCCGTCAGCGGGCCGCGGTTGACCTCCACCCAGTCCCCTTCCTGCATGTAGGCGTGGGGGGTCAGCGTGCTGGAAGCATCCAGCATCGTGCGAAGATTGTCGATCTGGTAGTCCGGGATGGGCAGAGCGCCGTCGGAATTCCTGATGATGCTCAATGCGCCGGGCGTCTTGAGGATGTGGAGATTGGTGTAATTGTCGAGCACGGTGTGGACGAAGACGTAACCCGGAAACAGGGGAAGGCTGATCCTCTTGCGCCTGTCCAGGCGCTTGCTCCAGCATTCCGTCTGGGGAAGGAAGCATTCGATCGTCTTTTGCTCGAGGCGCTTGGTGACTTCCCTTTCGTGGTTGACCTGAACGTACAGGGCGAACCAGCACTGCTCGGCCCCCGTCAGCTTCGGGAAAATGATGGGGCCGCGTGACGTCCGATCGGCTTCAGGATTATCTGCCAATTTTTCAGCTCCTTGAATGCGTGGGCTCACACCATCCCCCTGTTTCGTGCGGCCCTCCCGATCGGGGCCAGGGCTGTCGTGCGGCAAACCGCCTGTCGAAAACGACTTTACGCGGTTCGGCGCAACGAAGTGAAAAAGTATAGCCGATAGGGTTTCGGCTGCCAATAGCAAGGTACGAAGCGCTCATTCCGTTTTCTTCTCGCCGAACCAGTCCAGAAGAACCTGCACGCAATCCGGGCAGAGTTGTGTGCCTTTGACGTCCTCCATGATCTGGAAAGCCTTGTCGAGCGGGAAACTCTTGCGGTACGGCCGGTTGCTGGTAAGGGCGTCGAAGGTGTCGGCAACGCCGATCATCCGGGCGATGAGAGGAATCTGCGCACCTTTGATCCCGTGGGGGTATCCTTTGCCGTCGAGTCGTTCATGGTGGTTGGCAATGCCGGGGAT
>JAJFUA010000225.1 GCA_021372635.1 Desulfobacteraceae bacterium | reverse complement strand
CTGGGGTTGAGGGCGAGCGCCCTGGCGATCCCGATGCGCTGCCGCTGGCCCCCGCTGAATTCGTGCGGGTAGCGGCTGCGGAAGCGCGCCTCCAGCCCGACCGTCTGCATGAGGAACGCGACCCGGTCCTTCACCTGGTTTTTGTCCATGATGTTGTGGACGATCAGCGGTTCGCCGATGATTTCCCCGACGTTCATGCGTGGGTTCAGGGATGCGTACGGGTCCTGGAAGATGATCTGCATGTGCCGGCGCAGGAGTCGCATCTGCGTTTTCGAACGGAGGCGCAGCGGGGTGCCGTCGAAGAGGATCTCTCCGGCGGTGGGTTCCAGCAGTCCCAGCACCAGACGGCCCACGGTGGTCTTGCCGCAGCCTGACTCGCCCACGAGCCCCAGGATTTCGTTTCCCTCCACGTCGAAGCTCACCCCGTCGACGGCCCGGACATGCCCGGTGACCCTGGAAAAGACCCCGCTGTGGATGGGAAAATACTTCTTCAGGTCGCGTACGACCAGCAACGGTCCTTGCTGTGCGGCGGCTGGCTGGCTCATCGGAACAAATGCCCCACTTCTTCGTTGTACATGAAACAGCGGACCCTGTGGTTCGGGTCGATCCTTTCCAGTTCCGGGTGCTGCGTGGTGCAGATCTCCCTGGCGTACGGGCACCTGGGATGGAAACGGCACCCGGGTGGAAAACGCAGGGGATTGGGCACGATCCCCCGGATGACTTCGAGCTTGCGCCTCCGTGTTTCCGTCAGGCGCGGGATGGAATTGTGAAGCGCCTGCGTGTAGGGATGAGCGGGACGCTCGAAGATGGTCTCCACGTCGCCGTATTCCACTCCCTTTCCGGCGTAGGCGACCACCACGTCGTCGGCCACCTGTGCGATGACCCCGAGATCGTGCGTGATCATCATGACCGCCATGCCGATCTGTTCCTTCAACTCGTTGATGAGGCGCAGAATCTGGGCCTGTATGGTGACGTCCAGGGCCGTGGTCGGTTCGTCCGCGATGAGAAGCCTGGGGCGGCAGGAAAGCGCCATGGCGATCATGGCCCGCTGGCGCATGCCCCCGCTCAGCTGGTGCGGGTACGAATCCGCCTGCCTGGCCGGGGAGGACATTCCCACGAGCCCCAGCATGTAGATGGCCTTCTCCCTCGCTTCGGCCTTGTGGAGCCCCTGGTGGAGGACGATCGCTTCCACGATCTGGTTGCCGATGGTGTAGACCGGGTTAAGGGATGTCATGGGTTCCTGGAAGATCATGGAAATGTCGTTTCCGCGGATGGCGCGCATCTCGGCGGGCGTCTTCCGCAGCAGGTCCTCGCCGTCGAAGAGGATCTCCCCGCTGACGATCCGTCCCGGCGGACTCGGGACGAGCTGCAGCACGGACATGGCCGTGACGCTCTTTCCGCACCCCGATTCGCCGATGACCCCCAGGGTCCTTCCCTTGCCGATGGCGAGATCCATGCCGTCGACGGCCCGGGAAACCCCGTCGTCCGTGTAGAAGTAGGTGCACAGGTTGTTGATTTCCAGCAGAACGTCCTGCAAGGTTATCGAGCCCTTTCCATTGGAGCCGTCATTCGCCTCGGAGCCGCGGGTCGATCATGTCCCGCACGCCGTCGCCCAGCATGTTGAAGGAGAGTATGGTGACGAGGATGCTCAGACCCGCGTACATGGAAATCCACGGGGCGTTCATGAGCACGTCGACGCCTTCGCGGGTCATGTTGCCCCAGGTGGGGGTCGGAGGCTGCACGCCGAGGCCGATGAAAGCCAGGTTTGCCTCCAGGCGGATGGCTTCTCCGATCCAGAGCGTTCCCGCTACCAGTAACTGTCCGAAGATATTGGGGAGGATGTGCTTCCTGAGAATCCGCGGGACGCTCGCCCCGATGGACTGGGCCGCGGTGACGTAGTCGCGCTCCTTGATGGTGAGAAGCGCCCCGTGGGCCAGCCGCGCGAACCGGGGCGTCATGACGATGCCGATGGTGAGGATGAGGTTCGTCAGGTTGGCGCCGAGGACCGCCGTGACGGCCACGGCGAGGACGAGGTCGGGGAAGCACATGAGCACGTCGATGGCGCGCATGATGAGCGTTTCCGTCCTGCCCCGGTAGTAGCCGGCGATCATGCCGAGCAGGGTGCCGAAGACCATGCCGAAGAGCACGGAGCAGACCCCGATGACGAGCGAGATGCGGCTGCCCCAGACGATGCGCGACAGGACGTCGCGGCCGAAATCGTCCGTTCCCAGCCAGTGCACGGGGCCGCTCCCCTGCAGCCGGGCGTAGGAATCCTGTGCCAGGGGATCCATCGGGGAAAGGTACGGCGCGAAAACGGCCGTCAGCACGATCAGCACGGCGACGATTCCGCCGACCAGGGCGGTGCGGTTTCTCAGGAAAGCGGCCCACATCTTTGCGCCGACCGAAAGTTCCTCGATTGCTGCGCTTGCCGTTGCCTCCACCTCAACTCCTCGCTGCCGCCCGCGGCGGCTTTCACCGCGCGGGCGGGCCGGTCACTTGTACTTGATTCTCGGGTCGATCAGGCTGTAGACGAGGTCCGTCGCCAGGTTGAACAGCACCACGATGACCGCGTAGATGACCATCACGGACTGGAGCGTCGTGTAGTCCCGCTGCTTGATGGCTCCCACCATGAGCTTTCCCAGGCCGGGCCGGGAAAAGACGATTTCCACCATCACGGAGGACCCGATGAGCGTCACGGCGTAGAGGCTGCCCAGGGCCACGATGGGGATGAGCGCGTTGCGGAGCACGTGCTTGTAGAGGACGACACGGTCCAGGACCCCCTTGGCCTTCGCCGTGCGGACGTAGTCTTCCCGGATCGTCTCCAGGATCGAGGAGCGCGTCATGCGGGTGATGTAGGCCGTCATGAGCAGTCCCAGGGTCAGGGCGGGAAGAAAAACGTGGCGCAGATTCTCCGCCGGGTCCGAGAAGCTGCCCGCGCCCACGACGGGAAAGAACGGGAACTGGATGCACAGGAGCAGGATCAGGAGGATGCCGAGGTAGAAGGCCGGGACGGAAAGCCCGACGAGGGAAAAGACCCGGTTGAAGTAATCCAGGAAGGAATTGCGGCGCACGGCCGCCACGATCCCGAGGGGAACGCCGCAGACGTAGCCGAAAAGGATTCCGAAAAAGGTCAGCTCCAGGGTGTGCGGCAACACCTCCATCACCTGGTTCCAAACCGGGTAGCCGGTGACGATGGATTTGCCGAGGTCTCCGTGGAGGAGGCTGCCGAGGAACCGGAAATACTGGAGCCAGAGCGGGGCGTCCAGGCCCATCTTTTCGCGCAGGGCCTGCACGGCTTCCCTGGTGGCGTAATCCCCGAGCGCCGCGACGGCCGGATCGCCCGGCAGGACCCTCACGACGACGAATACCAGCGTCAGAACGACGAACAGGATGGGGATGCTCTGCAAGATTCTGCGAAGAACGTAGCTGAACATGGGTTCGATTCACCGGCCGAAGGATTGGGGGAGGCCGCATGGACCCGTCCAGCGCTCCCGGTCATGCAGGATCGGCCGGGAACGCTGGATGCCCCGTGCGGCGGCACCGCGGACGAAACGTCCGGTCAATGGGCCAGAATACGCGTCTTCTCGTTGACCTGAGGCGAATAGGTCTGCCATGCGAACTCCAGCGGGCAGCCGAGGTCGATGTAGGACTTCATCGGGAAATTGTACTTCAGCTTGATCGTGGGCAGGACGCTGACGTCCTTGAGCACCTGGATCTGGGCTTCGGCCCAGAGAGCGTTCTGCTTCTTGGCGTCCAGTTCCCAGCGCGCCTGTTCGACGATCGTGTCGATGCTGTCGACCTTTCCGTCACCGTTCGCATCCACCAGTCCGTAATGCGAAAAGTTCGTGTCGGGTTTCTTTCCGACCGCGACGACCGAGTCCGAATGGTTGAAACGGGTCAGGTAGACGTCCGCGTTCGGGCGCCAACTGGCGTAATAGACCAGGGGACTGGCGTCCTGGCGCACCAGGGTGTGGAAAGAGGAATGTTCGACCACTTTCAGCTTCAGGTTGATGCCGGCCTTCTTCACCTGGGCCTGCAGGGCCAGCATCGGCTTGCGATAGCTGGAATCCATTTCGCTGACGATGGCCTCGGTTTCGAACCCGTTGGGGTATCCCGCTTCCGCCAGCAGTTGCTTTGCCTTTTCCAGGTTGTTTTCGTACACGACGCCGGCTTTTTCCGCTTCCTCCTTCGTCAGCGCCCCGGGGGCGGGAGGTGCCAGGGCCGCGGAATAGATCGGTTCGGCGAGGCTCCTGCCCATGAAGGCGGCCACTTCGTCGCGGGCCACGGCGTAGCAGAATGCCTTGCGGACGCGGAGGTCGTCGAAGGGCTTCTTGGTCATGTTGAAATATAGCATCTGCACTTCGCAGGGAGCGAACGCCTTGACGGAAACCAGCGGGAAGGTGCCGATCTTCTGCATCCACTGTTCTTCCTTCAGGCCTTCGATGATGTCCAGTTCGCCCGTGCGCAGGCCGAACTCGCGGGAGCTGACGCTGGGCATGTAGCGGACGACGAC
>JAJFUA010000221.1 GCA_021372635.1 Desulfobacteraceae bacterium | reverse complement strand
GGTGGACGTCAGGGTCATCACGGCGACCAACGTCGACCTGGTATCCCTCGTGGAAAAGGGACGCTTCCGGTCGGATCTTTTCTACCGGCTGCACGTCCTGCCCATTCACATCCCTCCCCTGCGCGAGCGCCGCGAGGACATTCCCCCCCTGCTCGCCGCCCTGCTGAACAAGCTCAACAAGGAATACAGCCGTCACGTGGAGGGCATCACCGAGGATGCGCTGGCCCTGTTCCGCTCCGGCGACTGGCCGGGCAATGTGCGCGAAATGGAGAACATGCTTGGGCGCGCCCTCATCAACATGCAGCCGGGAGAAAAAATGGTGCGCGCCGAACACCTGCCCCTGCCGGTTTCAACCTTCGCCTGCCCTCCTTCGGGGCGGGGGGAGGCGGTGGATCTGCCCGGGGAAGGCGGTAGCCTGGCGGATGCGCACGCCGTTTGGGAAAAGGCCCTTCTGCAGAAGCTCCTGAGCGCGGCAAACGGCAACCGAACGCGTGCGGCCGGAATGCTGAAGATTTCGGTACGCCAGCTCTACAACAAGCTAAAACGCTACGGGATCGAGTGAGGGGAAGGGGGGAGTTGAAATCCTCGATGCGCCGGTATCGGGGGGAATCGAGATTGCCGCGCGAGAGGGCCATCACATACTCAACCCGGCGGTCTCGAAAGCCAGGCCTCCTATGCCGGGATGGCCTCTTCGGGCAGGGTGCCGGACTGGACCCAGAGGTCGTGCACGAAGTGCTGCCCGGCGGCGAGGGCCTTGCGGTTCGCCTCCATCAGGTGCTGTTTGGCCGGTCCCAGGTAGCCGGCGAGCGCCTCCTCCACGGCTGCGGGGGAAACGATGCCGCTGGCTTCCACGTAGGACCCCAGCATGACGACGTTGCCCGCCTTTGCCAGCCCCGCCGTGCGCGCGAGAGCATCCGCCGGAACGTGATAGGCGTAGTGCCTGCGGCATTCGTCCTTTGCCTGAACGATGCTGGAGTTCAGGATCACGAGGCTTCCGTCGTTCAAAAGCGGCTCGTACTTGATCAGGGACGGCCGGTTGAAGATCAGGGCCGCCGAGAGCTTTTCCGGAAGCGGGGAACCGATCGGCCTGTCGGAGATGGTGACCACGCAGCAGGCGGTCCCGCCCCGCTGTTCGGGGCCGTAGGACGGCATCCAGGTCACCTGCTTTCCTTCGACCAGGGCCGCGAGCGCCAGCACCTGTCCGGCCATCAGCACCCCCTGCCCTCCAAAACCTGCGATCAATACCTGGTGAATCATACGGGCCTCCCCGAAGTCAGTTCGCGGCTATGAGCCTTCCCGCCCGCCGCCTGCGCCGCCGCCGGGCGCGCGCGTTGCCGTGTCCTTGAAAACCCCGAGCGGGTAGCAGGCCGTCATGCGCTCTTCCACCCAGCGCAGCGCCTCCACCGGGTCCATTCCCCAGTTGTTCGGACAGGGGGACAGGATTTCGACCATGGAAAATCCGAGCCCCTGCTCCTGGATCTGAAACGCCCTCCGGATATGCTTTTTTGCCTTGACCGTTTCGGCCGGGCTGTACAGCGCGGCGCGGGCGACGTACGCGGGTCCGTCCAGGCCGGCCAGCAGTTCGGCCATCCGCAGGGGATAGCCGGCGCGACGCACGTCCCGCCCGAAGGGGGACGTCGTCGTCTTCTGCCCCGGGAGGGTGGTGGGGGCCATCTGTCCGCCGGTCATCCCGTAATTGGTGTTGTTGATGAAGACCACGGTGATATTCTCGCCGCGGGCCGCCGCGTGGATGATCTCCGCCGTGCCGATGGACGCCAGGTCCCCGTCGCCCTGGTAGGTGAAGACGATGCGGTCCGGAAGGACCCGCTTGATTCCCGTCGCCACGGCCGGAGCCCGGCCGTGAGCGGCTTCCTGCATGTCCAGGTCCATATAGTTGTACATCAGGATCGAACAGCCCACGGGCGCCACGCCGACGGTCCTTTCGCGCAGGCCGAGTTCGTCGATCGTCTCGGCCAGGAGGCGGTGTGCTATGCCGTGGCCGCAGCCGGGGCAGTAGTGAAACCGGGCCGAGGTCAGCGATCTGGGAAAGGTGAAAGCCGTCCGCTTCATGCCGCTCGCTCCCCTCTGACAATTTTTTCCACTACGGCTTCGATCTCCGAAGCGGTAACCACGACGCCTCCCATGCGCCCGTAAAAGCCGACTTCCCTTCCGGGCAGGGCCAGCCGCACATCATCCACCATCTGGCCGGCATTCAGTTCGACCGTCAGCAGGCGGTCCACGCCGGTCGCTGCGGCCTGCAGGGCGGCGGAAGGGAAGGGCCACAGGGTGACGGGCCGGAACACGCCCGCCCGCACGCCCTTCTCCCGGAGGTCGTCCACGGCGGTGCGCGCCACGCGCGCGCAGATTCCGAACGCCACGATCAGGACTTCCGCCCCTTCGAGGCGATAGCACTCGGATCTTACCTCCTGCGCGGCCAGTTCGGCGTACTTGGCCTGCAGGTGGAGATTGTGGGCTTCCAGGTCCCTGGGATCGAGGTACAGCGTCCGGATCAACCGCCTGTTCCGCCCCTTGCAGCCGTCCGTAACCCAGGGGCGCTCGCCCGTGAGGGTTTTCTCTTCGGGCAGCCGCACCGGTTCCATCATCTGTCCGAGCACGCCGTCCGAGAGGACCATGACCGGGGTGCGCCAGCGGTCCGCCAGGTCGAAGGCGGCGGCTGCCAGGTCCGTCATTTCCTGCACGGAAGAAGGTGCGAGAACGGGAAGGCGGTAGTCGCCGTGGCCGCCGCCGCGCGTCGCCTGGAAGTAATCCCCCTGGGAGGGCTGTATGCTGCCGAGGCCGGGCCCTCCCCTCATCACGTTCACAATGACGCAGGGCAGCTCCGCGCAGGCCAGGAAGGAAATCCCCTCCTGCTTCAGGCTGATGCCGGGCCCGGACGAGGTGGTCATCACCCGGGCTCCCGCCCCCGCCGCTCCGTAGACCATGTTGATGGCCGCCACTTCGCTTTCGGCCTGGAGGAAGACGCCGCCCGCCTCGGGCATGCGCCGGGCGAGGTATTCCATGACCTCCGTCTGCGGGGTGATGGGATAGCCGAAGTAGGCGCGGCATCCCGCCCGGACCGCGGCTTCCGCAAGGGCTTCGTTCCCTTTCATCATGACCCGTCCGTCGTTCAGGGTCTGCATGGCGCGCTCTCCTCTCCGTTGAAGGAAAAGACGACGTCGGGACACATGATATAGCAACGGCCGCAGCCCCTGCACGCCGGTGCGGTCATCTGCACCACCTGGTAGCCGAACGCGTTGGTCCGGTCCCCGAGGGCGAGGACCTTGTCCGGGCAGAATGCGGCACAGATCCCGCACCCTTTGCACCGCTCCCCGTGAATCACCGGCGCCGCCGCGCGGGCTTCCTTTTCAGTCAAGACTTTCTTTTCCAGTTCGGGCATCTGCGTCCTCCGGGCCTATTCACTGCATGAGAGGAGCACGTATCGTGCCACGTGGTTTTTCGTGTCGGGGAAGGCAACGTTGCTGAAGCCTCCCGGGCGCGCCCGGGAGCCGCGGGACGCCCGGGGCT
>JAJFUA010000150.1 GCA_021372635.1 Desulfobacteraceae bacterium | reverse complement strand
ACGAGGCGGTCCCTGGTCTGCACCGCCCCATGGCATTCCACGCAGTCGAGCTTCGCCCAGCGGATGTGCGGCAGGTGCCTGAACTTGACGTAGTCCGGCACGAAGAATATCTGGACCCACGGCACCGGGTCCTTCTCGTCGAGGTGCCTTTTTTCCTTGAGGATCTCCGGGTGGTTCGGGATCACGTACTTGTGGCAGTAGAAACACTTCTCCACTTCCGGAAGACCGGCGTGTTCGGAGCGTTCCACGTACGGGTGGCAGAACCGGCAGTTGATCTGCTTCACTCCGGCGTGCACGCGATGGCTGAAGTAGACGGGCTGCTGCGGGCCGATCCCCTCGCGAGGGTACAGGTAGAAGAGGTAGGCCAGGGTGCCTAGCGAAAGAACGGCGGCCCAGAACCACGCATACCATTTTCTGGCTCTACGGACTCGATCTTGCTTGTTCTCAGCCATTTTGTCTCACAGCCGCAAGGTTCGTCAGCTTTTCCCGGCCGTCTCCAGGTACTCCCGGTACATCGGGTCCGAAACGGGGACCAGCGGAAACCTCTTCAGGAAGAACAGCACGCACAGGGCCACAATTCCGAAAAACCCCGCAGTAATGAACAGTTCGACGAAACCCAGGGGAAGCTCGCTTCCCGGCCAGATGGACGGAACCACGAGCAGGTATCGCTCCAGCCACATGCCGGACAGGATGAAGATCCCGAGGGCCATCATGGCGACGGGCTTCGTCTTGATCCTTTTGCTCAGCAGGATGACGAAGGGGATGACGAAGCACGTGAGGAGGACCGTCCAGGAGATGTAATTCCACGGGGGCATCCGCAGGCGCAGCAGGATGTAGCGGGTTTCTTCGGGAAGATTCCCGTACCAGATGACGAAGAACTGGCAGTAGAAGAAATCCCCCGCGACAATGCAAAATGCCAGGAGCAGCTTGCCGACGTCGTGGAACTGCGTGCCGGTGACGAGGCCGCCCATCCCCATTGACTTCACGGCGACGGCGGAAAGGATGAGAATGGCCGACAGGCCGCAGTAGAAGGCGCCGATGAAGAAGTAGGCCCCGAAGAGGGTGCTGACCCAGTGGGGATCGAGGGACATGACCAGATCGTAGCCGAGCAGGCTGACGACGATGGAATAGAGGATCCCGTACACCGTCGAGACGACGATCTGAACGTCGGAACCCTTCCCGTCGACGGGCGCGGCGCCCGGTTTTCGCGGTTCGGCGGCCCCGGAAGCAAGGGCCAGGTCGCCGCGTACGGAATAGTAGATCAGGGCGACGGCAAGTCCGGTCAGCACCAGGAACGAGAGGCCGTCCCGGAGGAAGACGAACTCGGCGTTCAGCCAGAATTCCTTTCCGTGCACGGGCTCCCGCCCCCACGGAAAGACCGCTTCCCTGCCGAAGTACAGGAGGCAGAAAAGAACGAAGGCCACGGGCAGAAAAGCCCCCGGGGCTTCGGCGAGGCGCTTGACCGGTCTGCCCCACTTCGCCAGGGACATGTTGAGGGCGGCCGAGAAGAGCACCGTGCCGAAGGCCAGCCCCGACCAGAAAAGCAGGTTGATGTGGTAGGTCTGCCACGCCCTCTGCGGTTCCGGGCCGAAGACGCCGATGAGGAACGTGGCGGCGCCGATGGCCGCGAGCGCCGCGAAGACCAGGGCGCAGGCCCGTTCCCCTTCTTTCGGTATGCCGGCTCCGTGGGTTGGATCATCCCTGGACATCGTGGACTTCCTTCGCTCCGGATTCCTGGAGCATTCTGCGAAGTTCTTCGCGTTCGCCGTCCCCGCAGGCCACGACGAGGCCGAAATGGTCGCCGGAGAACCTCGGGTCATAGTGCGGGGGCAGGCGCAGTTTCGGAATCCCGGCGTTGATGAGTATGCCGGCAAGAGTGATGAGTACGCCGAAAAGGATCGTGAACTCGAAGCCGATCACCACGAAGGCCACCCAGGGGATGATTGGCTTGCCGCTTACGATGAACTTGTAGGCCAGCACCGTGTAGACCGCCAGGCCGAAGCCCGAAAGGAGGCCCGCAATGCCTCCGAAAAGGGTGAAGCGCCGCACGGGGCTCGCTTTCATTCCCAGTGCCTCCCGGATTTCATGGCGGTTGACCGGGGAGAAAACCTGGAACCGGCGCCCCGAGTCCTTCACGCTTTCCAGAGCGTGCAGCAGGTCGTCCATGTAGGCGAAAATCCCGACCAGGGCCGGTTTCGTTTGGTCCATGCCGTTATGCAGCCTCTCTCGGAGTCCTTTTTCAGGCACTCCCGTCGGAAAGGGGTTCTTGGGCGGAATCTCCGTGCCGGAGCGGCGTTCTTTCATCGCGCGGTCCCATTCAGCCCGCGGCTTTCCGCAGCGGCGGGGCCACTTCCTCCTTCACTTCCGCGATGGAGATGGTGGGCAGAAACTTGGCAAACAGAAAAAACAGGAAAAAGAACAGGCTGAACGACCCGTACAGGATGTTCCAGTCCACCCAGGTCGGGACGTAGTAGGCCCAGGACCAGGGGTCGCGTTCGTGGGCGGCCGATTCGATGATGATCACGTACCGTTCCATCCACATCCCGACGACGACCATGAGGGCGATTCCGTAGAGCCAGGGGATGCTGGTCCGGCATTTCCTGAAGAAGTAGAACAGGGGGGCGACGGTGTTGCCGAAGATCATGATCCAGAAGAAGATCTTGTAGTCGCCGACGGCCCTCCAGACGAAGGTGTCCAGTTCCACCCGGTTCCCGCTGTACCACGCGATGAAGAATTCCGTTCCGTAGGAATAGGCCATGATGATCCCGGTGAGGATGATCGTTCGGGCGATCATCTCCAGGGTGCGGTCGGTGATGATGTTCTGGAACCGGTACAGGGCTCTGAGGGGGATGAGGATGACCAGCACCATGGCGAGGCCGGAATGGATGGCCCCGGCCACGAAGTAGGGGGCGAAAATGGTGCTGTGCCAGCCGGGCAGAATGGAGAGGGCGAAGTCCCAGGACACCACGCTGTGCACGGAAATGACCAGCGGGGTGGCCAGGGCGGCGAAGAAGAGGTAGCCCGCTCCGTAGTGGTGCCACTGCCGGTTGGAGCCGGTCCAGTTGAGGGAGAGGAGGCCGTAGATTTTGCGGCGCAGTCCCTGCGCCCGGTCGCGGATGACCGCGAGGTCCGGGACCATCCCCATGTACCAGAAGACGAGACTTACTGTGAGGTACGTGGAGATGGCCACGAAGTCGAAGACCAGCGGGGACTGAAAATTCGGCCACAGGCCGCGCTGGTTGGGGTAGGGGATCATCCAGTAGACGATCCAGACCCTGCCGAGGTGGATCAGCGGAAAGAGACCGGCCGTCGCAATGGCGAAAATCGTCATGGCCTCCGCGCTCCTGGAAATGGGCGTGCGCCAGGAGGCGCGGAAGAGATAGAGAATGGCGGAAATCAGGGTCCCTGAATGGGCGATACCGACCCAGAACACGAAATTCACCAGGTAGGTCCCCCACACGACAGGGTGCCTGATCCCGGCGACGCCGAGCCCCGTGTAGATCTGGTATCCCCAGGTGGCCGCGCCGATGAGGACGCCGGCGAACCAGAAGAGGACCGTGAACGTATAGAGAAGCCCCGGCGGGGCCATGCCGGAGATGATCTCGCGATCCACATCGCTGTAGCTCATGTCTTTCATGGTCACACTTCCAGGACTTGCGTCACCCTCTTGAGGTAGATGACGGCAGGTTTCGTGTTCAGTTCCGCAAACACCTGGTAGGCGCGTGCGTCCTTGACCAGCCTGGATACACGGCTGTCCGGGTCCAGCAGGTTTCCGAAAGTGAATGCGTTCGTCGGGCAGGTCTGGGCGCAGGCGGTGGTGAACTCGCCGTCCCGGACCTTCCTCCCTTCGTTTGTGGCGACCATCTTGGCCTTGATGACTCTCTGGACGCAGAAGGAGCATTTCTCCATGTCCCCCTTCTGCCGTACGGTCACATCGGGGTTGAGCTGCCATTCCAGCGGCCTGGGCCTGGTGAACGTGAACCAGTTGAACCGCCGCACCTTGTAGGGATCGTTCTGGAAGCAGAACCGGGTGCCGATGCACCGGTTGTAGACCTGGTTGTTCATGCCTTCTTTTCCGTGATGCGGGGCGTAGACGGGGCAGACCGATTCGCAGGGGGCGCAGTCGCAGTGCTGGCAGAACAGCGGGAGCCACTTCGCCTGCGG
>JAJFUA010000144.1 GCA_021372635.1 Desulfobacteraceae bacterium | reverse complement strand
TGCCCGGCACCCGCAAACCGGCGTTTTTCGGCCGGGCCCGTCCGTTTCTCACGCCTCCGCAAAAACTGCCCTTCACTCGAAGGCCTGCGGCGGCAGGATTATCATAAAATCGTGGAATGTGCCCGGACGGCGGCGGGAAAGAACAAATGAGACGGCCCCGAAAGGGGATCGATGGCAAAGGGAACAGGCAACGGGCGGGTAAAGCTGCTCTGCGACGGAAACCGCCAGGTATGCACCGCGCAGATGCGCCGGGTGCAAAGGCTGGACCGCCGGGACCGCATGGCTCTCGAGGGCATTTCGGCTCCGGAATTCGATCCTTCGAGGTATGGACAGACGCGGGAGCAACTGATGGGCGCCATGCACGCCGTTCTCCCGGAGGGCGGCATCATGACCGGCATGGAAGCGTTTCGAAGGGCGTATGCAGCGGCAGGCCTCGGCTGCCCGATCCGCCGGCGCCCGATTCCCTCCCGGCAGAACCGGGCGCCACTCCGTGTCGCGCGCGTGAAAGCACCGACGCGCGGCGGGAATATCCCAGGCCTCGGCAGGCCCCGAGGTTCCGGTTCAGCAGGATGGTTCGGGTTCGCCCGCGTCCGGGATGCCGGACGCCGGGGATTCCGAAGAGACTGGCTTTCCCAGCGACCTCTTCGCCGAAGCCTCCAGGCGCCCCGACGACGCCCGCTTTTCCCTCGCTTTAGCCGCCGACAGGCTGTGCGCCTTCTCGCCTTCCATGGTCATGGTTTCGATCTCCTCGACCGAAATGCCCACCTTTCTTCTGGGCGGCTCCTCTTCGATAAGGCCGTCCTCGAGCTTGATCCGGTGGATGGTCTCGTCCAGGGCTTCCCGGAGGTTCTCCAGGGTCGTGAGGTCGTCGAACCGGACCGCGGTAAGGTCGTAGTGATCGATGATGGATACCAGGAACCCGTCGTCATGCTTTTGCAGGACCAGCAGGACATTTCCATCCCTGTCGATGATTTTCGTATCGTTTACCAAATCGTCTCTCCTTCGGTATATAGGGTCGCCGGAAAGCTGCGGGGCCGGACGGCCGATGTGCAGCCATTGACAACCCTGCCTTGAGCAGGCCAAAAAACAAATGGCGTAAGCCGAAAGCCTACGCCATTCTTCAGACAGGTGGTGCCGAAGCGGGAACTCGAAACCCGACAGGCGTACGCCCGGCCCACGAAACCCGGATGCAATTCCAGGGCAATTCCGGGATATTGAGGGATGCCTCCGACTCCCCTTTGAATGGCTTCCAACTTAATTTTTAGCACCTGCGGACGGGTAAGGTCAAGGCGGGATATTTTGCGGAGGGTTCCCGTCCGGGACCGGCCCGGTTTCCCTCCCGCGGAAGGTATCGATTGACGCCACCCCCGTCGTTATCGTATGAAGCGGCAGATGAAGACTGCATCGGCGGCACTGGACGGCGGGGATGTCGACCTATCGGAACCCGGCCCCCTTGCTCGGAGGGTTGTTCCAGACAAGAACGCTTTGATTTATGCTCGCACGGAAAACGAAGAGAGGCATCCGATAGCTCCCCCGCCGATACTGTTGCGCCACGGATTCCCAGGATTCCCATTCCCCCCTTCGCAGAGAGGCAAAGAGGTGTGCCGGCTTTCAAGTGCGCAAAGCATTAAGGCCCCCCCGCTCCCCTCAAACGGGAAGTTGAGATTATCACTCGTAAGGGAAATCTCCGTTCAACGCAACAACATTGACTCCTCTCGGACGGGGAAGCCATGATTTTCCGGAACCATTCAACCTTCGATCAGATAGAAGCCGGCAATGATGAGGCTGCTAAGCAGCGCCGCTCCCACTATGGTGACCGTCAGGACTTTCGGCTCTATACGGATACCCCGGCCGTTGTTGCTTCGAGCCAGTACAACTCCGATCACCACAAAAGCCAGAATATCGAATTTTGGGTTGTCATTATCAACCTGTCGCGTATTCAATAAATATGATAGCAGGATTGACACCATGATACATGGCAAGATTGAGTGAAATCCGGCCGAGCAGTTTCCTTTCAGGCCTGCAAACTGTTTCGGTCACCATCTTTTGCGGATTTCCAAAGTGCAGGCAATAATCTTTATACTATAAAATTACTCTTCGCAGGTAGGGGACCTTGGATATAAGATATGAAGATATAATAGACAGCAATATCACGCATATTACTACCGGAATTATCCCAAAGCATCTAAGGGATAACCCTGACAATCCATATAATTCCCTCAAATAGATCATAAATATAGGATGAATAACATATACGCCAAGAGTCAATGGAGCCATTTTTGCACATATTCTCTTAATATAAAATATGAATTTATTTTGATAAGAACAAATAAGCCTAATACATAGATAAATAGATATTGACATCAAAACAATAAGTGGATTAAAATCGCTAAATGCAATCTCGGAAGCTGGCCTTACGCCTATATGTATAGAAATAAACCAATTAACTCCGCCTATGAACAATATTAATCCTATCAGTACATACACCAATCTAGTGAGGTGAACCCAAGCCAACGATAAACCTCTTAAGAAATATCCACAAATCAAATATGGCAAATAAGGAATAAATTGGTAGATAATTATCACCCCATCAGGCGCATTACCTTTTGCGATAAGCCATGAGCTATGCAAAAAGTACAAGAATTGGATGGATAATATTATGGCCAATGAAACAATTAAAGTTTCCATATCGGCATTGATACATAACGTTCTTATTGGTATCAGCACAGCATACAGTCCAACGGCCATATATAAATACCATAAATGGAAGTACGGTGTTCCATGCACTATTGACAACACAGCCATAGATAGATTAATTCCTTCTTTCAGGTGGCTGTACACCAGATAGAAGAATGACCAAAAAACCAGCGGGATCAACAACCTGGGCATTCGCTTTACGAAGAAGGATCTAATCGAATCGTCCTTATTCGGATCGATCAGGAGAGACCCGCTTATCATGACAAAAACGGGGACAGCCCATCTAGTCGCGGAATCAACAAGATTACCGATCCACCACCCCCTGCTGCCAAAATTGCCGTGGTTCACCACCCTGGCAGAAACATGAAGCGCCACAACTGCGAAAGAAGCCGCGACACGCATTACATCAATATAGTCCAACCTGTTCAGAACCTTGCGTGCCACGGCAGTTCTCTCCCCACCAGGTGCACACCCGCCCGACATGCCGCTCCTTATGAGTCGGCGTGGACGCAATAGCCGCCTTCTCGAATTGACGATCCCCCTGAAAGCAGAAAGAGGCGCATCATCAATTCGAGAAGTCGGCTAAGGGGATGGACAAAACCGTATCAGCACGTGAGCAAAAGACAGGTAAAGAACACCGAATATCCATGAATCCGGCACACATCGATACCATTCCGGGGTTGCAGCTGCGACAAACAGCTGCCGGCCAATCGAGGAGACACCAGGAACTTTCCCGGGACGATCGAGCAAAGCTGAAGAGAACCTTCGGGCAGTCGATCCGGAATCTGCCAGGCTGCAAAGACATCCGAAAACACTACCCGGGCCACACACTTGCCCGCAATCTCCCGGCTCCATCGCCGGCGGCCTATGGATTCTGATCCCCCCAGTCCCCTGGTGGCCTCAAAACCCCCATCGCTTTACTCATCTTCAATATCTTGGTCTGACGGAGTGCAGTTAACTGGTTCAGGAAGGGAGACAGGCCATTCAGCCATGCTTCTGCGGGTGCCGGCGGAATAACACTCCTCGTTGCGAAAATCGGCCTTATTCGAAGGACAGGAAAGCTTTCACCTGTGCCCCCCCTTGAGCGCCGACATTACATGTACCGGGGAGGGACACAGATGATGGAATATGGAAAAACCCGAAGGTTTGCTATTTGCTGGTGCCGAAGCGGGGACTCGAACCCCGACAGGCGTACGCCCACTAGACCCTGAACCTAGCGCGTCTACCAGTTCCGCCACTTCGGCAAAATGTCTTGCAATCAAGACTTCGGAAAGGTATTCTAAAAATCTTTTACTGTCAAGGTCTATTTTTGCTCGGAAGTGGAGGCACTGTTTTTCTTATGGAAGTGTATTACGGTATTGAAGAGATTCACAGGCCCTTGAAAAATCCGACCATTACCATCGGCAACTTCGATGGGGTGCACCGGGGCCACCAGGCCCTCTTTCAAAGAGTCAAGGAATGGTCGCACAAACTCGACGGTGAATCCATCGTCATGACCTTCAATCCCCACCCCCTCGAAGTACTGTTTCCCGGCAAAGGTCCCGCCTATATCACGACCCACGAACGCAAGATGGAACTCATCGCTTCATGCGGCATCGACGCCACCATCGTCATGCCGTTCAACCGGGACTTCGCCCTCGTTTCCGCCCGGGACTTCGTCAAGGACATACTCGTCGACCGAATCGGCATCAAGGCCATCGTGGTCGGCTACGATTACCGCTTCGGCAACAGCCGCGCGGGGGACATCGATCTTCTCAGGGATCTGGGACGGGAGTTCGGCTTCGAAGTCGACCCCGTTGCGGGCATTCGCCTGGAGGACAAGGTGGTGAGCAGCACCGTCATCCGGCAGCTCATCAGGAAGGGCGAACTGAAAGAAGCGAACAAGCTCCTCGGCCGCCCCTTCGAAGTCCTCGGAATCGTCGTGCCCGGCCGGAAGAGAGGCGGCGCCCTCCTCGGCTTTCCCACCGCCAATATCCGCATGTCCTCCCAGACTTCTCCCGGCCTCGGTGTCTACGCCGTCGAAGCCGACGTGGGAGGGAAGACTTACGGCGGGGCAGCCAACCTCGGCTATAATCCCACGTTCGGCGATACGGACCTGTCCCTCGAAGTGTTCCTCTTCGATTTCAGCGGCGACATCTACGGGCAGCCCATCACCGTCCGTCTCCTGGAGAGGCTGCGCAGCGAGCAGCGATTTGCGAGCCTCGAAGACCTGATCGCCCAGATCAGGCTGGACGTCCAGCAAGCCAAAAAAATTCTCGAGGAGAGGAAATCCGTCTCTCCCGGTTGACTCTTCCGTTTCGATTCCAACCACATACCACGTTGCAGCGCATGCCAGGAAAGCGCTCCTTTTTCGCCCGGGGAGTCCGGACACCCCTGAATCCAGGCCCCCGCCGGGATCAATGCAGAACCAGGCTGTCGGACTCCTCCGCAGGGCCTTCCGGCCCCACGGGTTCTTCCTGCTCCCCAGCCCGGTCCTCTGGGCTTTCGTCGGGCCGCGCTTCGAGCAGCACCTCGACCTCATCCTGCATGGCCCGGATGAGCGGCTCCAGGGTCTGGCGCGACAGGGCCGAAATGGCCACGCCGCCGTGGCGCCTCACCTGTTTTTCCAGGAATTCCGGGTCGACCCGGTCCATCTTGTTGAAGACCAGCACCACGGGTTTTTCGCCCAGGTCGAGGCCGGCGACGATGCGGTCCACGGCCGCCATCTGTTCCTCGAAGCGCGGGTTGCTGATATCCACCACGTGGAGAAGCAGGTCGGCATCGTCGAGTTCTTCGAGGGTAGCCGCAAAAGCGTCCAGCAAATCCCGGGGAAGATCGCGGATGAAACCGACGGTATCCGTGATGATCACTTCCAGGTCCTGAGGAAAGCGCAGGCGTCTGCTGGTCGGATCCAACGTCGCGAAGAGCTTGTTCTCCACCAGGACGCCGCTGTGGGTCAGCGTATTCAAAAGGGTCGACTTCCCCGCGTTCGTGTACCCCACGATAGAAATCACGGGAAGATCCCTGCGAATTCTTCTCGACCGCCTCTGGCCACGGTTCTTCCGCACCCGCTTCAGTTCGTCCTCCAGGTGGCTGATCCTGTCCTTCGTCCGCCGCCGGTTGATCTCCAGGGTCGTTTCTCCCGGCCCCCGGGCTCCAATCCCGCCCGTCAGACGCGAAAGAGCGTCGTCCTTCACCCCGAGACGGGGCAGCAGGTACTTCAATTGAGCCATCTCCACCTGGATCTTTCCCTCCCGGCTCTGCGCCCGCTGGGCGAAGATATCCAGGATGAGCTGCGTGCGGTCGATCACCCGCAACTCCGTCGTGTCCGTCAGGGACCGGACCTGGGACGGGTTCAGCTCCTGGTCGAAAATCAGCAGGTCTACCCCGCACTGGAGGGCACGGAGCACGATTTCGCTCAGCTTCCCTTTTCCGATGAGATACTTCGGGTTGACCTCCCGCTGTCTCTGGATGATGGTGTCCACCGGCGTGATGCCGCTCGTGTGCGCCAACTCCACCAGTTCGTCCAGCGAAGCCCTGGCCGTCTCCCGGTCCGCGCTCGTCACGCTGACCAGGATGGCCCTGTCCCCGCGCACATCGGACGGGAGTATGGCCGGACGACTGCGCTCCAATTCGTCCTCCAGCGACTGGACGAGCCCCTGGAAATCCAGGTCCGGGTCGTAGCAGGGAACCGGCGGCAGCACCGCCCAGCCGTGCTGCCCTTCCCCCGGCCTGCCGGGGAAAATGTGGGCCACCTCCAGTTGCGTTGCGCCGCCGTGGCCGTCCACCGAGACCGCCGCAACGCAGTCCAGCCGCAGGAAAACCAGGTCCATCAGGTCGTCCTGCGTCAGGGGCTCCGCCTGCAGGTGCGTATGCACCAGCCGCAGCCCCCTCAACCTCCAGCGCCCCCCGCGGCTCTTGGGAAGGTCCGGGATGAAGAGCGAACGCGGCCCTCCGACCAGCACCATTCCCACGGTGCCGTCGCGGGCAAGCAGGAGGCCGATCTGTCGGCCGGATTCGAAGGAGAGCCGGGCAAGATCACGGGACAGGTCGGAGGAGATCACTTCAGAATGGGGAACCCGGCGGCGGTAGAGGTTTTCCAGCCGCCTGCGGGCGCTGCTTTTGAGACCGGCAATGTTACCGTATAAACTTTTGATGGGGCATCCCTCTCTTTGGTCGCTGTTATTCCGGCGGCGGAAGCACGCACGCGTTCCCGATGCGCCTCCGGCCGTCACAGGCAGGGACGCAGCACGCCAGCCGGCCGCGCAGCCCCGCCGCAGTTCAACAAACTCATTAAAACATTTTTCACCCGGATCGGAAAGATTTTCGCTTCGGGAAGGACGGGTTGCACGGAAGGTCTAGGAGCCGAAAGCCAGGTCCTCGAAACGGGTGTAGGTGCCGATATACGCGAGCTTCACCGTGCCCGTGGGGCCGTTTCTCTGCTTGCCGATGATGATCTCCGCCGTCCCCTTGTCCGGGCTCTGGGCGTTGTACACCTCGTCCCGGTAGATGAACGCGATCACGTCGGCGTCCTGTTCGATGGCCCCCGACTCGCGCAGGTCGCTCAACTGGGGGCGCTTGTCGTGCCGCTCTTCGACTTTGCGGTTGAGCTGCGAAAGGGCGATGACCGGGATATTGAGTTCCTTCGCAAGCCCCTTGAGCGAGCGGGAAATTTCGGAAATTTCCTGCTCGCGCCTTTCGGTGCTCTCCCGGCCGCGCATGAGCTGGAGGTAGTCGACGACGACCATCCCGAGTCCCCTGTCGGCCATCATGCGGCGCGCCTTGGCCCTCAACTCCAGGGGGGATATGGCGGGGGTATCGTCGATGTAGATGGGAAGCTCCATGAAGGACCCAGCCGCGACGAGCATCTTCGCGCACTCGTCGCGGCTGAGGAATCCGGTGCGGATCTTGTGCGAGTCGACCCTCGCCTCGGCACACAGCAACCGCATGGCAAGCTGCTCCTTGCTCATTTCCAGGGAGAACACCCCGACGGGCACCCCGCTTTTGCGCGCGGCGTTATAGGCCACGCAGAGCGCGAAGGCGGTCTTGCCCATGCTCGGCCGCGCGGCGACGATGATCAGGTCGGACGGCTGAAAGCCGGCGGTGAGCTTGTCCAGATCGGCATAGTGGCTGGGAACGCCCGTAACCATCTCGCGGTACTCCTGGAACCGCTCGATGGTTTCGATACTCTTCTTGACGACGTCTTTGATGCTGGAATAGCTGTTGCGGATGCGGTTCTCGGTGATCGCGAAGATGGACGCCTCGGCAAGGTCCAGGATTTCCTCGACGTTCTTCCCGCCGCCGTAGCCCCAGGCGGAAATTTCGTTGGACGCCTGAATCAGCCGCCTCATGAGCGCCTTTTCGCTGACGATCTTCGCGTAGGCGGCCACGTTGGCGGCGGAAGGCACCATTTCCGTGAGGGTCGCGAGATACGGCGCGCCCCCGACACCTTCCAGCTGATTTCTTTCGGCGAGCACCGAAGCCGCGGTGACGAGATCCACCGGTTCATTGCGCTCGTAGAGGTCCACGATCGCCCGAAAGATGATCCGGTGCGAATCCCGGTAGAACTCATCGCCCCTGAGGATCTCAAGAGCCGACGGCAGGCCGTCACTGTCGATCAAAATCCCCCCGAGAAGCGACTGCTCCGCTTCAATCTGCTGCGGGGGGATTTTCCTGAGTTCCTCGGCAATGCTTTCCAAGACTCTACTCTTCCTTCTCGATCACCAGCTTGACATTCGCCGTAACCTCGGCATCGACCCGGATGGCGATGGAGAACTCTCCAAGCTGCTTCACGGGCTGGTCGAGCTGAATGTCCTTGCGGGCGAGTTCGAAGCCCTGCTCTTCCAGGACCGCCAGGATCTCGGCCGCGTTGACCGAACCGTAGAGCTTGTCGTCTTCGGCGACCTTGCGGCGCATGACGATTTCCACCTTGCTCAGCTTCTCGGCCAGGGACAGCATTTCCTGGTGTACCTTCTCACGCTTCTGGGCCAGGATGCGCTTCCGGTGCTCCAGTTCCTTCACGTTCCTGCCGGTCGCTTCCATGGCCAGTTCCTTTGGGAAAAGGAAGTTGCGGGCATATCCCGGAGCCACGTTCACGATCTGCCCGATCTGGCCCAACGAGGCGATATTTTCTGTCAGAATCACTTTCATGACTGTCTCCTTCGATTTGCTCTGCTGAATAGACTCCGTTCCATTGCTGGAAACATGACTTTTCACGATATTTTCAAGGCGGCACAATCTTTCCCGCCGCGCCCGGAACCCTCTCCGTGCCTACTCGTCCCGTTCCTTTTCCGGCTTCGGCTTCAGCCGCCTGAAATCGAACCACATATCGAACAGCCCAACGAGTATCGCGGCGGCCGTGGCCACCATCTGCAGCAGGATGAACCCATAGATGACGGCCCTGAGAAAACGCGGCACCTTCTTCCTCTCCATGTAGAAGGCGATGATCGCCATTCCCTGAAAGAGGTATACGGTCGCCAGCACCATCAGGACGTTCAACCCGACGATCTTGAACGGGCCGAACGGGACCATGAGCGCGAACCCGCTTGCGATAACCCCCCAGACCAGATGTTCCGGCGCCTGCCACCGCGTCCATTCGCCCCAGAAGGGGGGCGTGAGCTGGTGCACCCGGATATACCGGACGGTCGCCAGCACGTTCAGCCAGGATGCGAACAGGGCCGAGGAGAGAGCGATGCCCGGAAGAAGCCTCACCATCACGGGAACCACCGCCTGGAGCGACTGGGCAAGCGCCCGGGTGTCGCCGGAAGCCACCCCGTACTCCTTGAGCGCGACGGCGATGGATTCGCGGACGGCCTGCTCGAGATACCCGATCAGGCCGGCTTCGGTGCCGCTGTGAAAGGCAAGGAACGTCAGGGCGCCGCCGCCGAAAACGAGCAGGCTCGGGACCCCGATCGTTTTCTCGAAAGACCAGCGGCGTCTCATGCCCAGGCCGAGCATTACTCCCAGGCCGAGCATGGCCAGCAGGTACGGCACGCTCAGGGACATCTCCAGCGCCACCAGGATCAGGCACCCCAGTGCAGCCGCAAGCCCCGGAACCCAGTACCCGGAGGGGACCCCCCACCGGTACAGGACCAGCACGGTGGGCAGTGGCGTGAACACCCCCACGAGAAACCCGAACATGGGGATGAACAGAACCGAAAAAAAGAAGAGCAGCGTGGCCGCAATTCCTGCGACAAGCTCTCTTCCGAACGTAGGCTTACGCAATGCTGTCGAACTCTCGTTGCTCGGATCCATGACTGTTCATCGGACGCGGGCGCCTGAACGTCTTGCCCTGCGGCGGTCTGGAGAAAAGGCCCCCGGGAAGCTCCCTTCGACGACGCCTTCCGCGCCGCGGGCGGGAGAGGCGGTTCCGCGGGAAGCCCTTTCATGAACCTCAGACCGTATGGATCGTCGTATTGGGAAGCAGGGCAATCTGCCGGGCCCTCTTAATGGCCAGGGTCAGCTCGCGCTGATGCTTGGCACAGTTGCCGGAAATGCGCCGGGGAACGATCTTCCCTCGTTCGGTGACAAAATACCGGAGCGTCTTCGAATCTTTGTAATCGATTTTCAGTTCGCTATCCACACAGAACCGGCAGACCTTGCGCCGGTGAAAAGTGCGTCGTTTGCGTCGAATGGCCATGATATCTCTCCCTCCTGAAACGTGAGAATCTTTCAAAGAAACCGCTGTGATTCCAAAGAACGGGACGGACTGCTACTCTTCGTCCTCGCCTTCATCCCCGACCTCATCCTCGTCGCTTTCCCGCTTAGCGTCCAGCTCCGAAAGAGGCCTGCTCACCCCTTCCTCATCGTCTTCGAAGGAGGGGACCTTGGCGGCCGCAGCTTCTTTGAGCGCCGCTTCCTTTTCGGGGTCGTACCGGTCGTCCAGCTTGACGGTGATGAACTTCAGGACGCGTTCATCGAGGCGCATGTTCCGCTCGAGTTCGGCAACCAGTTCGGGACCGCCGGAATACTCCATGAGCACGTAGAGTCCCCGCGAGCGTTTCTTGACCGGGTAGGCCAGCTTTTTCTTTCCCCAGGGGAGATAGCTGATGACCGCTCCGCCGTTGGAACCCACGACGCCCTTGATCTTTTCATCGACGGCGGCGTTGACTTCGTCCGACAGGTCGGGATCGACAATGAAAAACGTTTCGTACTTCCGCATCTGTAACGTCCTCCTTGTGGTTGAATAGCCCCTTTC
>JAJFUA010000130.1 GCA_021372635.1 Desulfobacteraceae bacterium | reverse complement strand
CCTGGCGGCATGGGCGAGCATGGATGAAACGTCCACTCCCTTGGGAGGTTCCATCTCGGCAAGGACGACGAACTTCCCTCTTTCCAGCTTCTCTCGTAGGTTCATAGGGTTACCTCCCGAATGCGTTGCTTTCGGAAACGGGGCCAGGCGGGCTTTTTCCGCTCGAGGCTTCCATGCCCGGCGGTGCCCGCGCAGCGAGGCCGATGCCTGGGGGACTGATCCCGTGAGGCGGAATGGACTGACAGCGTGCAACCGTCTGGTGCGGCGGACCGGGATGCAGGCTGGGAAATCAGGTGGTCGACCGCGCCAGGGCGCTCGATATGGCCAGCATCAGTTCGTCCATTCCGAAGGACTTCACGTGGTAATAGAAGATGCCCTTCTGCCTGATGGTGCTTTCCAATTCGGCGTTGTTCGCTTCCGTCGTGATGATGATCGGCAGGCTGCGGCAGAGGCTCTTGATGATCTGGATCGAATCGTAACCCATGTCCCGGGCCAGGTCCGCGTCCAGCACCAGCACACGCACCGTCTCGCTCTGTAGAGCGATGAGGACGTCCTTCAGGTTGTTGACGGACTTGACCATGCACCCCTTCTCTCCCAGGCAGGGGCCAAGGGTGGCAGCCAGTTCGACTCCGGGTTCCGCAATCAAAAGCGTCGTTTGCTGTTCGGCCATAGCCTGTCCTTTCATCGAGGAAAAGACCGAAAGGCCCATTTGCAGTCTGGGTGGAGCGGTCTGAATCCGGTGAAAATCGTGGATGAAGTGAACGTACCATCCCCTATTGTTACAAGCCGGGCGGTTTTCTCCCCGCCGCGGCCGACTGCGAGGATGCGTGAGGTGGTGTCCTTCCCTTCAGGCAAACCGCGTGCCAGAAGGGATATTGCAGTCTATTATGTTGAAATAATAGAAAAATACATCAGAAACGAAAGTTCGTCGCAAAATCGGCCACGAGGCAAAATGCCCCGCAAATAAGGCGGGCTTTCACACTAACATATTTTTATATCTGGATAATTTAAGAATGAGTAAAAAGCACCCGGATGTTACAAAAACTCCCCTATTGGCACACGGCATTGAGGAAAGCTTCGGCAGCCGTTCGGGGGGGGTGCCATGCAGGGGGCGTGCTTTCGGAAACGGCAAGCCCTGCAGCCCTCTTCCCGGCGGGAATCCGCAGGGACCCCGCCCGGGAAGAGAGCAATGGAACTACACGGTCGGTTTTCATTCAGGCTCGATGCCTGCGCGGCCCGCGGCAGTGCCCCGCCGGTCGCGCAGCATCCGCTTCACGCCCCGCCGACGCTCGCCTTGATGACGAAGTAGCCCTCGGCCTGCATCGCCTTCGCCACCTTGTCCTGGAGGGCTTCACCGGGGGTCAGGGCGACCATGTACCCGCCCATTCCGCCGCCCGTCAGCTTTGCGCCGGGAACCCCCAGGCTGCGGGCGAGATCGCAGAGATAATCCAGCCTGGGATGGGACAGGCCCATCTCGACCAGGATCTTGTGGTTTTCGGTCATGAGCTGACCGACTCTGGCCAGGTCGTTCTTTTCGAGGCAGGCTTTCAGCTCCATCGACTGGGCCGTGATCGCCTGCATGCGGGCGTCGAAAACCTCTTTGTTCTTCGTTTTCTCATTTTCCACCAGGACTTCCAGCATCCGCGTGTCCGCAGAGACCCCGCTGTTTCCGAGAACAATCTCGATCGGCTTCCGCACCTTGATCTTTTCGACGATCTTTTCGTCTCCCTTCAAATGGTAGAGCAGAAGGCCGCCGTAGGTGGAGGCCGTATTATCCACTCCGCTGGGAACGCCGTGATAGGCGAATTCGCCTTCCCAGGCGATCTGGTTGATCGCATCGGCGGGCAGGCCCAGGGAGAATTCCTCGTTGATCGCCCTGGCCAGCGAGACGCAGCTCGCCGCGCTGGCCCCGACGCCGCTTCCGGCCAGCAGCGTGCCGCCGTAGGAGATCCTGAGAGGCGTCTTGCGCGTGTCGATCTTCATGACTTCGAGAACCCGGTTGATGGACTCGATCTGGTGATGCCTTTTGCTCTCCTTGTATCCCGGAATTTCGTTCCTGTCATCTTCAAGGACCCAGCCGTATCCCTGAATCCTCTCCACCACGCATTCCGTCTCATAAGAGATCGAAGAGACAACCGCAGGAACTCCGTCGAGGACGAACTGGTCGCCGATGAGGATTGTCTTGCCGAAACCCGCGCCTTTGCCCATTCCATTTCCTCCTGATTGTGATGAGTCTCAAGGTTCCGAATGCCACGCCGATTCCAAAATCCGTTCCATTTCTCCGATGAGGCTCTCCTCTTTGCCCACTTCTATGGTTGTTGCCGCGGTAAGGCTGTGACAGGCATCGGAAAATCCCCCCACCCGGCTGGTCGCATCGGGCAGGAGGCGATTGAGCGCCATTGCCTTCCCGCTCCTGATCCACTCCTCCATGACGCCGGAAACCCTCATGGATATCTTCACCTGGTTCAGGGCCACGGCCCCGAAGCCCGGAATGACGTCGGGGATGCGCTGGAAACCGGCCAGGTACCTGCCGGGATCGATGAAATCCATCTTCTTGATGAAGTCGCAGAAGGCCCCAATCATCTTGACTCCCATGGGGGAGAGGCGTTCATGGACGTGGAACCACTGAATGTGATCGGTCCGGTGCATCTCCCCGGCTTTCAGCCGCCGGATCTCCTCGTCGAACACCGCATCCTTCAGCCGCTTGAACTCGGCGTACGCCCTGTCGCTCTTCTCCGAGAATCCCTCCAGGCACACCTGCACGCCGATATCCGGGCCGCCGCTATAGTAGCCGACCCCGCCGAGCGTTTCCATGTACTCCGACCATTCCACTCCCGGCACCTCGCCCCCCGGCAGCACGAACGTATAGCTCTCCCCTCCCTCGTTCTCCGCGATTTTCAGGCGTCCCTGCCGCTCCGCTTCCAGGGCCGCCCGTCGGTTCTCGTTCACCAGCTTCCCGTCCAGGAAGAATTCATCCCCCACCGCGCCCAGCGCGGCGATGTGCGCCAGGTCGACGTTGCCGGGGTCCATCACCTGCGCGAAGGCGAAGCAGGTGACCGAAGCCGATATGTCCATATCCCCCTTGAGTCCGAACAGGTCGGGATCGAGGTTGTGGACGCAGGGGTCGTCCACCGGTTCCGCGACGTGATGGTCCAGGATCAGGACCAGATTCCTCCCGGCGTTCAGCCGGGAAATCATGGGGGCGATCCTCCCGGCGAAATCGGCAAAAATGACGATCTCTCCTTCACGGGCGAGGACCTTCTCCAGGACGGGCGGGTACGGCTTTTCCAGGGCAAAGCGATCGACACCGTAGCCTTTTCTCTCGAAGGCCCGCCGCAGGATCGCCCCCGAGGTCAGGCCGTCCGTATCGTTGTGGTGAAAAATCGCGACGCGCCGGTTCGGGCGGCTTTCCAGATCTTTGAAAGCCTTTCCCATCAACTGGACCAGATCTTTCATCATGCGGTTTCTCCCATGGATTCCCGGCCACGCGGGCCGGCTTACGATTCATCCTTCCCGGCGAAGCAGAGGTTCAGGACCGCCAGGAGCGACGAGGTCAGGATGAGTATGAACGATATGGCGTTGATCACGGGCGTGGAACCGTCCCGCACCTGCAGATAGAGCGTGATCGGCAGGGTAGATTCGGAGCCCACGAGAAACAGGGTCGTGTTGAAGTTCTCAAAGGACATGAGAAAGGCGACTGCCGCTCCGCTGATGATCGACGGCCTGAGATACCTCAGGGTGATGAACCAGATGACCTGGTGCCGGCTGGCCCCGAGGTTCATCGCCGCTTCCTCCAGGGTCCTGTCGAACCGTCTGAGCCTCGCGATGACGACGAGGGCCACGAAGGTACTGATGAAGGAAAACTGGCCGAAGACGACGAGCCAGTAGCCGGGCCTCAAAAGCGACAGGTCCACCCCGAAGGTGTTTTCCACGAACGTGCCCACGGTATTGGTGAAGAGAAGAATGGAGATGCCGAGGATCACTCCGGGAATGACGAGGGGGGCAAGCATCAGGAAGTAGAGCAGGTTCTTGAACCTGAAATCCTCCTGCTCGAAGAGGAACGCCGCACAGGTGCCCACGATGGTCGAAAGGACGGAGACGCTCGCGGCGACCTTCAGGGACACCCAGATGCTGCGCATGTTGATGCGGTCGTGAAAGAGGCCGATCTTCCGGGGACCCAGGCCGAAGAACCAGTCCACGGTAAACCCCTTCCAGGGGAGCGACGGGAAGAGCGAGTCGTTGAACGCGAGAATGCACGTTACGGCAAGCGGTGCGAAAAGGAAGAAAAAGTAGAGCGTGACGTACGACTTGTAGCTCCACCTGTAGAGGCCCGACGAGGGCAGCGATCGTATCATTTCACCACCTCACTCAGCTTCTGGCCCGTCAGTTTCAGGACGATCCAGATGATCCCGGAGGAAAGAAGCAGGAGGAGAAATCCGAAAGCGGACCCCTGGTTCCAGTTGAAATACGTGATGAACTGGTTGTAGATCTGCTCGGTGAACCAAAGCGAATTGGTCCCTCCCATGAGTTTGGGCGTGAGATAGCTGCCGAGCACGATCATGAAGACGACGATGCTTCCGGACATGATCCCGGGCATCGACCACGGGATAATGATCTCCTTCCAGATGGTGAACTTCTTCGCCCCCAGGTCGAAGGCGGCTTCGATGAGGGTATCGTCCAGGCTCTCCATCGAACCGATGATCGGAACGACCATGAACAGGGCCGTCGTATAGACGAGCCCCATGATCATGACCACGTCGTTGTAGAGCAGTTCGACGGGTTCCCTCCACAGCCCGAGGGAAAGCATGAAGCTGTTCAGGACCCCGCTTTCCCTGAGGATGATCATCCAGCCGTACACCCGGATGAGTTCGCTCACCCAGAAGGGCAGGAGGATGAGAATCATCAGGAAGCCCCGCATTCTCACGTTCGCGATCTTCGTCACGTAGAAGGCGAGGGGGAGGGACAGGGCCAGGACGATCAGGGTGACCAGGATGGAAAAGCAGGCCGTGCGGACGAAGGTCCGCCAGTAGATGGGTTCCGTGAAAAAACCGAGATAATTGTTGAAAGTGAACCCGCCCTCCCCCGAATATTCGCTCTCCAGGAACGACATGCGCAGCAGTTCCACGTGCGGCAGGATCAGCAGGAGCAGAAGCCAGAGCGCCACGGGGGTGAAAAAGATGAAGAAGGTCCACCCGGTTCTTCGTCTGCTATAGCTCGTCATAGGCTTTGGTCCCCGACTCTTTGAAGCACACGGCGGAAGAAGGCCGCCACCCGATCCGGATGCAGTCCTTCGCCCGGATGTGGTCGTACTGCCGGTTCTGGGGCAGGGCGACGATCATCTCCCGTTCCGATCCCTCGGGAGTGACGAGCAGCCTGCTGTTTGCGCCGTCAAAGAGGATGGATTTGACCTCGACGTTTACCCGGTTGAGGTCGGGCAGGCTCTTATCGGGTTCGATGATCATGGCCTCGGGGCGGACGTACATTTCCACGCGGCACCCGGGCTCTCCGCCGGGCCGGGTGTCCACCCGGTAGCTCCCGCCTTCCGGGGTCTGCACGAAAAAGCAGCCCCGCTCGTCCTTCCGGAGCGTTCCGACGAACTGGTTGTTGTCCCCCACGAACTGGGCGACAAAAGGAGTGGCCGGTTCCCGGTAGATGTTCCGGGGCCTGTCGATCTGCTCGAAGACGCCGGCCCGCATGACGGCCACGTAATCCGACATCACCATGGCCTCGGACTGATCGTGGGTGATATAGACGAAGGTCGTACCGACCTGGGCTTGCAGCTTTTTCAATTCGACTTTCATGTGCTCGCGGAGCTTCAGGTCGAGCGATCCGAGCGGTTCGTCCAGGAGAAGAACCACCGGCCGGAGGATGAGGCAGCGGGCTATGGCGACCCTCTGCTTCTGCCCGCCGGAGAGTTGATGGATCTTCTTCCTGCCGTACCCGGGAAGCCCCACGCTTTCGAGGCTCGCCTCCACCTTGCGCATGAGCTCGGGGCCCTTTTCGCCCCTGCGCCGCAATCCGAAAGCGATGTTTTCCTCGACGTTCATCATGGGAAACAGGGCCAGGTGCTGATAGACCATGTTGACGGGCCGCTTGTTGGGTTCGACCCCCGCCATGTCCCTGCCCCTGATCTGAATGGTTCCGCGGGTCGGTTCCCACATGCCCGCGATCATCCTCAGGACCGTCGTCTTTCCACAGCCGGACGGGCCGAGGATCGAAAAGAACTTTCCCGTCTCCACCTCGAAACTGACGTCGTTGACAGCCGTAAAATCGCCGAATTCCTTGACAACGTGGTTTACAGACAGGTCGATTTGCATCCCGGCATCACCTCGGAAAAGTCTACGGGCATCGCGCGAAAGAGAGGCGGGCGCCGACCGCGCCCGCCTCCGGCCATTATTTCGCAGCCTTGATCTTATCCATCACTTTGCCTTCGATTTCCTCCAGGCCGGCGGGAACGGTGGGATACCAGTTCATTTTCTTCATGACTTCGGGGGTATAGCAGCGGGTGAAATTCTCTTTGATATTCGCATCCAGGAACTTGACGGCATCCTTCGATGCCGTGGCGTATTTCTCCTTGTTGGTGAAGACGGCGGCGTTTTCGGGCTTCAGGCAGAAATTGATCCACTTGTAGGCGCCTTCGACGTTTTCAGACTTGGCGGGTATCGCGTACGTATCGATCCAGGCCAGGGCGCCGCTGGTCGGAGCCACCCAGTCGATGTCGGGATTCTCTTCGTGAAGCTTCCAGCCGGCCTGCTCCCATCCTTCCGCGATCCATATCTCCCCTGCGCGGATGGACTGCACGAGGGCGTCCCCGTTTTCCCAGTAGTTCTTCACCAGGGGCTTTCCCTTGACCAGGGCGTCGGAGACCTTATCGAGCAGTTTCTGGTAAGCCGCCTTGTCGTTGTACTTGGCAAAGGGATTCTCCCCCATGCCGAAAGCGACCGCGCAAAGGATGGGCCTCTTCATCCTGTAAGATACCCTGCCCTTGTACTTTTCGTTCAGGAGATCCGGCCAGTCCCTGGCGTCGGGGGCCATTTTCCTGTTGATCACCAGTCCCGAGGTGCCGAACACGTGGGGAATGGCGTACAGTTTTCCGTTGAGCGAGGCGTTTTTCTTGACGGATTCGAGCAGGACGGGATCGATCTGGGCCACGTCGACCTTTTTCAGATCGATGGGCTGGTAAAGCCCGAACTGCTTCGTGACGGAGACGATCCGGTCCTGGCTCGGCTGCGCGAGATCGAACCCGCCGCCTCTCGTCGCCCTCAATTTCGCGATCATGTCTTCATTGCTGGAATCGGTGACTTCGACGGTAATACCGGTTTCCTTGTGGAACTTCTTGACCAGTTCGTCCGGAGCGTAACCAGGAAATGTGATCAGCCTGAGTGTCTTGTTCCCTTCGGCCTTTTTCTGAGCCAAAACCAAACCAGGGCAGAACAACAACAAACCCAACAGAACCGCCAGTGCCTTTTTCATGGTCCCTCCCTTCATCGAAGGTAATTCAGGTTGTCTTGTCCGCTTACCGGAAACGATCGCTCACGACCTTACGGTTCAGCCCTCCTTTCTTTGTGGTGCATCTCCTGGGTTCACTGAAGCGACGATGATTTCCACGCCCATCTTCTCGAAACCCGCCCTTGTTTCGCCGTCGATCCTGTCGTCGGTCACCAGGACGTCGACCTTCTCCACCGGCGCCGTCAGGAAATTCGAGACCACCCGCAATTTGCTGTGGTCCGCGACCACGATCACGGGGCCGGGCGTCCGCTCGATCATCTGCCTGGCAATTTCGGCCTCCCCGAGGGCCGGAGTGGTCAGGCCGTACTTGAGGCTGATCCCGTCCACCCCGATGAACGCCTTGTTCCCGTAAACCTGCTGCAGGGAAAGATGCGCCAGAGCACCGACGATGGAATTGGACTGCGGCCTGTACCGCCCGCCCAGGAGGATCACCTCCATTTCGCTGCCGACGGCTTCGGCTATCGCGCCGGCATTGCTGGTGATCACCCTCACCTTCTTGTGCCTGAGATTGCGTATGACTTCGAGAGTGGTGGAACCGCTGTTGATGAGCAGGGTATCGCCGTCCTGGGCGAGGTCGGCGGCGGCAACGCCGATCGCCTCCTTTTCCCTTTTCCGGATGGTCCCCTTGTGCGAGTACAGAGGCTCGACGCTCATGTGCTGGGTGGAGACGGCCCCCCCATGGGTTCTCTCCAGCAGTCCCTTGCGGCTCAACGCGTCGAGATCTCTCCGGATGGTCAACTCCGACACGCCGAACATCTGGGTGAGTTCGGCGACGGAGACGACCCCTTCCCGGGAGAGGAGGAGATGTATCTTCTTCTGACGATCGGCGGGAATCAGGTTGCAGGCCAAACTCAATCCTTTCCGGCGGCGCGGGCGCGACACGCGGCGAATGAGTCCCACTCCCCCTCTGAAAACATGTCTGAGGCGACGGCGTCACCGGCCCACCCGGAGCACGCGTCGCACTCCGGCGTCAAGAACTATCTTCCAGGATACGATCGTTTCTTAACGTATTTGGTCCCTTTGTGATTGTCAATCGAATTTTCCTGGATCCGAATGCTCATTTGAGAATGCCTGCAAGTCGTCATGCATTCGTCAAACGCGCGAATCTTTTCCTTTCTTCCGGAATGGAAGGACCGCACGGTTCCTCGTTCTACCGGGAAAAAACCGGAAAGCGGCCGTGCTTCCGAGGACGGACAACGCCGGGGGCGGGAGGGACGGAAAATGAAGGGGGCCGGCCCGTGTTTCGCGCGGCTTGCTTCCGCCGCGCTTACAGCAGCAGAAGGCCGTGTTTTCGGATTTTCAGGGTAAGTGTCTTGCGGTTGATGCCCAGAATGCGGGCGGCTTCCTGGCGCCTGCCCTTCGTGCGGTGCAGAACGAACCGGATGTAGCGTTTTTCCAGTTCTTCCAGCGTGTGCACTTCCTCCGAAAACGCGTCGAACTCCCCCTGCGACCTGGTGATGAACGCGGGAAGGTGCTTCGGCTCGATCACCTCACAGTCTTCCATGATGAGGATGCGCTCCACGGCGTGCTCCAGTTCCCGCACGTTGCCGGGCCATGGATAGGCGCACAGCACTTCGACGGCCCTCTCCGACATGCGCTGGTTCTCCCGCCTGCCTTTCTTGCCGTGTTTTCGGATGAAGTGCTCCACGAGCAGCGGAATGTCCTCCGTGCGATCCCTCAGGGGCGGAAGGGGAATCGGGATCACGCTCAGCCGGTAGAAGAGGTCCTCCCGGAACGTTCCCTGCTTTACGGCCTCCCGCAGGTCCCGGTTGGTGGAGGCGATGATCCGTATGTTCAGCTTGACGCGCTTCTGGCTGCCGATCTTCATGAACTCCCGCTCCTGGATCACCCGGAGCAGCTTCGCCTGGATGTTCAGGCTCAGGTTCGAAATCTCGTCGAAGAAAAACGTTCCGTTGTCGGCCAACTCGAAGAGGCCGTGCTTGGTCTGGTATGCGCCGGTGAAAGACCCCTTCACGTGTCCGAACAGCTCGCTCTCCAGGAGCGACTCCACGAGGGCCGAACAGTCGACGGGGACAAATTCCCTGTCGGCACGGAGGCTCATGCCGTGGATCGCCCTGGCCACAAGTTCCTTTCCCGTCCCGCTCTCCCCGGAGATGAGCACGGTGCTGTCGCTCGGCGCGGCGCGCCGGATCCTCGTGTAGACGTTTCTCATGGCGGGACTCTTGCCGACCATCTGCGGCACGTCCCCCCCCCCTCTTCTCCCGTTTTCCAGGTCGCCGTTCCTGCCCTTCGGGACGGGAAGAATGTTGAAGAGAATGGACTCCAGGTCCTCCACGCGGAAGGGTTTCACCAGGTAGTCCGCCGCGCCCAGCTTGAGGCACTCGATGGCGCTTTCCATCGTCGGATATCCCGTGATCATGACGACCATCGTGTCGGGATAGTTCGATCGGACATGCCTGAGGACCGCAATGCCGTCCATGCCCGGCATCTTGATGTCCAGCAGGACCGCGCAGAAGGAATCCCCCCGCAGGGCCTCGACCGCCCGCTCCCCGTCCTCCGCCAGTTTCACGCGAACCCCGTTCCGCTCCAGCACCCGGCCGATGCCGTTGCGGACGACGGCTTCATCGTCCACGACCAGGACTTGCGACTGTTGATGCTTTCTCGGCATGATTCGAGCCTCCTCCTTCGGAGACGACGGGCAGAAACACCCGGAAGGTAGTTCCGGAGCCGGGCCGGCTCTCGACTTCCACCGACCCGCGGTGCGATTCCACGATTCCCTTCACGATCGACAGGCCGAGCCCCGTCCCGATGACCTGCCGG
>JAJFUA010000129.1 GCA_021372635.1 Desulfobacteraceae bacterium | reverse complement strand
GCAAGAATCATAACCCATGCTGCAATCTTCTTCATGTTAGCCCCCTTTTAAAGTCTGTTTTTATGAACTACTTCAGTCTTACAATGGTTGCCAGTCACGCACCACCGGGAATACCGTGAAGAACCATATAATAGCACGATTACCGGTGTCAACTACTTTATGAAACATTTCCCGGCTTTCAACGGCTGTCTGGAGATATTCGCCCTCTTCACTCCATCTGGGCGTTCCAGAGGACACGTTATTCCGCCTTGCGACGGCACTCCCTTCCAAGTTCGAAATTCTCATACCATGCACGGAAGCAGCGAGCCCTCGCCGGCCGGTCTCATCGCCCGGCTCCGCAAATCGAATCAGCGTTTCCAACTTTATTCTATAAATTATAGCACAATCCTGAATTCCAATAATACAGTTTTTTGAATACAGCAGGCAAAGTTTGGTATTATGCCGCCGAATTATCTCACCAAAGCTCCATGGCCATCGAACCGGACCGGCGGTCTTATCAGTGAAAACCCGGCTTGCCGCGTCCCTTTTCTTCGAGAAGGGGGATTCACCCTCATGCTTTTTCGCCTTATCGCGTTTTTTCTCGCCGTGGCCGCCTGCGCCGGCAGCTTATCCGTTCCCGTCGAGTCCCGCGCGGAAGACGGGACGTATCGCATCGGCGTTCTGGCCAGGAGGGGGATCGATTCCTGCCTCAGGAACTGGACCCCCACCGCACAGTACTTGAACGAAATGATTCCGGAGGCACGATTCGTTATCGTACCCATGACGTTCGAAGAAACGGTCCCTGCGGTGGAATCGCGCCAGGTGGATTTCCTCGTCGCCAATTCCTCCATCTACCTGGAGCTGCAGGCAAAGTTCGGCATCAGCCGGATGGTTACCCAGAAAAATACCACCCAGGAACACGGAACGTTTTTCGGCGGGGTCATTTTCTGCCACTCGGACCGCAAGGATATAAGAGACCTCGAGGACCTCAAGGGAAAATCTTTCGCCGGGGTGGATCCCACGTCGCTGGGAGGCTGGATCGCCGCATGGAGGGAATTCAAGGCGAAGGGGATCGATCCCGGGCGTCATTTCAGCACCCTTTCCTTTCCCGGCACGCACGACGCCGTCGTGCATGCCGTAAAGGCGGGCCTTGTGGCTGCGGGAACGGTGGCCACCTCGATACTCGAACTCATGCAGGAAGAGAACGAGATCGATCTGCGGGATTTCAAAATTCTGAACCAGCAGGTACACAGCGATTTTCCCTTTATGCACAGCACGAGGCTCTATCCCGCCTGGCCGCTCTCCAGACTGAAGCATACTCCGGAGATGCTGGCGGAGAAGGTCACGGTGGCCCTGCTGAACATGCCCCCCGACAGCCCGGCTGCACAGGCTTCCAACTGCGCGGGCTGGACGGTACCCCCCGACTACAGTTCCGTGGACGAGTGCCTGAGAGAGCTGGGCATCGGGCCCTACGCGGACCTGCCCAAAGCATCGCTGCTGCAGGTGCTGTCCTTCTATAGAACGTGGATCATGGCGGGCGTGGCCGGGTTGACCGTCCTGCTCGTATTGCTCCTGTATATCTCGACTCTCAACCGGCACCTGCAGACTTCCAAGAAAGTGCTGGAACTCGAAGTCGCAGAGCGGGTGATCGCGGCGCAGGCCCTCAAGGAGAGCCAGAGAAGACTCTCCACGCTCATGAGCAACCTGCCCGGCATGGCTTACCGCTGCGCCATCGATCCGCAATGGACCATGATTTTCCTGAGCGAAGGATGCCTCCAGATCACGGGCTACAGGCCCGAAGTCTTCATCGACAACGCCATGATGGCCTATTCCGATATCGTCCTGCCGGAAGACCGCGCGGGACTCCAGGATGTGATTCTGAAGGCGGTCGAGGTGGGCCGTCCTTTCCACACCACCTACAGGATCAAGACCGCCGAAGGGGAGGTGAAATGGCTTTTCGAACAGGGGCGGGCCGTTTTCTCGGAATCCGGGAATGTGAGCGTTCTGGAAGGCTTCATACAGGATGTCAGCGAACACCGGAAAACCGTGGATGCCCTGGTGGCATCGGAAGTGAAGTTTCGGACGATGATCGAATCCATTCCCGTCGGCATTCACCTCTTTGAACTGCAAACCGACGGGACGCTCACCTACCAGGGGGCGAATCCGGCGGCGGACCGGATGCTCGAAGTGGACAGCAGCGGACTCGTCGGCAGGGATGTCCTGGAAGTGTGGCCCGGCCTGGCCGGATCGGGAACCCTGGATGCCTTCCGACGCACGGCAATGGACGGAGAACCGTGGTACAACGACCATCTGCGCTACGAGGACGGACGCATCGCGGGAGACTTTTCCGTCCATGCCGTCCGCACCTCTCCCAAGAGGATTGCCGTCTCCTTTCAGAACATCACGGACAGGAAGAAGGCCGAGGACGCCTTGCGCAGCAGCGAGGAGAAATTCCGCTCTCTCATCGAAAACGGTCTCGACATCATCACCATCATCTCTGTGGACGGTACCATCCGGTACATAAGCCCCTCCATCGAACGCGTCATGGGGTATCGCGTGGGCGACCTGATCGGGTTGAACTGCTTCGATCTCATCCATCCGGACGACCGGCTGAAGAACCGCAGGCTCTTCCTGGGACTGTGCGGACGTCCAGGCGAACTCGGTTTCAGCGAATACCGCGTGCGCCATAAGAACCGATCATGGCGAACCCTGGAAGGAGTCGCCAAAAACGCCCTGAACGATCCGGGCATCTCCGGTGTGGTCCTGAATTCCAGGGACATCACCGACCGAAAGATGCTCGAGGAAAGGCTCAGGCAGTCTCAGAAGATGGAGGCCGTCGGGACCCTTGCCGGAGGGATCGCCCACGATTTCAACAATATCCTGGCGGCCATCATCGGCTACACGGAACTCAGCCTGCTGCCGAACCAGCCTGCGAACGCCGTCCGAAACTGCCTCGAACAGGTGCTGAAAGCCGCCTTCCGGGCAAGGGACGTCGTGAAGCAGATCCTCGTGTTCACCCGGGCCAGGGACGAGGAAGGGCTTCAGCCCCTCAGGGTTGGCCCCATCGTCGAGGAAGGCCTGAAGCTTCTCAGGGCCTCCCTTCCCGTCACCATCGACATTCGCGCCGATCTGGACTGCCAGAGAGACCTTGCGCTGGCCGATGCGACCCAACTGCACCAGATCCTGATCAACCTGTGCACGAACGCGGCCCATGCAATGGAACAGGACGGCGGCATCCTGGGTGTGACTCTGCGCGCGGCAAATCCGGAGGAACTTGCCGACAACCTGCCGCCCGACTCCGTATGGGATCCTTACCTGGTACTCACCGTTTCCGACACGGGATGCGGAATGGATCGCTCGACCGTGGAACGCATCTTCGACCCATACTTCACGACCAAGGAAGTGGGAAAGGGAACCGGGCTGGGCCTGGCCGTCGTACACGGCATCGTGGAGCGGCACAGGGGATGGATCAAGGTCCTGAGCGAACCGGGCATGGGAAGCACGTTCAAGGTCTTTATTCCGGGACTCCGGACACAGTCGGTAAAGCATACCGCTTCGGACGAGCACGTCGCCGGCGGTACCGAGCGGATCCTCTTCGTGGACGACGAACCATCCCTGGTGGACGTGGCACAGACGATTCTCGAAAGCCTCGGTTATGAGGTGACGGCGATGACGAACGGCGCCGAAGCACTGGAACTCTTCATGGTCGACCCGATGCGCTTCGATGCGATCGTCACGGATTTCACCATGCCGCAGATCACAGGGGCCGAACTGGCCCGGGAGATCCTGCAGAGGAGGCCGGACATACCGGTCATCCTCTGCACCGGTTTTACCGAGAGAATGGACGACGTGAAGGCCAAAGACATGGGTATATCCGAGTTTGTGATGAAACCGCTGGATTTGAAGACGCTGGCGCGCCTGATCAGGAAACACCTGGACCGGCAGACCGCCCGGCGGCAGTAGGACCTCTGCCCGAAAACCTTTTTCCGGGCAGCATCCCCCTCTTCCCTCGGTGCTTTTGCATCACCAAATCATTGCATCAATCGGCAAGTATGTGATATAGCAGCTTCATAAAGCAATTCGACAAACGAAAACTTTGCTGAAAGACGCTGCATGGACCCGGATCCGCACCGCAAAGCGTGAGGAACCGGAGCGAGCCTCGAAGTTGTCATCCAAACAGTGGGATTTTCGCGGGCGGGAATCGATGAGCGGGTTGAGGAAGCTATCGACGCGCTGAAGTCCGCCGAGGCGCTCGGTCGCCCTTCCACTTTCTCAACTTGGTGATGTAGCACCGTCCACTTGCAGCGATCATCCGCCATGGAGACGATTGGTTGCGCAGCATGAATTCGGAAATGCATTGCGCCTGCTTTTCGGAATATTCATGAGCCCCCGTCGACAAGGACAAAGCCATGAAGCCAACGGACCTGGAGAATTTCGTTGCTGCAAACAGCCATAAGATACTGGCAATCATCATTATCTTGTTTGGCGTTGTTCAACTGATACTATTCTCGTTTCATTCGCTTCCCTTATGCCGTTCCGAAACCGACGGCATCGATTACATGAGCAGAGCGACAGGGCACTATCTTCAGCTCAGTTCCTTCCATGGACCGGGTTTTTCCCTTGCGATCAGGTTCATTCATGCGCTTGGCTTCGATCTTTTTGCAGCCGCAAAAGTAGTATCCATCCTTTCTGGAGGGCTGTTTCTCCTGTCGACATGGATGATCCTGTCTTCCTTTCTAATACCGCTGGAAGTCGCAGTCGCGCTCGCTCTTGTCGCCCTGAACCCCGCCATTCTCATCTCGAGCAATGCCATCATGAGCGACATGATGGCGGCATCCCTTCTATTGTTTTTAACGGCCGCCCTTCTGGTCCCCGAGGACCCGGGCAGAATCAGATTTTGCCTCTGCGGAATCATCGGCGGTCTCTGTTATATAACGAGGGTTGCCTACGCACCTTTGATTATGCTGATTCCATTCATGGCCCTGGCTAATCTTTCGAAAAGAAAGGCAATGGAAAGCACGACAAGAATTTCCGTATTTTCCCTTGGATTCCTGCTGCCCGCGTCGCCGTGGTTTGCCTTTTTGTATCAGGCAAAAGGATCCCCTTTCTGGAATGAAAATTACCTGAATATTGCCTTCAAAATGTACAGGCAGGAGGAATCCTGGAACTATTTCCCTTCATTCGATCGTTTTACGGGCCTGCTGGACGTTTTTTTATCCAATCCCACGTTATTCATAACAAGCTATCTGCAGACTTTAAAGGAACTCCCCTGGGAATTATTGGAATTATTCCCCAAGGCGGGTTATTTGGCCGCCTTCGGCATCCTCCTGTGGTTTGCCGACATTGACCGCAAAAAGCTTATTTTCACTGTTCTGCTGGGCCTCTACGGAACCATTGTCTCTCTCGTCTGGATCGAGGACCGGTTCTTGCTGATATTTACCCCCCTGGTGGCAGGCACCATCGCAATTGCCGTTTTTTCGGTTCCGGTCGGCATCAAATCCAGCAACCTGCCTGGACCGCTGGCCGGGATTCTGGAGAAACTCCCTCTTCGCGCGTCCGCCGCCGTAATTGTTTTGATCATTGCCTGCGTGGTTGGAATCGACAGGACCAGGGCGCATTATGCAGATCAACCGGTAGAATACAAAAAGGTTGCAGACTGGTTTCATTCTTCGGGAATTGCCAGGAAATCAGCGACATTGATGACCGCCAAACCTCACATTCCCTATTTTTGCGGGATGAAATTCCTTGATTACAACGATTTCGATATACAGAACGCCGATATCGAAGATCTGCCAAAGATCATCCAGGATTCAAAAGCCGACTTTTTCGTATACGATGAAAGATATGCAAGCGTAGAGTATCCGAAGCTGAACACGTTATTGGAAACAAATCCGTTTCCCGAATTGCTTTTGAAGGTTTATGAGGTGGGACACCCGAAAAGGGTTATTGTGTACCGCTGCGTAAACTGATCGGGGCGCTTTGCCGGTTCGAATCCATCCCGAATCACAAGAAAAGTGGAGTCGGGGAACCGGAAAGGGCAAATCCCCTGCACAGCGGCCTTGCCGATCCCCCTCCCGAGGGAAGGGAATCGGCAAGGGTCCTTTCGAACCGGAGGAATCCGAGCGAGCCTTTCCTCTATGCCTGCTGCGCCGCGACTTCCGCCTTGGGCGCTTCCCGCTGGGTCAGTTCCAGGTGCCCTTCGTGGGGCAGGAGCGTCGTGGAGCCTTCGATGGAGATGACCGCATCATAGCGCTGTTCCAGGTTCATGATGTCGGCCCTCTTGCGGTTCAGGAGGTAGCTCGCGACGTCCAGGGACAGGGTGGCCTTGATCACCGCGGGTTTCTTCTGGGCGAGGGTCTGCCATATCTTGCGGAGATAGCAGATGGCCGTCGCTTCGGCGGAGCGCACCAGGCCGCTGCCCTGGCATAAGGGGCAGGAGGTGAAGGAACCCCTCAGGATATTCAGGCCGAGGTGCTGGCGCGACAGCTCAAGCAACCCGAAGCGGGAGATCCTCCCGACGGTCACCTTCGCCTTGTCCTTTTTCAACTCTTCCTTGAGCCGGCGTTCCACGTCCCGCTGGTGCCGGTTTTCGCGCATGTCGATGAAATCGATCACGATCAGCCCCCCGAGGTCTCTCAGGCGCAGTTGCCGGGGGATTTCCGCGGCGGCCTCCATATTGACCTTGTAGACCATTTCTTCGAGCGCCCCCCCATCGGCGCTGGTGCGTCCCGAATTGACGTCTATGGCCACGAGCGCCTCCGTCTGGTCGATCAGCAGGTGGCCTCCCGATTTCAGGAAAACCTTCTTGCGAAAAATCTGCTGGATCTGTTCCTCAAGGTTGTACTTCGTGCAGATGGGGCCTTCGTCCTTGAAGAGTTTTACGCCGCGCTCCTGCTGCGGGCTGATGATGCGCAGGAATTCCTTCACCCGCCGGTAGACGTCCTTGTCGTCCACCAGGATCGTTTTGATGTTGGGGTTGAAATAGTCCCGGATCACGCGAATGGCCAGATCCTGTTCCTTATAGATCAGGGAAGGCGTCGGGGCTTCCTGCACGTTTTTCTTGATCTCATCCCAGAGCCGCACGAGATTGTTGAGGTCCTTGGCGACCTCCCTCTTGGTGCGTTCTTCCGCAGCGGTCCGGATGATGATTCCGAAATCCTCGGGCACCTTGAGGTCCTTGACGAGTTCCTTGAGGCGGCCCCGGCGGTCGTCGTCCTCGATCTTCCGCGAGACGCCGCGCTGCGTCTGGCCGGGCATCAGGACGACGTCTCTGCCCGCAAGGGAAACGTAGGTGGTAAGGAGCGCCCCCTTGGTACCGAGTTCCTCCTTGACGACCTGGACGAGCACTTCCTGCCCGGGTTGGATGACTTCCTGGATTCTCAACGGCTCCTGGGGTTCGGTCTGAAAGTAGTCGGGATGGATTTCAGGAAGCGGAAGGAACCCGTTCTTCTCCATGCCGAAATTGACGAAGGCGGCCTGCAGGCCCGGCTGGACGTGCGTGACGACTCCCTTGTAGAGATTCCCGACAACCTTGCCGCGCGTGGCGGTCTCGATGAAAAAACCCTCCAGGGTCTGGCCTTCCACGATGGCTACACGGAATTCCTCGGGGTGAAGGGCATTGATGATCATTATTTGATTGCTCATGGATTTGCCTTATCGTTC
>JAJFUA010000127.1 GCA_021372635.1 Desulfobacteraceae bacterium | reverse complement strand
CATCGAGTCCATCCACGCCATCGACACGATCAAGGCGATGAACCTCGAATACCCGGTCCGCTGGAAATGGGAAGACAAGTTCATCCGCACGCTCAATATCGATTTCAGGCTCTACAACACCGCGGGCACGTTCAACGCCCTCGGCGGGTTTCTCGGCGGCCTCAGTTCGGCCGTCGTCCTATGGTACGGAGCCCACAAGGTCATGGAGGGGACCCTGACGGTCGGCCAGCTCATGGCCTTCGTCACCCTGATGGCGAGCGTTCTCGCGCCCATCGTGAACATCATCGGGGCCTGGGACAGAATCCAGCAGACGCTCGTGTCCGTGGACCGTCTGAACGACGTCTTCGAGGCAGAACCGGAGTTTCCCGAAATGACGGGCAAGCCCCCCGGAATCCATCTCAGGGAGGCCCGGGGAGCGGTGGAATTCCAGGGCGTCTATTTCCGGTACGGAGGGGAGGATTCTGCGCACATTCTTTCCAACATCAACCTGAAAGCCGCTCCGGGCCAGAGGGTGGCCATCGTCGGGCGCAGCGGTTCGGGAAAATCCACCCTCGTGAGGCTCCTGCCCCGCCTCTACGACGCCACGGAGGGAAGGATCACCATAGACGGCGTGGACGTGAAGAACATCCACCTCGGGTGCCTGCGGCGCATGGTCGGCTTCGTTCTCCAGGAAAACTTCATTTTCAACGGAACGGTGCGGGACAACATTTCCGTGGGGGACCCGGAGGAGAACATCGAGCGGGTCATCGGGGCCGCGCGCCTGGCGAACGCCCACGACTTCATCTCCAGCCTCGGCCAGGGTTATGAAACCCAGATCGGCGAAAGCGGCCTGCAGCTCTCCGGCGGGCAAAAACAAAGGATCGCCATCGCCAGGGTCATCTACGCCAGCCCGAAGATCATCATCTTCGACGAGGCGACCAGTTCCCTGGACACCGAATCCGAACGGGCCATCCAGAAAAACCTGGGCGCGCTGCTCAAGAACAGAACGGCGTTCATCATCGCGCACCGCCTGAGCACGGTGCGCGATGCGGACCATATCGTGGTTCTCGACAAGGGGGAGATCATCGAACAGGGCTCCCACGAAGAATTGATGCAGAAGAACGGGCTGTACCACTACCTCGTTCACCAGCAGTTGAACCTCCCGTAGGATTGCGGCGCCCGGCGCATGAGAAAGCGCCCCGCCGGGGAACGGGCAGGACGGATCTGGGCATGAAAAAAACGGAAGAGCAAATACACGGGAAGAAACCCGTCGCCCCGGACGAACGGGGGGAAGCCGCCGCGCAGCCGGACATCTCGGAAAACGCCCTGGTCAACGAGAGCCTGAGGCAGATGCCCCGCATCATGGCGCGCGGGCTCCTCTACGTCTGCCTGCTCACCGTCGTTGGGGCCGCGGTCTACTCCGTCTTCGGCAGGATCGACGTCGTGGTCACCTGCCGGGCCGTGGCCTGGCCCGAGGCGCACAAGGTGAAGGTCCACTCCGACCGCAGCGGCATGATCGACAGGGTCTACATCGCGGAAGGAGCCCAGGTCGAAAAGGGAG
>JAJFUA010000126.1 GCA_021372635.1 Desulfobacteraceae bacterium | reverse complement strand
GTACGTGAACGCCCTGTCTTCGGAACTGGCGACGACGCGCACGTCTTTCCCCTGGATCTGCGCTTCCTTGATGGCCTTCGTGGCCCAGGTTCCCGTGTTCACGTACGCCGCCGGCTTTCCGGCAACGGCGAGATTCATGGGAACCATGCAGAACTGCAGGCTCGCTCCGCCTTGCAGAAACAGCACGTGATAACGGTCGTCCAGTTTCAACAGGCGCTTGATGCGCGCCACGGCGTCGGCGATTACCTCGTCGAAGAACTTGGACCGATGGCTGATTTCCAGGACGGACATGCCGCAACCTTTGAAGTCGAGCATTTCGCGCTGAATATCTTCAAGCACGGAAAGCGGAATCGCCGCCGGCCCCGGGTTGAAATTCCAGATACGCTGACTCATGTTACCCTCCCTGTTCCTTTCCTGCTCGCAACAAATGTTTGAGAATTTACAATAAACCATTTAATTTACTTGCATGTCCGCTTCTTGTCAAAGATATTCTCGAAGCGGGCGGAAAGGTTTCACGCCTGTTTCACGTTGCGGACCGCCCGGATCCACGCTATGGTTTGATTTCGAACGCGCCGGCAGGAGGGCCGGCCCCGATGGAACGGCCCGCGGAGCACCGGCCGGAGCGTGTACGGGAAAAGCGAACCTGCAGCCGGAACGGGACAGCCCCATGGATCTCGAAGACAAAGCCTGTACGACCGAATACCGCGGGACCTCCCAGCGGGTCATCGACGACGCCCCCCTTCTCGAATGGGCGAGACACCGGGGAATTCCCCCCCGGGAGGCCCCGGCGGAAGCCCTGCGGGGCGGTGTCATTCCGACGCGCTACCTGAAGAATTTCTGGTCGTTGAGCTTCGACGAGCAAATCCGGCTCTGCGAAAGCTCCCTCTTCGTGTGCGGCTGCGGGGGACTGGGCGGGACGCTGATCGCCCTGCTGGCCCGCGCCGGCGTCGGGAGGCTGCGCTTCGCGGACGGAGACGCCTTTGCGCCCTCGAACCTGAACCGCCAGTTGTTCTGCGACACAAAACAGATCGGCCGTCCAAAGGCCGAAGTGGCCCGGGAACGGATCGCCGCGATCAACCCCTTCGTGGAGGTCGAAGCGTTCGCCACGGTCCTGGACGAACGGAACGTGGAAGAACTGATCGGCGGCGCGGACCTGGCCCTGGACGCCCTGGACAATCTCCAGGGGCGCTTTATCCTGGCGCAGGCCGCACGAAAGTTGAAAATCCCCTTCGTTCACGCCGCGGCGACCGGCTGGTGGGGACAGCTCGCGACGTTTCCGCCCGACAGCCCCTTCGGCATGAAAAACGTTTACGGCGAACGCCGCACCCGCGACCCCGAAGAAGAGGCCATGGGGGTCATCGGCCCCACCCCCGGCATCATCGCCGGCATGGAGGCGTTCGAAGCCATACGCATCCTCACCGGCAGAGGACCGGCCTTCGCGGACAGGCTCCTGTACTTCGACGGGGAAAGCGGACAGATGCAGACGATTCCCTGGGGCTGATGCACGGATCAAGGAGAAACCGATGCAGATTGAATGGCATATCGCACCCATTTCGGAATGGCGGGCAGACGCCATCCTCTTCTTCGCCTTCGAAAACGCGCCCGAACCGCTGCCGGGATTCAGGCACTGGATATCCGAAGGAAGTTCGTGGCCGGGCGACGCGGCGGCCGCCGCCCTGGCCGATTTCCAGTGGAAACCCCAGCAGGTGGCCCTCTTTTACGCACCACAGGGGGGGGAGATCCCCAGGGTGATCTGCACGGGACTCGGCCCCGCGGACAAGTTCGACATGGACAAGCTGCGGGGCGCCGTGTCCGCGGCCGTCAGGAAGTGCAGAGAACTGCGCCTGGCCAGCCCTGCCCTGCCCCTCCAGGCCCTGGAGGGCCTCCCCGTGGAAACCGGCGCAGCCCTCAGGGAAGGCCTGATGGCCGCGTTCTCCAGCCTCTACCACTACGACGCCCTGAAAACCAGAGATACGGAACACGGCGAATTTCCCGAAACCCTGGTCCTGCTGGCGGAAAAAGAACCCGGCGAGATCCTCCGGGAAATCTCCTCCCTTGCCGCAGCCTCCTCGATGGGTCTCTTCCTGGCGAGGGAACTCACCATTCTTCCGGCCAACGAGGCCACTCCCTCCTACCTGGCCGAAGTCGCCGGCAGGCTTTCCGAGCAATACGATTTCCGCCTGGAGGTCTTCGACCTGGAAAAGGCGAGAAGCATGGGCATGGGGGCTTTCGCGGCCGTGGCACAGGGCAGCCGCGAACCGGCCCGCATGATCGTCCTCGAACACGTGCCTCCCGGGACCGGGCAGGATCCCCCCCTCGTATTCATCGGCAAGGGGATCACCTTCGACACCGGCGGCATCTCCCTGAAGCCCTCCGCCAACCTCGAAGCCATGAAACAGGACATGGCCGGGGCCGCCGCGGTCCTCGGGGCCATGGACGCCATCGGGACGACCGGCCTCAACAGGCGTGTCGTGGCCATCCTCCCCTGCACGGAGAACATGCCGGGCGGCGAAGCCTACAAGCCCGGAGACGTCCTGCGCTCCCTGTCCGGACAGACCATCGAGGTCATCAGCACCGACGCCGAAGGGCGGCTTATCCTCTGCGACGCCATCACCTACGCGCAGTCGTTCCAGCCCGCGCTCATCGTCGACATCGCCACCCTCACGGGGGCATGCGTCACCGCGCTTGGCACCCGCGTGGCCGGCCTCATGGGAAACCGGGACGCACTCATCCAAAAGGTCCGGGAACTGGGCATGGAAATCGGCGAAAGGCTCTGGCCCCTGCCCCTCTTCGATTTTTACTTCGATCAACTCAAAAGCGACGTAGCCGACTTCAAGAACGTCGGAGACCGGACCGCCGGATCGATCGTCGCCGGCATGTTCCTCAAGCAGTTCGTGCCGGACGGGGTCCCCTGGCTGCACCTCGACATCGCGGGCACCGCATGGGCGGACAAGGATACCGCCGCCACCCCGAAAGGCGCGACAGGGTTCGGCGCACGGCTGCTCCTGGAACTCGCCCGCAGGTGGCCCGAACTGGCGACCGAAGCCTGACCGCCTCCCCGAACACGGGAGAGCGTTTCGAGAGGCGGCGAAAACCGTTCCAGGAAAACCCAAATCCAAAAGGAAAGGAAAACGGCATGGCCGACTATTACGATTCCGCCGACCTGGCAAAATTCGGGGAAATCGGCAGGGAAGCCCCGGAACTGGCCGGGAAATTCTTCGACTACTACGCGGCGGTCTTCGCCGAGGGGGCGCTGAGCGAGCGGGAAAAGGCGCTCATCGCCCTGGCGGTGGCCCATGCCGTCCAGTGCCCCTACTGCATCGACGCCTACACCCAGACCTGCCTCGAGAAGGGATCGAATCCCGCAGAGATGACCGAAGCGGTGCACGTGGCCGCGGCCATCCGCGGCGGAGCGTCCCTGGTGCACGGCCTCCAGATGAGAAAGACCGCCGAAAAGCTCTCCTTTTGATCCGAACGCCGGGGCCCGGGCCCCGGCGACGCAGCCCGGAAGGAACGCTCCCGGGGTTCATCGAAACGGTGACGGACAAGCGGCCGCCGGTGGCAGCCGACGCGCGGGAAGGCCTTGCCCACGGGGCCTTCGACTACCTCACAAAGCCGTGCCTGCTCGACGATCTCATCCAGCGCATACGGGAAGCCTGCCGCAACGGAAGCCGTTCCAGCGGGGAATGAACGCTAATCCCTCCCGCCGCCGTTCCGGTTTCTCACCTTCTCGACAATCCTGGGGATGAAGAACGAAAAGACGAAAAGCGCCAGGACCGCGAGAGGTTGCCAGGCAAGCAGCCTCGCCCAGTCCCCCGCAAGCCACGCATCCCTGAGCGTCCCCACGAAGTAGGTGATGATGAACGTGCCCACGACGATCCCCAGCAGCGTACCCCAGAAATAATCCAGGAACCGCACCCGGGTCAGCCCCATGCCGAAATTGAGGGCGGTGAACGGAAAATAGACTAGGCGCAGGTAGAGAACCGTGGCAAAACCGTTTCGCTCAATGGCGTCGTCGTATTTTCTCAGGCGGTCCCCGATAAGGGAGGCGGCAAAATCACGGCCCAGGGTCCGCCCGATGTAAAACGACAGGCTCGCCCCCAGCATAGCCCCGGCCATGACCCAGAGAAATCCGCGAAAAGGACCGAAAACGCCGGCCCCCAGGCTGGTGAGCAGCACTCCGGGCACGAAGAGGCACACGCCGGCGGCGTAGATGAACACGAAAGCCAGCGGGGCCCAAAGCCCGGCAGCATCCAGCACCCGGCCGAGATGATCCGCGGTGAGGTACTCCCGGACGGGCGAAAAACGCACCACGACTATGGCCGCAACGATGAAAAGGCCGAGAGCGAAGGCCCTGGCGGCCGCACTGCCCCGGGACGGATTCGAACTATTCGAAATCGACCTGTTCAACGGCTGCATTCTGCTGCTCCGCTTCCAGGCGGGTGTCGTTCCGGCGCGTTCTCACGCGCTCCTCGAAACTCCTCAGGTCCTCTCCCTCGATCGATTCCTTCACCAGCAGGATCCGGGCAAGTTCCTCCAGTGAATTCCTCTGCTCCCTCAGGGCAAGGCGGGTCCTGGAGTAGGCTTCGTTGATGATCCGCGAAACCTCCTCGTCGATGGTCTGCGCCGTGTTCTCGCTGTATTCCCTTTCCCTCGCCGCAAACCCGAGGTCCAGGTGGGCGGCCCGCGGTTCGCTGGTATACGTCTGCGGGCCGAGCCGGTCGCTCATGCCGTACTCCACCACCATGCGCCGGGCAATGTCCGTGGCCCGCTGGAGATCGTTCTGTGCGCCGGTGGATATGTCGCCGAAGACGATCTCTTCGGAAACGCGCCCCCCGAGAAGGACCTGCAGGCGGTCCTCCAGTTCGTTTCGGGTCATCAGGTACCGGTCTTCCGTGGGCAGTTGCTGGGTATATCCCAGGGCCGCAATTCCGCGGGGAATGATGGAAACCTTGTTGACCGGGTCCGCGTGCTTTACGCTCATCGCCACGAGAGCGTGCCCGGCTTCGTGATAGGCGACGATCTCCTTTTCCTTCGGGTTCATGGTCCGGTTCTTTTTTTCGAGTCCGCCGATGATCCGCTCCGCGGCTTCCTGGAAATCGGCCATGACGACTTCGTCCCTGTCCCGGCGGGCGGCGATGAGGGCGGCTTCGTTCACCAGGTTGGCCAGGTCGGCCCCGACGAACCCGGGGGTCATCGCGGCGATTTTCTTCAGGTCCACCTCGGGGCTCAGGGTCACATCCTTGACGTGAACCTTGAGAATAGCTTCACGGCCACGAATATCGGGCTTGTCGATCGCCACGTGCCGGTCAAAGCGCCCGGGACGGAGCAGAGCGGGGTCCAGGATTTCCGGGCGGTTCGTCGCCGCCATGATGATGACCCCGGACCTGGAGTCGAACCCGTCCATCTCGACCAGGAGCTGGTTCAGGGTCTGCTCCCGCTCGTCGTGGCCTCCCATGGGATTGAGGCCGCGGGCCTTGCCCAAGGCGTCCAGTTCATCCACGAAGATGATGCACGGGGCCTGTTCCTTGGCCTGTCCGAACAGGTCGCGCACGCGGGCCGCTCCCACGCCCACGAACATTTCCACGAACTCGGAACCGCTCATGCTGAAGAACGTCACGCCGGCTTCCCCCGCCACCGCCTTGGCCAGAAGAGTCTTGCCCGTACCGGGCGCCCCCACGAGGAGCACCCCTTTGGGAATCCGCCCGCCGAGGCGCTGGAACTTGCCGGGGTCCCTCAGAAACTCCACGATCTCCTCCAGCTCCGACTTGGCCTCGTCGATACCCGCCACGTCGTCGAAGGTGATTCCCACCTCCTTCTCGGCGTAAATCTTGACCCGCGCCTTTCCCACCGAGAGCACACCCTGCGGCCCGCCCCCCATCCGGCGCATCAGGAAACTCCAGAAGAAAATGAAGACAGCCATGGGCAGAAGCCACGAAAGCAGGACCGCGATCCACTTGTTTTCGACGTATCCGGTGTACTTGATCCCTTTCTGATCGAGAAGCGAAACCAGTTCGGGATCTTCAACCCGAGCCGCGGTGAAGGTCCGGGCAGGGGTCCTGTCATCCTTGAGTTCGCCTTTGATCCGTTCCGGCCCCAGTACCAGGTTGTCCACCTTTCCGTCCCGCACCCACTGCTTGAATTCGGAATAGCTCACCTTCTCACTCGGCGGCTCGCTGAAATAGCTCTGCACCCAGGTGAGGGCGAGGATCGCGAGGATGAAATACCCGAGAGAAAAGTGCACCTTTCTCTGCGACGGGTCGCGGGAGCCTCTGCCGTCATCCCCGGTCGAACCTCTGAGGCGGTTCATGAGTTTGTCCATTGGGTTTTCAGGAGTCGGATCTTCCTGTGGTCTTTTTGCCATGTTTCGCTGCTCCTTGCGGGATTTCGGATGTTTCGCCCACCCTCCGGGAGTGCCTCCGGCGGATGAGCCAGCTCGCGTCGGCTCGAAGCATGCCTGTCGACCCGGTTGTCGGCCCGGTGAGAAAAAATGCTCGTTCGTGTAGAATATATTACAGCAGCATCGCTATGCAAAGGACCAAGGGATAATTATAGAGGGAAAGAGACGTCGGCGCCCCCCGGAAATCCGGTCACTCACCCTGTATAATGCGGCCTTTTCGTTCAAGTCTCATGAAAAATCTGCCGACTTTCTGTTGCGTAGATTTGTTCGAGTGGTAGAATGGCCTGTCCGAGAATCGGGAATGGACCGTTGCAGCAGCCGTTCGTTCCACGCAGGGTTTCGCTCTTCAAGGAGGAGAAATTGCATGAAAGCCGCGGGTAAGGCATTGATTGTGCTGGTATTTATTTCGATCTTTTCGTTTATCCCGGCGCAGGTAAGTTCGCTGTGGGATCAGACCGGCGCACGGGGCCTGGTCTGCGAAGCCCTGGCGGCCGATACCCCGGTCGTTCCCAAAGATGCCGACGAACCGGCCGAAGAGGCAACCGCCAGCATATCCGATCCTCTCGAGGGTATGAACCGGGCGCTTTTCACATTCAACGACAAGTTCTACTTCTGGGTCCTGAAACCCGGGTGCACTCTTTACGCCGCCTATTTTCCGCCGGGTGTCCGCACCTCGGTCCGGAACGCGTTCGCCAACTTTCACTTTCCCATCCGTTTCGTCAACAATCTTCTCCAGGGGAAATTCAAGGGAGCCGGCATCGAACTGGCGCGGTTCACCATCAATTCGACCATGGGGTGCGGAGGCCTGTTCGAAGTGGCCAACAAGGACTTCAACCTGCCCGCGCAGAACGAGGACTTCGGCAGGACGCTCGGCCACTGGGGCGTGAACCACGGATTTTACGTGGTCTGGCCGTTCCTCGGACCGTCCAGTCTGCGCGACACCTTCGGCCTGGCGGGCGATTCCGCGGCCGACCCGGCCACCTGGATCGTGCCCGAACTCTGGCAGGATGCGGCGATCAAGTCCGGCAACGTCATAAACAACACCTCGCTGAAAATCGGCGAATACGAAGATTTCAAGAAATCGGCAATCGATCCGTACGTCTCCATGCGTGAAGCGTACATCCAGTACCGCGCGAAAGACGGCATAGACGACTAGACATCGGAAAAGATCCCGGAAGCTTCGCAGACCGGGATCTTTTCCAGGCGTGAAAGCAACAGGGCGGTGCACCCATCCGGGGTGCACCGCCCTTCGTTCTTCAAGCAGGTCCGAACCGGAACAGAGGGACCGGCATCTCTCCCGTTCCCCCTCACCCGGGATCGGCCGTCATTTCTTCTCGAAATGCGAGCGGATGGCCTCTACCAGCGCCTTGATGGTGTACTCGGAAGGCATGATCCCGACCTGGAGTCCGTACTTCTCGGCGGTCCGGGCGGTGATCGGACCGATGCACGCAATGGCCGTCCCCCGCAACGCCGTGAGAATCTCCTCCCCTTCGAACAGGCCGAAGAAATTGCTGACCGTCGACGACGACGTGAACGTCAGGCAGTCGATTTCGCCGTTGCGGAAGCGCTCGGCGATTTCCCCTCTCCCCTCCTTGGGAAGAACGGTTTCATAAGCGGGCACCACGTCGACCGCGGCTCCCCTCTCCCGCAGCGTTCCGGGCAGGATATCCCTCGCCACCATGGCCCGCGGCATCAGGAAACGCCTCCCCGCAATCTCTTCACCCGCCAGACCGTCCAGGAGCGCCTCCGCCCGGTATTCCGCGGGCACCATGTCGGGGCGCAGCCCGAAGCCGGCGAGCGCTTCCGCCGTCGCGGGACCGATGGCTGCCAGGCGCAGCCCCTTGAGTTCGCGCACGTCCAGGCCGGCGGCCCAGAGCCTTTCCATGAAGAACCGGACCCCGTTCACGCTGGTGAAAATCACCCAGTGGTAGGAGGACAGGCGGCCGATGGCCTCGTCCAGGGGTTCCCAGGAAGGCGGAGGGGCGATTTCTATGGTCGGGAATTCGATGCACGCGGCCCCGAGTTCGCGCAGCAGGGCACTGAATTCGCTCGCCTGCTCCCGCGCCCGCGTCACAACGATCCGCCTGCCGAAAAGAGGACGATTCTCGAACCAGTTCAGTTCATCCCGAAGCCCGACGACCTCGCCGACCACCGTGATGGCCGGAGGCTTCAAACCGGCCTGGTGAACCCGTTCCACGATATCCTCCAGCGTGCCGGTGACGGTCTGCTGCTCCGGCGTGGTGCCCCAGCGAATGGCCGCAACCGGGGTCCGGGCGGGCCTTCCATGGCTGATGAGACTCTTGCAGATTTCGGGAAGGTTCTTCACCCCCATGAAAAAAACCAGTGTGCCCACACCCGTGGCGAGCTTGTCCCAGTCGACCTTGGAATCCCCCTTGTCTTCGCGTTCGTGCCCGGTGATGAACGCCATGCTCGCCGTGAAGTCCCGGTGGGAAAGCGGAATCCCCGCGTAGGCCGGAACGGCGATGGCCGCCGTGACGCCGGGCACGATCTCGAACGGGATCCCTTCCCCCACGAGCACCTGGGCTTCTTCGCCGCCGCGGCCGAAGACGAACGGGTCGCCGCCCTTCAGACGAACGACCGTATTTTCGCGGCCCTTTTCCACGAGAAGCGCATTGATCCCGTCCTGGCTCAGGGTATGGTCGCCCCCCTTCTTCCCGACGTAAATCCTTTCGGCATCGGGAGGAGCGAATTTCAGGAACTCCTCGTTGGCCAGGTAGTCGTAGATCACCACCTGCGCCAGCCCGAGCACCTCCCGGCCCCTCAACGTCATGAGCCCCGGGTCTCCGGGCCCCGCTCCAACAAGGTAGAC
>JAJFUA010000115.1 GCA_021372635.1 Desulfobacteraceae bacterium | reverse complement strand
ATCCAGAAGTACCTGCTGAATCCCCTGTTGAAAATCGATTCGATCCTTCCCGAGAACCAGGTCCTCATGACTGCCGGCGTGGGAATCGTATTGACGGAAATCGCGCGCTTCATTTTTCACTCCGACTATAAATCCGTTCAGACGAGCTACACATCATCCACTTTTTTCATCGGCTCGATCTCGTGCAACGTGCCCATGGTCATAGCCTTCCTGATAGCCGTCGTGTTGACCGTCGCACTCTTCATCTTCCTATTGAAGACGGACACGGGCAAGTCCGTGCGCGCGACCGCTCAGAACAAGGACGCTGCCATGCTCATGGGGATCAACGCCGAATTCATCACAATTCTGACCTACGGCCTCGGTTCGGCTCTCGCAGCGGCCGCCGGGACACTCCTCCTCCCCATCTTCTACCTCTTTCCGGATGTCGGGGGCCCATTCACTCTGAAGGCATTCATCATAACCATCCTGGGAGGCATGGGCAGCACGGTGGGCGCCATCTTCGGAGGGCTGGTGCTGGGGGTGGCCGAATCGCTCGGGGCCACCTATATTTCCATGGCCTTGAAGGATGCCGTCGGGATGGTGATTTTCATTCTCGTGCTCGTGTTCCTGCCCGGTGGGCTCAAGACGCTGACAAAAGTCTAGCAAGGTGGTGTCATGAAATCATCTTTTCATTGGATCCTGATCGTTCCCGTTCTGCTCCTTGCCGTGCTGCCACTGGGCATTTCCGGCTATTACTGCCATATCCTGATCATCGCCATGATGTGGGTCGTGATCGGTTCGTCCTGGAACCTCATCGCCGGCTATACGGGACAGGTATCTTTCGGACATGCCATCTTTTTCGGCGTAGGGGCCTATACCGCCGGGCTGTGCGTAACCAAACTGGGCATTTCTGCATGGTGGGGGATGCTCCTGGGAGGCCCCATGGCGATGCTCATCGGCCTGGTCATCGGCTGGATCTGCTTTCGCCTGCGCGGACCGTACTTCGCCCTCGCAACTCTTGCGATGGGCGAGGTCTTCCGGCTGGTATCCATCACCTGGAGGGACCTTACGGAGGGCATGCAGGGTATCCTGATCATGCAAACCTACCGCAGCAAGCTGCCGTACTACTACCTGGCCTTCGCCCTTGCCGGTCTCTGCCTGTTCGCCATCTGGCGGGTAATGCATTCCAAGTGGGGCTATTACTTCGTGGCGATCCGGGAGGACCAGGATTGTGCGGAGGCTCTCGGGATCAGCAGTTTTCGCTACAAGAGTCTCTCGCTGATGGTAAGCAGCTATTTTACCGGAACCGCAGGGGCCTTTTACATGAACTACATGGGATTCATCGATCCGGAGGTAGTCTTCTCACTTCATTTCATCTCCATCATGGCGATCCTGGTTGGAATCATCGGTGGTGTCGGGACCATACTGGGGCCTGCCATAGGGGCCTTTATCATGGTGCTGGTACAGGAGATCTTCCGGAGCTCCCTCTTCGGGTTGGGTCCGAGCTGGGTCAGCAATTCGCACGCGCTGGTCTTCGGACTGCTCGTGATCTTCGTCATTCGCTATCTGGCAAACGGGGTCGTAGGCGACTGGTCCAAGATCAGTCGCCTCTGGTCCGGCGGAAAAGAACTTCCAAGTGCTGCGACAACCGGGAACTGACTATGAACTTCTTCGAGACCAATCACCTGACAAAGTACTTTGGTGGCCTTACAGCCGTGAACGACGTTTCCTTCCAGGTGGAAAAGGGGGAAATATACGGCCTGATCGGTCCGAACGGATCTGGAAAGACCACGGTTTTCAACCTCATTACGGGCTACTATCCGATCAGTTCGGGCAAGGTCATTTTCGCTGGTGCGGAGCTCAATGGGCTTCCCACATGGAAAATCTGCAAGCGGGGCATCGGGAGGACCTTTCAGATCGTGAAGCCTTTGAGGCGCATGACCGTCCTGGAGAACGTCATGACTTCGGCGTTTAACCGGACCGGTTCCCTGGATGGTGCCAGGGACAGGGCGCTGGAGGTTCTCGACTTCTGCGAACTCCTGCACAGGCAGGATTACCTTGCGAAGGGCCTCACCATCGGAGATCGCAAGAGGTTGGAGATTGCGCGGGCACTGGCGACCCAGCCCAGCCTGCTCCTTCTGGATGAAACCATGGCCGGCCTTACCCCGCAGGAACAGGCCGACGGCGTGGAACTCATCAGAAAAATCAGAAATTCCGGGGTCACCATCATCATCGTCGAACACATCATGCACGTGATCATGAATCTGTGCGATCGAATTCTGTGCATCAACTATGGCCAGGAAATCGCCAGGGGAACCCCCTCGGAGGTGGCGAACGACGAAGCGGTCATAGAAGCTTACCTGGGAAAGGAATAGAGCATGCTGCGTGTGGAACACGTCAACGCGGGCTACGGGGACATACAGGTACTCTGGGATGTTTCGTTTCACGTGGCCCCAAACGAAATCGTCGTTCTGGTGGGTGCCAACGGGGCGGGAAAGAGCACGATCATGAGGACCATATCCAGCCTGATCCGGCCTGTCGCGGGGTCGATCCTGTTTGAAGACGCGAGGCTGGACAAGATCCCCGCCCACAAGGTGATCGAGGTCGGGGTCGCCCATGTGCCCGAAGCGAGGCAGCTCTTTCCGGAGATGACGGTAACGGAAAACCTGGAACTTGGCTCGTTTACGCCGAAGGCGAAAGCACGGCGGAAAGAAACCATGGAATGGGTGTTCGAACTCTTTCCAAGGCTTAAGGAACGGCATAAGCAACTGGCCGGTACGATGTCCGGCGGAGAGCAGCAGATGTGCGCCATCGCAAGGGGACTCATGTCGAGGCCGAAGATGCTGCTTTTCGACGAGCCGTCGCTCGGGCTTTCCCCCCTGCTCACGAAGGAGATTTTTAGACTCGTGAAAAGGATACGCGAGCAAGGAGTCACCGTTCTCATGGTCGAACAGAATGTAAAGCAGACGCTCGCCATCTGCGATCGCGGCTACGTCCTGGAAAACGGTCGCATTGTCTTGGAAGGAAAGGGAGAAGACCTGCTGGAAAACGACCAGGTGAAACAGGCCTTCCTCGGGATCTGAGGGAAGAGAACGGGATGGGACGTGATGAGGCGACCCCGCGGGGCCGCCTCGTTTCATGGATCGGGATGTCCGGTTCCGGGCGGGGGCATGCGGACATGCCCCGGGAGGGCGGGACCCCTCAGGCGCCCAGGTCGCTCAGGATCTCCCGCTTGTTCGTTCGATGGTCCACGAAATAGAGCATCATGGCGCATTGCTTGAGATCGGCCAGGAGGTCGTCGATCTTCCCCCGGTCGATTTCATACATGCGGATATAGACCACGCGCGATCCGGCGGGAGCGCGCTCGTAGGAACTGAGGATGCTGGCGATCCTTCCGCCGTAGGTCCGGATGACGTCGGTGATGTCCTTGATGGATCCGGGGCGGTCTTCGACGCAGAAGGCGAGCTGGATGCCGCGCTTTCCGAGGCCGCTCAGGGTGATCAGCACCTTGTACAGGTCGTCGCGGGTGATAATGCCCACTACTGCGCCGGCCTGGTTCACAACCGGCACGCCGGAGATTTTCTTGTTCATGAGAAGCTCGGCGGTCTCTTCAACGGTGTAGTCTTCCGGAACGGTTATGGGCTTCCTGGACATTATTTCCTTGATCTTGACCTTGGAAAGAAGATAGAGCATTTCGTGAACGTCGAGCATGGTGGCATCGGAAGCTGAAGCACGCTTCAGGTCGGTGTCCGAGACAATCCCGATGATATCCCCGTCTTTCATGACCGGCAGCATGCGGACCTTGTGCTCTTTCATAAGGCTTATTGCACGCTGCATGGACTCGTCCGGATCAACACTTACGACCCCCTTGGTCATCCAGTTCTTAACCAGCATCTGTCTCTCCTCTTCTTGGTCCGTGCCGTTCTTGACGATGACTACTTCAGGTATTCTTTACGGAGAAATTCGACGAGAATTTCCTTGCGGTTGAGAGCCGGGTCGTCGAGCACCTTCTGGTGCAGTCTACGCAGTATGTCTCCAACGAGGGAACCGGGCTTTATCGCGAGTATTTTTACCACATCGTGCCCGTCAATCGCCAGATTTTTTATGTCAAATGGCACACGTTGCTCAATTTGACGAGAGATTCGCATCCGAAGTTCTTGCGTGCCTCCGGGCTCGGTTGGATCGAAACCAAGGGAGCGCTCATGGGCGGACGCCAGGTCGAGGGCGTCGGGGAGAAGATCCAACCCGATCCGGGCGATATACCGTCGAAGCTGAGCGTCGGTCCACGATCCGGCCGCTGAGGGAATCTGATCGGCGGTGAGGGCGACGATTTCCCGGGTCAGCCGCGCGGAAGCCTTCCAGCGGTTCAGGACGGTCGGGGCCGAACCGGGGATCGAATGGAGCAGCGCGGCCGTTCGAATGCGGCTCGAGGGCGGGCAGCAGCGGATGACGGTTGCCGTATGGCTGTATGTGGAGTTTCCGTCCCGGCATGGGGGAGGGGGCGAACCGAGGAATGCAAGCTCTGGGAGGATCTTCCGCAGAAGTCCGCTTCCCTGCATCAAGTCAAACGCTTCAAGCAGGTTTTCGCCTGAAAGCAGCTTGAAGATTTCCTCGCGTACACGTTCGGCGGCTGTCGTGCCGATGGATTCCGCCATGCACGCGATGGCGTCGAGGGTTCCTGGCTCGACGTGCAGGCCGTAGGTGCTTACGAATCGTGCGGCCCTGAGCGTGCGCAGGGGATCTTCCGCAAACCTGGAACGGGCGTCGCCGACGGCCCGCAGAGTCTGCTTTCTCAAATCGATCTGCCCGTCGTGCGGGTCGAGAAGGATCTCTTCGGGATAGGAGAGGGCGAGGGCATTCATGGTGAAATCCCGGCGGCCCAGATCGCCCAGTATGCCTTTCGACCCGGAAAACGTGGTGACTTCGATCTCCCGTTGCTTCGTAAGAACCATCACGGTGCCATGTCGTATACCGATCGGAACGATCCTGGGGAAAATGGCGGCAACCTGCTCCGGAAGGGCGTCCGTCGCAAGATCCCAGTCCTTGGGAGCCAGGCCCAGGCGAAGATCCCGGAGTGCTCCGCCGACGACGTATACTGCAAAGCCGGATCGAAACAGGCGGTCGATGACCTTCAAAACATCCGCGGGAACAGACTGGAGGCTGACATTCGAGTCTTCTGCCGTATCGGGTCCGAGCATCGGGTTTTCCTCTGACGGGTCATCGTGACCGGTTCCTGCGCGGTGGACCGTATGGAAAAGGTAGACTAAACGAAGTCTTCCCCGCCATCAACCCCTATCTGAACGCAAACAGGGATTTTGCCCTGAAACGACTCGAAATTTGGTGTTGATCTTTTTCGGCCTCTTCATTATATAATACTCCGACCTCCAAAGGAGCGGGCTATGGTCTGCTGACGAGGGGGATTCTATTTCCTCAGGGAGAGACGGAATGGAAACGAGTGCGGCGAATCAGGTCATGCAGGAGGCAAACCGGATCATCGAGGATTTTTCCGTTGGCCGTTATGCCCTCTACACGATCCTCTTTCTTGTGGAAATCGCAGTGTGCTTCTGGATCGGGTTGAAGCTGACCCAATGATTTTTGCATAACGGGATTTTCGGAGAGCGTTTCTGAACGGGCCGACACGAGAGCCGGCCGAATAGACGATTCGAGATGACGATGCAGCAAACGGCAAGGGCTTTGAGCCTCCTCCTACTATCGCTACTGTTGAATGCCCGCAATGGGAGAGGGGGACCGTTCGCCTTGCCTGCTTGATGTCCATACAAAGCGTTTCAGTTGCAATAAAAAAGGCCATGGGTTCCCCCCATGGCCTTTTTTATTGCAACTGAAACAGGGAACCGTCCCCAAAAGAGGAGGTGTTGAGCTGATGAAGCTCTTTCGTCTAAAGAATACGATACTGTTGAAAAAAAACAGGCATCAAGCCGCAGACTTACGTCTGAAAGAAATTGATGTAATGGAAAGGAATGATTATGAAACGGAAAATTCATATTTTTGACACCACTCTCAGAGACGGTGAGCAGGTTCCGGGAGCCAAACTGAACAAAAGACAGAAAATCGAAATCGCACAGCAGCTTGCCAAGCTTGGTGTGGATGTGATCGAGGCGGGATTTCCCTGTTCGTCTCCGGAAGACCTCAAGGCAGTGCAGGCCATTTCGGAACAGATCAAGGGCCCCGTGATCGCGGGCCTGGCGAGAGCGGTCAAGGAAGACATCGACATCGCCTGGGAGGCGGTAAAAGGGGCCGAACGACGGAGAATCCACGTATTCCTCGGATCATCGGACATACATCTGCAGAAAAAGCTCCGCAGGGACAGGGAAAGCGCTCTGGAACTGGCGGCCAATGCGGTCAGGCATGCGAAAAAATACTGTGAAGACGTGGAATATTCCGCGGAAGATGCGCTGCGCACCGATTTCGAATACCTTTGCCGCGTGATTGAAGCGGCGGTGAAAGCGGGCGCAACGGTCATCAACGTCCCCGATACGGTCGGATATGCCATTCCGGAGGAGTTCGGAGAGCGCATCCGGAAACTGCGTGAACGGGTTCCTGTCCTGGACGGCGTGATTCTCAGTGTTCACTGCCATAACGACCTCGGGCTTGCCGTTGCCAACAGCCTTGCCGCAATCCGCAATGGGGCGAACCAGGTGGAATGCACGATAAACGGGGTGGGGGAAAGAGCCGGGAACGCATCGCTCGAGGAAATCGTCATGGCACTGAAGACGAGAAGCGCCATCTTTCAGGCCCACACGGACATACGGACGGAGGACATCTACCGCACGAGCCGCATGGTGAGCCGGCTGATGAATATTCCCGTCCAGCCGAACAAGGCGGTTGTCGGGTCCAATGCCTTTGCGCACTCTTCGGGCATCCATCAGGACGGCATTCTGAAGGACCGGAGTACGTATGAAATCATGAAGCCGGAAGACGTCGGGATTCGCCAGCACAAGATCGTCCTGACGGCACGCTCCGGACGGGCTGCCCTGAAACATCGCCTTTCGGAGATGGGATTCACCATCAATCCGGAGCAGTTCGAACGGATCTACAAAAGGTTTTTGAACGTTGCGGACCGGAAGAAGGAAATATCGGGACAGGACCTGCATTCCATAGTGGAGATCGAGATGACCAAAGTTCCGGAAACCTTCACTTTCCACAGTCTCCAGATCATGAGCGGGAGTACGATGGTTCCGCTTGCCTCGGTGACGCTGATCAGGGAGGGCATCCAGTGTACGGACGCGGCGACCGGCAATGGTCCCGTGGATGCGGTTTTCAACGGTATTGAGCGGATCGTGGGACAGCAGGGGAAACTTCGGGACTACGATCTGAAGGCCGTCACCATGGGCAAGGATGCCCTGGGAGAGGCGATGGTCCGGGTGGAAATCGAAGGGGCCGTTTATTCCGGGATCGGGACAAGCCCCGACGTCATCGAAGCAAGTGCGCGGGCCTACCTGAACGCGTTCAACCGTTTCTTCGCCAATTCGCACTAAGGACCGAATCCGGACTGTGCGGAGCCCCCTTTTGCCATGGGGGACGGGCTGGCGTGGCGTCATGAGAAATGCGGGCTTGTGGATGCTTTCCTGAGCATACTATAATGAAGCAATAGCGCATATGTCCCGGCGCCGCAAGCAGGCGCCGGGAAACCCCAAACGATGATGCTGCCTCCTGCGAGGCAGCAGGCCAGCCGGACAGAACGGAAAGCGTATGAAAAAATCGGTTTCCCAGGTGGTCCTTTGTGCGGTCTTCGTAATGCTCTGCATTGCGGCTCCCTGCCACGGCGCCGCGACCGCCCGCCTCACGGTGATGCACGTAAACGATCTGCACGGACATATCCTGCCGTACGTGGAGAAGAGCATCGACCCCGAGTCGCCCATGAGCGGTGGGGGGCGGCTCGCGAAGATGATCCAGGAAGAAAGGGACAGGAACCCTGAAGGATGCCTGCTGCTTGCGGCGGGCGACATGTTCCAGGGGACTCCCATTTCGAATGTCTTCCATGGCAAGCCCGTCATAGAACTCATGAACTATCTGAAATTCGATGCGATGAGCATCGGCAACCACGAGTTCGACTGGGGTATGAAGGCTCTGGAGAATTTGCAGAATGCCGCCGATTTTCCCTTCCTGTGCGCGAACGTCCGCGATAGGCGGGGGGAGTGCGTGCAGGGCGCGAGGCCTTACGTGGTGCTGAAGCGGGGACGGTTGAAGATCGCAGTCATCGGGCTTACCACCCCCGAGACGAAATATACGACGAAGCCGGCCAATGTCGCGGAACTGGATTTTCAAGAGCCCGAAACGGTGTTGCCGAGGCTTATTGCGGAGGCGAGGAAGAACGGAGCGAAACTCGTGTTCGTGCTCTCCCACCTGGGCATGCCCGAGGACATGGAACTGGCGCGGCGCGTGCCTGGAATCGACGTCATCGTCGGAGGGCACACGCACACCGTGGCGAAGGATCCCGTCCGCGTCGGCAAGACGATCGTCGTCCAGGCGGGATACTATGGCCTGTATCTTGGGGTCCTGGATCTGAAGGTCGACGTCCGAACCGGCCGGATTGTGGATTACACGGCGGAACGGGAATTGAAGCCGGTGAAAGCGGGGCCTTCGGATCCCACAAATAAGGATGCGGAGCGCATTGTCGGGAACTACCACGAGAAGATCCGCGCGGAATTTGCGAAAGTCGTCGGCGAGACGCAGGGCGACCTGGTCAGACATGCGGCCGAGGAATCCGTTCTGGGAGACTTGGTGACGGATGCCATGCTGGAGGTCTCGGGTGCCGAGGTCGCGTTCGAAAACGGCGGAGGTTTGAGGGCCGATATTCCAAAGGGGCCGATTACCCTGGAGCATGTCTACACACTGCTGCCTTTCGACAATTCCATCGTTGCCATGGACATGAGCGGGGAACAGATCATGGAAGTCCTCGAACAGAATGCCGACTTGGAACACAAGATCCTGCAAGTCGGCGGTTTGCGGGTGGAATACAACCTGGGGCTCCCGCAGGGGGCCAGGGTGGTAAAGGCGCTGATTGGAGGGGAACAGGTTGCCCCCCAGCGGATCTACCGGGTGGCTGTGAATGACTTTCTGGCTGCGGGCGGGGACCAGTTCACGACCTTCTCCAAAGGCCGGAATCCCGGTTACGGAGACAGCATGAAGGAGGCTCTTCTCAAGTACTTAAAGAAGCATTCTCCTTTGAATCGAACCATAGAGAACAGGATCCTATTCGTAAGATGACCGGGGACCATGTTGTCGTATCCATCGACGGAAAACCTGTGAGGGTTTTTCGTGGCCTGCGCGTGATGCATGCCCTCATCGCCTGCGACCAGGCCCTGTACAACGCTGTGAGGGATGGACGGGCACACGTCGAGGACGAGAGGGGTTGCCGGGTGGGTATGGAAGGAGCACTCACTCCCGGCGCCCGGTTTTTCGTGCGGTTCGATTCCCGGGAAACAGGCGGGGAACGAACCCGGCGGGAGACGGAATAGCCGAAAGACCTGAAATTCGTCCCGCGCACGGTCTGGTGGGGGCAGAGCGAGTTTTGCTGGCGATTTCCTGCCCCGGATAGTAAGATGGACCCCATGGGGAAGGTATCAGGCTATGAAATCGGGTGATCTGGGACAATGGTGGTCGAAACGGTATGGTACCTCCGGGAAGAAGATTGTTCCTGAATTCGACAAGATTTTCAAAACGGCCATCCTCGTTCTGGGTGTGGCCCTCATCTATGTATGCCATTCCCTCTCCGTGAACGGACGGTACCAGGTGATCCAGTGGGCTTCCACCATGGCCGTGCTGGATACGAGG
>JAJFUA010000087.1 GCA_021372635.1 Desulfobacteraceae bacterium | reverse complement strand
GGGGTTGGACCTTCAGAAGGCATTCGTAAAACGCTTCCATCCGTATGTTCCGCTCCTTCGTTTCCACGCGCCGCATCGTTCGTTACCCTGCGGCGGTTTCGGATCCGCACAGCGACGCCTGCATGCATCGCTGCAATCGTTATTCAAGCGCAGGCGAAGATATCACGGGTCGGCGGAATAGGCCATGACGATCGGTATTCCTCCGGCAGGTCGCGCCCCTTATGCGCCATCGACCGGCGCGATCCCCGTCCGCTTTCGTCGGGCGACTTCCGTCGGCGGGAAGTGTTCGGTGATCGGGCGGAGATCCGTTTCCGATCGAGAGAAGCCCGCGGGATGTCCGAAAACCCGGGGCAGGCCGGTTGCCGGACCGATCAGATTTCAGTCTGCTGCAGGTACATTGATACAGGTGTCTCCTGATGTGTCGGGATGCACCATGGAAGAAAAATATGCGGGCATGCTACAGAGGTGTTTTTGTCAGGGCAATACGGCAAGTACGGTATTCGGAAGGAAAAAAGAACGGGGTTCCGCGATGGACGACATGGTACTGCAACCGAATGGAGGGTATAGACCGCGTAACGGACAGGGTGTTGAACAATGGGCCGCGTGGAAGGGGGGGTAAGAAGGAACGATTCTGAGGGGAGGCCGGAAACAAAACAGCCGGAGCTGTTACGCTCCGGCTGAACTTCACATCTATGCCAAATGCAGGATGTCTTTACTAGAGCTTGCGCACATTCGTCGCCTGAGGCCCCTTTGCGCCACGCTCTTCGTCGAAAGTCACCCGGTCGCCTTCGCTCAGAGACTTGAAGCCTTCACCCAGAATGGATGAGTGATGGACAAACACGTCGTGTCCGCCGTCAACTTCGATAAATCCATAGCCCTTGCTGTCATTGAACCACTTTACTCGACCTTCCGCCATCTTTTTGTTCCTTCTTTTTTGAATTTGATCTTTCCAACTATTTTTGACACGGTACTCGAACTTGCCCGAAACCGTACTATCGGTTTGACGAAAGATCGATTTCCTGCATGACTCAAAATATCGTATCCAGCAACTATAATCCATTATAGCGGCATAAATCCGGAAAAGCAACAGAATATTTGCCGGATGGAAATTATCGCCCCAATATGTACATATATTTACATAAAACTCGATGAAAACTGTGGATGGATGCCTTGTTCCCTGTCCTCCACATTCAGAGCGAAAAAAACCGTTCTCGGGATTTGAAAGGTCCCGGGTCGTTTTTCTTCGATTCTGCAGGGGGTCTGCGATCTTTTACCATGCCGGCAGGAAAATGGCGCCTTCCGGGAAACCTGATGAGAGGCGGCCGCCCGGTTTCTCTCCCTTTCCGGCCGAAGTCAGCGAGGGGAACGTCTGCCCCCGGAACGTCCGCCCATTCCAGAGTCACGGCGGCCCCGCCTGCGGCCCCCGCTTCCGCCTTTGCTGTCATAGATGTCCTCGTTGTTGCCATATCCGCCGCTACCTCCACCTCGAGCCTTGTCTCCGAGGCCGCTCCGGTTCGAAAACCGATCCCCCGAGCCGTAGCCGCTTCCGGCAGGCGCATGGCTTTGGCCCGGCCGGGCTTCCCTGGGTCTTGCTTCATTTGCCTTGAGGATATGGCCGTCAAGCACTTTGCCATTGATCCCGGCGATGGCAGCCGTTGCCTGAGCCTGGTCGGGCATCGTAACAAACGCGAATCCGCGGGATTTGAGTGTCTCGCGGTCCGTGATGATCTTTACCGAGCCCACTTCGCCGAATTTTTCGAATTCGTTCTGCAATTCCTGCTCGGTGGTCCTGAGTGACAGGTTTCCCACAAATATGTTCATCATAAACCTGCAATCCTTCCTTCTGGAGAGTAAATACCTGTATTTTTCAAGGTCGCCGGCTCTCAATCGTCAGCATCTCGGCCTTCTCATCAGCGTTTTTCTGCTTGATTCTCTCAAATCCGGCCCGGTCTTCGGCGGTATATGGTCGACGGCGGTGCGGTCTTTGAAGCAACGCCGTCGGCACTTGCATCCCCCTTTGGGGGTCTTACCTTTCGGTATCCCACCAGTTCAAGGCACCGACGGCATTATTCGGATGCCTCCCACACACGCCTCGCGGAGTGCTGGACCGGCCCTGGCAGCCGGGGGCTGGGGAGCGTTTCCCGGCTTCATCTTCTTTCCGAACCGTATTTCGCTTCGGACTTCGTGGCGGATTGCCCGGGAACTCCCGCAGCGGAAGTTCTCTTCTCTGGCTCCGGTGGCTGCCCGTCCGTGGTTTGAAGATCGGTTCCGCCCTGACCCCTGGGTCGGGTTCATAGCCTTCGACGGCCTCCTGGGGAATGGTGCACTTGAGCAGGTGTTCTATATCCTTCAGAAGTTGGCGTTCATCGATGGAGACAAGGGATATGGCCGTTCCACGGCGGTCCGCACGACCGGTGCGTCCGATGCGGTGTACGTAGTCTTCGGGCACATTGGGCAGTTCGTAATTCACTACATACGGGAGTTGATCGATATCGAGCCCTCGTGAGGCAATATCCGTCGCGACCAAGACCCGGACGTTGCCCTGTTTGAAATCGGCCAGGGACCGGGTCCGAGCCTCCTGGCTCTTGTTGCCGTGGATGGCGGCCGCGCTGATTCCGTCCCGTTCGAGCTGCTTTGTGAGCCGGTTGGCGCCATGCTTGGTACGAGTGAATACGAGTACCTGACGCCAGTTGTTGGAACCGATCAGAAAAGAGAGCAGTTCGCGCTTGCGGGTACGGTCTACCGGATAGATCAACTGCTCGACGCTCTCGGATGCCGTATTGCGGCGCGCCACCTCGATCAGGACCGGCGAATGCAGAAGCTCTTCGGAAAGCGCCTTGATTTCGCTGGAAAAGGTGGCGAAGAAAAGCAAATTCTGTCGACTCCGGGGCAAGAGCGCAAGGATTTTTCGGATATCCCGGATGAACCCCATGTCCAGCATGCGGTCTGCTTCGTCCAGGACCAGTATTTCGACTGCCGAGAGGTCCAGGGTCTTTTGTTGCACATGATCGAGCAAACGGCCCGGCGTTGCCACCAGGATGTCGACTCCCCGGCGAAGTTCCGCAATCTGCGGATTGATTTTGACACCGCCGAAGATGACCGTGGATTTCAACGGCAGATACTTGCCGTAGGCTGCCACGCTATCCTGCAACTGCGCCGCGAGTTCGCGGGTTGGGGCAAGGATCAGAGCCCGAACGGCACTCTTTTTCTTTGCGCAGGGGGATTTGGACAGAAGCTGCAGGAGTGGCAGGGCGAAACCGGCTGTTTTGCCCGTACCGGTTTGTGCACCGGCCAGGACGTCCTTCCCTTCGAGAATGACGGGGATTGCCTGACACTGAACTGGGGTTGGCGTGATGTAGCATTGGTCGGAAACGGCATGGAGCAATTCGTTCGAAAGACCGAGCGAAGGGAATGATTCATTTGAAGATGTCGGAGTTATTTGCTTAATTGTGCACCTCTGATTGTAGTTATTGTAATTGTCGACGCCGAATGGAAAAGGGTGCCGGCCAGACCTATTTTTCTTCCCGTCGTATGGCCCATTGCCATTGCTCGGGGAGGGGTTGGGGACCGGGTTTGATTCCGGCAATATCCGGATCTTCCTTGCCGTTGTGCGGTTCGCGTTCCGCCTTGGCCTTCCTGGCTTCCTGGCGGCGTATTTCCTTGTCCCTTTGTTTCTGTTGCTTTTCTTTTTCCCTTTCGCGCTTCTGAAAGGTAGCCTTCGTTCTTTGAGCCATCAATCAACTCCATAGCATTCAGGGTTAGCCGGAGACGGTGAAAAACAGATCGTCTCCGGTTAATATCTCGGCCTGCGCTGTTGCCGTTTTTCGGGTGGTTTCGCCTGGCTGAGCTTGATGAGTTGTTCTTTGAACCTGGTTCCGTTGAGGGCTTTCATCGCCTTGTCGGCTTCCGAGTTATTCGGTATCTCGACAAACGCATACCCTTTCGACCGTCCCGTGGATCTTTCCTTTATGACGTTCACGATCGACACTTCACCGAAAGGTGAAAAGAGGCCCCTCAAGTCGTCTTCGGTTACGCTGAGTTCCAAATTGCTCACGTGAATATTCATTGTATGTCCTCCGTCTGTTTGTTCCCGCCACGAGCAGCGGGATTGCGGGAGCATTCCGACTGCAGACGGGGTTCCGGTTTTAAGAAACACAAAAAGCCGGAGGTCTTCCCCGGCTCTTCATCCCAGTAGAATATCAGAGGTCTCTTTGTCGTAGACTAAAGCTTTCTCACCCGAACGGCCTGCGGACCTTTTGCGCCGCTGCCTTCTTCGAAACTCACGTTGTCGCCTTCGCTCAGGGTTTTGAAGCCATTGCCCTCGATAGAGGAGAAGTGCACAAACAGGTCACTTTCCCCAATCCTCTCAATGAATCCGTAGCCTTTGTTCTCATTGAACCACTTAACCCGCCCTTCCGCCAAATCCGTACTCCCGTCTGAATTGTTTTCATGCACTGGATGCAATAATTTCAGCTATACTTAGAATTTGCACTCTTGGCCGAGGCGAAAAGGCGCTTTCTACATAGATAAAATACGGCATGCATTCCACCAACTTTAGCATTTACTCGGATATTGTCAAGCGGGATACCGGACAATCCATCGCGGCTCAGGAGGTCAGGGCTCTTTAAATAAGCCGTGTCTTACGCTTTTGTCACTGAAAACGTTATGATTTCAGGTGCCGAAAGGAAACGCACCCCCACCCTGCAACGTGTCTGTTTGATTCCGAATAAACGGTATCTTTGGAAGAGAAGGATAATAAGCATCTGAACGCGTGCTGTGTAGGTTGGGGTGAGCGACGAGAGAACCCCAACAGTTTCCACCACCGGCGTATGGGCAGGGACAATCTGCATGGGCTGTCCGGTTGGGGTTTGCTGGTGTTGGGGTTCGCTGTCGCTCACCGCCAACCTACACGCTACGTTCCGATCGTGGGATTTCGTGGAGCGCCATGTGCCGGGGCTCGCGGGCGCGGCCGTTCGAGGAGTGGAGCGGGCAGGGAGAAATCGGAGGAAGCGTTCGCAACAGGATGCGCGGAGGTTGCTGCAAACCCTCCGCGCACCTGTTGCGGTTTTATCTTACAGCGGCGGTTCAGGCGATGGCGGCCGTCTTTCGTGCGGCATGCCTGCGGATGAAAACCTTGGTAATTTCCGCGGCAACGGAAGCCATCAGGATGAACGGCGTCATCATCAGCCAGTCGAAGAAGGAAAGTGGAGTCGTATCGAAGAAGGGCTGGAAGGCCGGGATGTAGATCGACAGGAGGACCAGGAGAGCCGATCCGCCCACAGCCCATACCATGTACTTGTTCGAGAAGACCCCGATGGAGAAGAGCCCGTGATGTTCGGAGCGTGCCGTAAACGCCCGCAGCAGTTCCGACATGCACAGCGTGGCGAACGCGATTGTCTGGGCATGCGCCGTATCGCCGGGATACATCCGGAGGCTGAGGAAATAGCACACCAGCACCGCGGCCGTCATGACGATGGCCTGCACCACGATGCCGATCTTCATCTCCCAGTTGATCATGAACTCGTCGGGCGGCCTGGGGGGACTCTTCATGATGTCCGGATCCCCTTCTTCCATGCCCAGGGCGAGGGCGGGGGCACCGTCGGTGATCAGGTTGAGCATGAGCAGCTGCACGGGCCTGAGCGGCATCGGCATGCCGAAGAGCATGGCGACGAAGATGATCAGGATTTCCCCGATATTGCAGGAGATCAGGAAGTAGACGAACTTCCTGATGTTCGAATAGATGATCCGTCCCTGTTCGATGGCCGCGACGATGCTGGCGAAATTGTCGTCGGTCAGCACCATGTCGGCGGTTTCCTTCGAAACGTCCGTTCCCGTGATCCCCATGGCCACGCCGATGTTGGCGCGCTTGAGGGCGGGGGCGTCGTTGACGCCGTCGCCGGTCATGGCCACGACGTGTCCTCTCGCCTTGAAGAGGTCGACGATCTGGGTCTTGTTGGCGGGCGAAACCCTGCAGCACACGTCGACATCGTCGATGATCCCGGTCAGCTCCTTTTTGTCCATCTTGTCCAGTTCGGTGCCGGTCAATACCTTGCCGCCGGTTCTCAGGATTCCTATCTCCCTGGCGATCGCTTCTGCGGTATCCTTGTAATCGCCCGTCACCATGACGCTCTTCAGGCCCGCATCGTGGGCGATCTTCACCGCTTCCTTCACCTCGGGGCGGGCCGGATCGATCATCCCCATGAGGCCGACGAAGGTCAGGTTCTGCTCGATCGCATCGGGAGAACACTCGGACGGCACCGCATCCAGGGGCCGGTAGCCCACGCCGAGGACCCGAAGCGCCTGCCGTGCGAGATCCCGGTTGACTCCGAGGATTTCCTTCTTCTTCTCCTCACTGAGTCGAACCACGTTGCCGTTCGACAAGGCGTGCGTGCAAAGATCCAGGATCACGTCCGGCGCGCCCTTGACAAAGGCCGTCGCGGTGGAGCCGTTGAAATCCAGCCGGCTGTTTCCGTTCTGAATCTGGTGGATCGTGGTCATGCGCTTGCGGTCGGAGTCGAAAGGGATCTCCTGGACCCTGGGCAGCGCCTGTTCGACCTCACCGCGCCACAGTCCGGCCTTGGCGGCGGCAACCACCATGGCCCCTTCGGTCGGGTCTCCGATTACGCGCCAGGCGTCTTTGCTCTGTTCCACATCGTTCTTCTCGAGCTTTGCGTCATTGCACAGGCATGCTCCGTGGAGCAGGAGAGCGAGGTTCCTATCGGCCGACGGGTCCAGGGGACCATCGTCGGTGAGGAATTGACCGAACGGGCTGTACCCCTCGCCGGTCAGCTTGTACCCCTTTCCTCCCGTCCATGCCTTGACCACGGTCATCTGGTTCTGCGTCAGAGTCCCGGTTTTGTCCGAGCAGATCACGGTCGCGCAACCCAGGGTCTCCACGGCCGGGAGTTTCCGGATCAGGGCGTGCTTGCGGATCATGCGCTGCATGCCCAAGGCGAGGCAGATCGTCACAACTGCGGGAAGCCCTTCCGGTACGGCGGCGATGGCCAGGCTCACGGCGGTCATGAACAGTTCGACGATGTCCTTCATCTCCGCTCTCAGGTAGAACATGGGGCCCTTTTCCATGATGAGCGAAAGATGAGTGTCCCGGATGAGCCCGTAGGCAAAAATGACGCCGCAGATCGAAAAGCAGATGATTCCCAGCATCTTCGCCAGTTGATCCAGTTTGAGCTGCAAAGGCGTGGCTTCGTCCTTGCACGACTGGAGCATTTCGGCGATCTTTCCGATTTCGGTTTTCATGCCCGTGCCGATCACCAGACCCGTGCCGCGTCCATTGGACACCAGGGTGGACATGAAAGCGGAATTTTTCCTGTCGCCCAGGGGAATATCCCTGGCGAGAACCGTCTTCGCGTTCTTTTCCACGGGGACGGACTCTCCGGTCAGAGATGCTTCCTCGATTTTGAGGTTCACGCTTTCGACCAGCCGCAGGTCGGCGGGTACATAGTTGCCCGCTTCGAGCAGGACGATGTCTCCCGGTACGAGATCCTTCGAGGCGATCGTCTCCTGGTGGCCGCCGCGGATGACCTGCGCGTTGGGAGCGGCCATTTTCTTGATCGCCGCCAGGGCCGCTTCCGCCTTCGATTCCTGTACGACCCCCACAATGGCGTTGAGCGTGACGATGGTCAGAATCGCCGCAGCATCCACGTACTCGCCGAGCAGCAGCGACACGACGGCGGCAATGATCAGGACGATCACGAGGAAATTGTTGAACTGAGCCGCCAGCATCTGCATGAGGCCCGGAGGCGCTTTCTCCTCCAGTTCGTTCGTTCCGTACTTGCTCAACCTCTCCCGAACCGTCTCCGTGTCCAGACCGGCCTGTACGTCGACGGCAAGCCGGCTTGCCGCCTCGTCAAGAGGCAGGCAATGCCAATCGTTGGTTTGCATACCATCCCCCCTGGTTCCGTAAATATTACTTTTCTTCGGTTATTGATTCTGGCTCTGATAGGTGAATCTTTTATGCTCCCGGGTATAACAAATATCAATAGTAAATTTTAAAATTTCTGGATTTTTATAGCGCTACTATAAACACAAATGACTATTATGAAATTAAGTTATGACTTATGTGAGTTTTTGTATCCTTACCTGGTAATAAGAAAGATGGTCTAAAGGGAGGAATATTAAACACTATGAAATATTGTTATGCGATATATGCCGTATTGAATTCGCTTTCAGCAACAAAAATTCAACCTGATGATAAGTATAATCAGCTGTTGTTGTTTTTTTGTTATGAATTATATGAAATTTGGTATGAATGATTGATGGCAGGCTAAACGGTTCATGACGATGAGTTATGGTATTTATAACCAATTGGGGGCGTGCGAATCGAACACGATCGAAGGAGCGATGCCGGCGGGAACGGCTGAAGCACATGCCCGTCGGGGGACCCGATTCCAGGGCATTCCGAAACCGCCTGTCCCGTCCTGCGGGCTCTGCGAGAACCGGCCTTTTTCCCGTCGGTGCCCCTCTTGACATTTTGGAGTTCGGTATTAGTTAATGGTACATTAGCACTCTTGGTGGACGAGTGCTAACCATGTTTCGCTCCTGAGTGCCAAGTCCTTGAAACAACAAGGAATCATGCGTAGTGGTAGAATCGTGTCCTAGAGGAGAAATGGTATGAAACTCAAGCCATTGCATGATCGGATTGTCGTAAAGTGCCTGGATGAAGAGGGAAAGACGGCCGGTGGGATCATCATACCCGACACCGCCAAGGAGAAGCCTCAGCAGGGAAGGGTGGTATCGGTCGGCGCCGGCAAAATTGCCGAGAACGGAAAAAGGACTCCCCTCGATGTCAGGGAAGGCGACCGCGTTCTGTTCAGCAAGTATTCGGGGACCGAGATCAAGGTCGAAGGCGAAGAACTCCTCATCATGTGCGAGAATGATGTTCTGGCCATAATGCATTAGTCGCGGCGCAGGCAGGTTCGGCGAACCGAATCGGAAACTTTTCAGGAGGGTCAATCATATGGCTGCAAAGGAAATCAAGTATTATTCCGAAGCCAGGGACAAGATCATGAACGGCATCAACATCCTGGCCAATGCGGTAAAGGTTACTCTGGGGCCCAAGGGTCGCAACGTGGTCATCGAAAAGAGTTTCGGCCCGCCGCTCGTCACCAAGGACGGCGTGACCGTGGCCAAGGAAATCGAACTGGCCGACAGGTTCGAGAACATGGGCGCCCAGATGGTCAAGGAAGTCGCCAGCAAGACCAGCGACGTAGCCGGAGACGGCACCACGACGGCAACCATTCTTGCCCAGGCCATCTACCGCGAGGGCTCGAAGCTCGTCGCCGCGGGGCACAATCCCATGGCGCTGAAGCGCGGCATCGAGAAGGCCGTGGAGACTTCCGTCGCGGAACTCAAGAAACTCAGCAAACCCACCAAGGACGAGAAAGAGATCGCGCAGGTCGGCACCATTTCCGCCAACAACGATTCCGCTATCGGCAGGATTATCGCCGAAGCCATGAACAAGGTGGGGAAGGAGGGTGTCATCACGGTCGAGGAGGCCAAGAGCATGGAGACCACTCTCGAGGTGGTCGAAGGCATGCAGTTCGACCGCGGCTATATCTCCCCCTATTTCGTGACGGATGCCGAGCGCATGGAGACCGTGCTCGACGAGCCCTACATCCTCATCTGCGAGAAGAAGATCGGCAGCATGAAGGATCTTCTTCCGGTCCTCGAGCAGATCGCCAAGATGGGCAAGCCGCTTCTTATCCTGGCGGAGGACGTGGAGGGAGAGGCGCTGGCGACCCTGGTCGTGAACAAACTGCGGGGCACGCTGAAGGTGTGCGCTGTCAAGGCGCCCGGCTTCGGTGACAGGCGCAAGGCCATGCTCCAGGATATCGCCATCCTGACGGGCGGGCAGGTGATTTCGGAAGACATGGGCGTCAAGCTGGAAAGTGCCGGCCTGGACGAACTCGGCCAGTGCAAGACCATCCGGGTCGACAAGGACAACACCACGATCATAGACGGATCCGGCAGCCGCGAGTCCATCGAGGGCCGCATCCGGCAGATCCGGGCACAGATCGAGGAGACCACGAGCGACTATGACCGGGAGAAGCTCCAGGAGCGCCTGGCGAAGATCGTGGGCGGTGTGGCGGTCATCAGGGTGGGAGCCGCCACTGAAGTGGAGATGAAGGAGAAGAAGGCGCGGGTGGAGGACGCTTTGAACGCGACGCGCGCGGCCGTCGAGGAGGGGATCGTTCCGGGTGGCGGCGTGGCGCTTCTCCGCTGCATTCCGGCCCTGGACCGGGCGGATGCCGCGGGCGAGGAACTCTTCGGGGTGCAAATCATACGGCACGTCCTCGAGGAACCCGTTCGCCAGATAGCCAATAATGCCGGTCTGGAAGGGTCCGTTGTGGTGGAACGGGTCAAGAACGAAAAGGAGGGCTTTGGTTTCAACGCGGAGACCGAAAGCTACGGCGACCTCGTTGCGGAAGGGGTCATCGACCCGACGAAAGTGGTGCGCTGCGCCTTGCAGAACGCGTCGAGCGTGGCTGCCCTGATGCTCACCACGGAGGTCATGATTGCCGAAAAGCCGAAGAAGAAGGAACCCATGCCCGCGATGCCCCCGGGCGGAGGCATGGAAGACATGTATTGAGAACAGGAACTTGGATGAAAGCTCCCGGGTGGTTCAGGTCCTCCCGGGAGCAGAGGAGAAGATGAACGCCGATCCCTTTCCAGGCCGGTTCCCGGGTCGAACGCACCTCCTGTGCCGTTCGACGATCTCCCCGTCGACGGCAGGCCCCGTTGTGACGCTCGTTCGGCGGCTGCCCTATGGTTTTGGGATTGGATGTGCCTGCAATACGGTGCAGGTGTCCACATATAATGGCAAATAATCCGGAAACGGATTCATCTCCGACCTGGCGCGGGGGAACACAGTGTTCACGGGTTCGTCACGGCAGGCTTGCCGTGCCGATGGCCGGCCGCCTGTTCTCTCCCGCCTTCCTTGCGAGCAGAAATCGCCCCCGGAAATCAATCCATGACGAGGTGACCGAACACCAGCATCGAAATCATCACGAGAAGGAGCACCGGCTGCGTATGTGCCTTGTGCACTTTCGACAGAATGTTCCCGGGGCACAGCTTGAACTTCAAGACGAGTCCGAGAAAAACGACCGCGCCCATGGCTGCCAGTCCCCATTCGGGCAGGGCGGTCGACGCGCATCTCGACAGTTTCCAGTGAAGAACGGCGAGAAGCAGAATCAAGGGGTTGAGCACGTAGTGAAATTGCATCAGGTACTTTTTCTGGGTGCTGTTGAACCTGGAAAGGCTTTTTGCGGCATCCGTGCCCGGTGGCAGACATTTCCTGATCCCTTTCAGAAGGAGACTGAGCGCTACGGTCAGGTTGGCCGCAACGAGGCCCCATGCAACAATCTGCCCCGTAGTCTCGTTTCCTTTGTCGTGCCCCCGTCCCCAGACTCCCCCGAACGTTCCGTGCTTTCCGTGCCCGTCCCGGTGATCGGCCGTGCAGAGGGGGACGGCTGACAGGAGGCCGATCAGTACAAGCACGCATACAATAAGTATTTTCAACCTGTTTTTTCCGTTCATCGCTTTCATGAAAACCTCTCCGGGATAGTTCATCGCTCACAAGGCAGCCTTGCCCGTGCGGCATGTCATTGGACAGGTCCGCTGCCTGCCGAAGCCATGGATGAGGATACGCCGGTTTCTCTGCCATGTCCAGGTGTCCGGCCATCCGGCGGCCCGGTGCCCGGCGGTCCCGGTCTTCATTCGTCGCTCAAAACCGGGCGCCTCATGACGGCAACCGCGGGCATCCCTTCCGTTCCCGGGGTGGGGGTGTGGGGTGCGAAAAACATTGATCAAATCGGAATTTGGCGGCACACTGCGCGCTTCCCATGCAGACCCCGGGAAGTACACAATTGGAGAGGAAGCTCATGAGACGTCTTTTCGCTTTTCTGGTGTTGGCGGCAACCCTTGCGGCATTCGTTCGCGCCGCGGAAGGGCGGGATTGCATTGCAGAGACCTGGAAGGGAACGATCGGCACGGTTCCGGTGATGATGGAGTTCGATCACGAAGGTGAAGACGGCGCCCTGGCGGGGCGGTACTATTACCGGTCCAGTCTCGTCGATCTCCTGCTGGTGAGGGATGGTTCGAAGCCGGAACGCTGGAAGGAAGTCGATCCCGGGGGAAAGGTGTCCGGATATCTCACGTTGACTTGCAGGGATCATCTCCTGTCGGGTACCTGGACTTCACCGGACGGATCCAAATCACTGCAGGTCAGTGCTGAAGCCCAGCCGTCCGATTCTTTTTTCAGCCGGCGCCGGGAAGGCATCAAACCTGCCGTCACCAGGCGTGAATCCGTCGGCGGATTCCACTATGAACTGTTCACCGCCCGGGGTTTCGATGCGGTGAAAGGTCTGCGCCTCTCGGGAGACGGGAAAGCCATTGCCGACATCAACATGGCGCTCATGGAGAAGTTCACGGACAGCCTCAAGGAGGCGGTAACCTGCAAGTCTTTGGGCCGGTTGCGGATGGGCGAGGACAACAGCTACGCAGTCGAATCCGAGATGTGGATGGTGGCCTGGAACCGCGCCTTCGTGGTGGTCGGCGAGAAATCTTCGAACTATTGCGGCCAGACGCACCCCATGTACAGTGAGGGGGCGACGACCTACAACCTGGGGACCGGCAAGGAGGAGGACGTGTCCCAATGGTTGATCGACCGCTACCGGGCGGACATTCCGAAGGATTCTCCCCTCGGGCAGGTCATCCTGGAGATCTATCGCGAGGAGGAGGGTTCCTGTGACGAGGAATCCATAGAACTGTCGGGCGCATCCTCGTGGCCGGATTCGGACGGGATCACCTTCCGGCCGGCGGCGAGCTATTCCGACACCGCATGCATCCAGGACATTACCGTCCCCTACGAGAAGATGTCCCCATACCTGTCGCCCCTCGGGAAAAAGAACGCGCAGGCCTTTCAGGGGCACTGAACCCGGGCCGTCCCGGCCGGGACTCCGCCGGAGCCCGGCTTTTTCGCGCTGGTGGGGTTGTTCCTGAGGCGATCAGTCCGAAAGGCTTCCCCTGAAGACGGGCAGCCGTTTTTCCAGGAAGGCGGAAACCCCTTCCTTCATGTCCCGACTGCCGAAGCAGTTTCCGAAAGCCTCGGCTTCCAGGGCGCATCCGGTCTGGAAGGTTCCGTCCGCGCCGCGATCGATCACCCTTTTGAGGGACCGCAGGGCATTGGGCCCCCTCGACGTCAGCACTCCGGCCATTTTCATGGTTTCCTCGAAGAGTCGGTCCGCCGGGAACACGCGGGCCACCAGTCCCATCTCGAGTGCCCTTCGCGCGTCGATCATCTCCGCGCTCATGCAGAGTTCCTTCGCGCGGGCGCGGCCGATCAGGCGGGGAAGTCTCTGCGTCCCTCCAAAGCCGGGCACGAGCCCCAGGGTCACTTCCGGAAATCCGAACCGGGCGGTCTCCGAAGCGTAGATGAAATCGCAGGCGAGAGCCGCTTCAAAGCCGCCTCCCAGGGCAAACCCGTTGACGCAGGCAATGACCGGGATCGGCAATTCCTCCATGAGCGAGAAGACCCTTTGCCCTTTTTCCGCAAACTGCCGGCCCTGAAGTGGAGTCATCGAGGGAAACACCTTGATATCGGCTCCGGCGACGAAGGCTTTTTCCCCCGCCCCGGTGAGCACCAGAACGCGGACGCGCGCATCCTCGCGGACCCGCTCCAGAAGAACGGACATTTCGTAGAAAGTCTGTGGATTGAGTGCGTTGAGTGCCCTGGGGCGGTTGATGGTGAGCACTCCGATACCGCTTTGGACTTCAAAGACTATATTTTCGTAACCCATGCGAGCGTCCTCCGTTCAAAATGCCGACATCGCCCCCGGAGAGGTATGAGCCTCCACCGGGGGGAGCGATTCCTCTGTCTTCAGACCGGGTCGGACGGTGCGAAAGAGATGCGGCGACCGGCCGGAAGGAATCCTATTCTATCAGAAAGACGCTGCACGATGCCTCGCTTTATGGAAGAGACGGCCGATTTTTCTGCCGGTTCATCATCGACTGCATCCAGATTTTTCCGACGAGGATCACTCCGGTTGCGAACAGACCTTCAACCGCATACTGGAACATTTCCCTGTAACCGATGGAGTTTGCAATGAGGTTTGCGACGAACGGATCCGTAATGATCATTTCTCCGCCCACCTTGCCCAGGATGGCCGCGCCGAGGTAGATCACGGCGGGGTACTTTTCCATGAGCTGTGAAAGCAGGTTGCTCGTGAAGATCACGAACGGGATGCTGCTGCCGAGCCCGAACAGGAGAAGAAAAAGGTTGCCGTGGGAAGCGGCCCCGACCGCCAGCATGTTGTCCAGGGACATGGTGATGTCTGCGATCAGAATGATCTTCAGCGCCTGCATGATCGAGGTGGCGTGCTTGGAGTCGGCTGCCTCGGGAGCGCCCTCGAGGAACAGTTTTACGGCAATCCAGCAGATCAGTATGCCGCCCACGAGTTTCAGGAAATGGATCTCCAGGAGATGTGCGACGAAGAACGTGAGTACCACGCGGAGCACGATGGCGGCTCCGGCCCCGAGCAGGATTCCTTTTTTGCGCTGTTCCGGAGGGAGGGAGCGTACCGCGAGTGCGATGCACACGGCATTATCTCCGGAGAGAATCACGTTGATCACGACAATGTTGAATAACGCGGTGAGAAAAGTCCAGTCGAATGTGATGGTGCCAATAGTCCACAGGTCCAATGCGCTACCTCCTCAACGATAAACTGCGCCGTTGGTCCGGTTGGAGCCGGATGTTGCCGTCCGTTTCCTTCCGGATGATCGGAAAGGCCGATCGGATAAAGTTTTCCCCCTTTCGGGAGAGGGTACGGGGCGTGCTCGCCGTACCCGCCAGGATGGGGTGGGACGAAACGTGCTCAGTCCCACCCGCCGCATACTCTCCTCTATATGGACACCGGAGAATGCCCGCATGCCCGCCGGCCTCTCTTCCGGACGAGAAGTCTTGCAGGGAGCGGGAGTTCCCGTTGCAGTGCCCGGGCAGACAACACCAGGGACCCATCTGTGAATACCGAGTTATCGAGCATCGTGCGCCGCCGTGCATAGCGGGGCGCGGAGCAAAGCGGAAAGCGCGGGCTGCGAAGACGTATCTCGCGGATCTTTCGCAGAAAAAGGATCGGGCGTACGGGGTTCCGGGTGCCGCAGTGCCGCTCGAGGCGGGCGGGAACGGAGGCGGCGCGGGAGCCCTGCCGGGCCGGGGATAGACCCCGGCTCGAATTTGCCGGAGGCAAAAACTGGGAGAAAACAGGAGGTATTGAGGACATCAGGCTTCTGCACTTCTCCGAGGGAAACGGCCGGCGGGGGGAACGCATGGTATGGGAGGGAACATCGCCAAACCATGCGAAACCAGGAAAGAGTCTTTAAAGAGAACAATTAATGTCAACATCTTGTCTCTCATTCACCAGCGCCCGGTAAAAAGGCCAAACAGTCCAGGAAGACTGGGCAATCCTGGTGCCGGCCGGGATAAGTGCAACGCCTGTAACGCTTGTTTCGGATAGATAACGCGATTGCATCCCTTCATTCTTAGGGATCACGTTATCGATTGTATTCCATATGCTCATATATCGAGTATATTGTATAACAAATCGTGGGAAAGTAAATGTCATTCTTGTGAAACAATAGACAAATTCAATAAATAATTTCATATTAATAATAATATGAACAAGAGGAAGTCTCCGGAATGCAGTCCGACAGAGGAAGAATTGCCTGGCAAGTTGCCGAATTTGCAATCTTTCCGCTTGCATGCAGGGGCCAGGCCCGCTCCGTGGACCTATCGCCGGTCCTTTCGCCGAAAGACGGTATTTGTTTCATGGGGGAATTTGCAAACGAGTGCGGTGACTTACACGCATGGCGGCGCGGAGGGGGCGTGATCGTGTTTCCGCGGAAGCGGGTGGTCTACGGTTTTGTGGGCTTGTCCGGGGAGAGGGTGGGGAAGCGCCCGAGCAGTTCGTCGAACTTCTGCAAGGTGTCCGGGGGCATGATAAAGCACAGGCGGTTCACCAGGCCGGTGCGCTTCGAGGGGAGGGGGGCCTCTTCGACCGTTGCGGTGCCCATGACGCGGTTGAAGAGGAACGTCTTTCCATCTGCTTCGAGAAAACCTTTCCCGCGAATGACCCCGGGGGGAATTGCGGCCATCAGGGCGCGAAAGTCTTCGATCCGGCTTCCGCTCCAGCGGAAGACCGCGGAAACCAGGCGGTCGGGCGGCGTGATCTGCCTCTGCGGGTCTTCGAGAATCCGTGAGATGACGGCATCCAGGTCTTCCGCCGCGGCTGGTTCGCCGGGGGAGGCGGAATCTTCCCGGCGGGCAGGGTCTGCGCCGGCACGTGAGAAGGAGGCGAGAATCCTGTCCGCCACCCCGTCGCAGTAGGTGGTTTCCACCACTACGGGGTTCGGGTGATGCCTCTCGATGAGTTCCCTGACCCTTTTCACCTGTTCCCCGGTCGCGACGTCCACCTTGTTGAGAATGAAGACGGTGGATGTTTCCAGTTGCTTTTCAACCGATGCGAAAACCCCGTAGGCCTCTTCGAAGCATGCGGCGTCCACGACGCAGAACTGCTCCTCCAGCTTGAGCCGGTTGCGGAAGAGGGGCAGCTGCAGGTCTCGGGCGAGATCGGCCGGGTTGGCAACGCCCGTCGATTCCATGATCAGAACGTCGGGACGGATTTCCGTGACGATTTTCTGCAGGCCGGTGAGAAAGTCCTTCTTTACGCAGATGCAGAAGATGGAGCCGTTGTTAATTTCCAGGAGGTCGAAATCTTCGCCGGGGATGAGCGCGCCGTCGATCCCGATCTCGCCGAATTCATTCATCAGGACGGCCAGGCGCGTTCCGGGTGGAACGGATTTTATGAGGCAGTTCAGGAAGGTGGTTTTGCCGCTGCCGAGAAAACCGGTGATCAGGAAGATGGGAATCGTACTGTCGGTGACGCCGTTGGATGCAGCCATGGATGGGACACTCCTGAAGACTTCCCGCCGGGACAGGCTCCCGGTGTTCTCTCCGGCGGGCCTGGGCAGTTGAATCGCCTGGGCAGGGCGAACGAGGGGAACCGGCCCGCCGGAGAAATCGGTTCGATGATTCCGGGGCCGCCGTTCAGGCGGCCCCGAGTTCTTGCAGCTTCAAGGCGATCTCCTCGACGGACAGCACCTTGCCGGGCGACACGGCTTTTCCGTCGATGACGAGCGCCGGGGTCACGAAAACCCCGAGTTTCAAAAACTGATCGATGTCCCGGACATGTTCGACCTGGACGTCCATGGGCGGGGACACGGCTTTGAGGGCCGCAAGCACGTTTTCATACAACCGGTTGCAGCTTTCGCAGCCGCTCCCCAGCACCTGGATTTTCATCTTGCCAACCTCTCCCGTGCGGGTTTTCTATACCATCATCAGCTGTCTTTGCGGGTGCTGAGTCCCGCCCCGGCCTTTTTCAGGTTCTCCGCGACCCTGTCGAACTCGAACCCCACGTCTTTCAGGGACAGGAGCCTGTCGGCCATTTCCGTGCTCGGGGCTCTCCGGGCCATCGCCTCGATCAGTTCTTCGTACTGCGGGATAACGCTGGGAAAGACCAGGTCCCCCTCGATACAGATCGTGGGCAGCACCTTCCCCTTCAACTCCATGAACTTCTTGATGCCGTCCTTGCTCTTGATGGACCATTCCTTGTACTCGATCATTTCCTGGACGTCGGAGGGCAGGGCGGCCAGGGATTCCATCATGTACCCGCAGGCCGCGCACTGAACGCTGTCGAGAGTCAGGACGTCTATTTTGATTTTTTGTTCGCTCATCGGTGACCTCGATCGATCCCGTAAGGAAGGATCACGTGGGAACGTTTTCGGGATAGGCCGCATAGTTCTCGTAGAACCAGTCCATCGCCTCGGGAATCTGTTCTATATGTTCCGCCGGAACATCGTAGGGGATGTCTCAGCCAGGCGCCAGTACGAAGCCCTCCGTTCCCCCGGACGCGAGGCTGACGAGGGTGTCCTCGCGCGGCGAGATGAGGCCGAGGCTGAGGGAGAGCGTCAGTTTCAGGTTTCCGACGAAGCCTTTCCCGTGCTTGCGGGCGATGTCGCGCACGAACGTGAGGTTGAGCTGCTCGTCGATGGCGAAAGCATCGGTGCCCGTCTGGCAGACTTCCTCCATCACCTTGGTACAGTCCCCGCAGATGAGGAACACGGAAGGCAAGCCGGCTTCGCGGACGAGTTCCACGCTTTCCCGGCAGTAGGGGGTGACGAACTCCCGGAAGGTCGGCGCCTTGATCTGCGAGGAGACGGGGTCCACGATGCCCACGACGTCGCAGCCCATTTCAATGTAGAACCGCGTGGAGAGTGCGATCATCTGCGAGGCGAACTGCAGCACCTCGTGGGCGAACTCCTTGTTCTTGTAGACATCGGTGAAGATGCGGACTCCGGCGAGATGCGAAGCCAGGGTCAGGGGGCCGCAGATCAGGCCCATCAGTGCGCAGTCCAGCTTTTCCAGTTCGGGCTTTGCCAGCCGGGCGGCTTCGAAAATGACCGGCCAGCGGCCGGAGTTCCTGTCCTGAAGCCTGAGGCCGGTTTCCGAAAACGGCTGCTTTCCGGACCAGGGGTGGGTGACGACGGAGGGGACATTGTCGGGCCACCAGTTCAGTTCACATCCCAGGGCTTCCGCTTCCACCGAGAGGTCGAAGAGAAGGGGAATCCCGTCCGCCTTGTATTTTTTGGCCGCTTCGACGATCCCCTTCGCCAGCAGCGTGGGGTCTTGCAGATAGTCCGAAGCCTTTTCGTTGATGAGATAGGCGCAGTTGACGCCCGCGTAGGGCAGCCAGGGAGCCCTTGCCGTTCTGCCTCCCCGAAGTGCCTGGATCAATGCTTGCTTTGACATTCCGACTCCTCCTTACCGCAATTGTCACTGAGCCGGGCAGAAGGCTTCCATCAGCCTCTTGGCCTCTGCCACCACGGTGGACGCGCTCTGTGCGTATCCGTCTGCCTTGAACAGCTTGACGACGTTCGGGGTGACCGGGGCCCCGCCGATCATGACCGCGATGCGGGGATTTTTCTTTTTGGCCATTTCGATGACCTTCTTCATGCCCATCATCGTGGTCGTCAGCATTGCGGAGATCCCGATGATTTCCGCCCCCGTGCGTTCCTGTTCCTCGATGAACGATTCATAGGGAACATTGTTTCCCAGGTCGTGCACGGTGAAGCCGCCGACTTCGAGCATCAGCTTCACCAGGTTTTTCCCTATGTCGTGGACGTCGCCCTGGATGGTTCCGATGACCACCCGGCCGAGGGTGTTGTCTTCCCCCGAAGAGGGAATATGGGGCTTCAGGACGGCCATGCCCGCGTTCAGGGCATCGGCGCACAGAAGCACTTCCGGTACGAAATACTCCTGCTCCTTGAACAGCCGTCCCACCGTCTCCATGCCGTAGGCAAGGCCTTTCATAACGGCCTCCAGGGGATCGTGCCCTCCCGAGACGATCTCCTCGGCCGCCTGCTTTGTTCCCTCTTCGTCAAAGGCGACTACGGTGTCGTGAAGCTTCTGCAACAGTTCCTCTTTGCTGGACACGTCTCTTCTCCTCTGCTCTACGGGCGGGTTGCGGCCGGAAGGAACTCGTCCCTGGCCTTTTTCATCTGCACTACGTTTTCCAGGGGAGTCAGCGGGGCGATGCCGCAGCCCGGGGCGAGAAAATCCACCCCGGCCTCCAGCGCCTTCAACGATTCGGCGCGGCATTGTTCAGGGGTACCCAGAAACAGGGTATCGGAGCTGGAAACATTTCCGAAGACCTTGACCCCCATGGAATGCGCCGTTTCCACCGCCGCCTCCAGGTTGGTCTTTTCCTCGATGCTGATCCCCGCCACTCCGCTTTCGCACATCATCTTCACGATCATGTCCGCATTTCCGCAGATGTGCAGGACGATCGGCCCCCTGGCCTCGCTGACGATTTTTTTCATGGCCGGAAGCATGATCTGCTTCCAGGTGCGGGGACTCATCAGGTCGGTGCCCGATGTCGGATCGGCGATGCAGTAGTAGTCGGCTCCGTTTTCGAAGGCGAAGTTGATGGCCCTGATCATGGCGGCAACCGTGACGTCCATGGCGGCCTGGACTTTTGCGGTTTCCCTGATGGTCATCTTCATGAGCTTTTCGGTGCCCACGAGGTTGGCCGCGCAGGTAAAGGGGCCTTCGGACATGCCGAAAACGGCGAGTTCGTTTCCGACGCTTTGACGAATCAGTTCGAACTGCCTGCGAAAGGCGGGGAACCGGCCCCTTTCGGTCAGGTCGGCAGGGCAGTCGAGCGCCTCGATGCGGTCTTCGAAGGGATGCGTCTTGATGTAGTAGGGCAGATCGATCGCCGGTTCTCCCAGGGAGCAGCCCATGGCATGGCTGAGGGAGGTGATGTCCCAGCCCATCGCCTTGACCCATTCGAAGCCGGCATATTGGTGACCGGCAAGGGACAGGGCCGCCATGGCGACGGGGTCCGTGTCGGCGAGAGGCCGTTCGTAGCCGCATCGCTGCATGAGTTCGACCATGCCGTACGCGCAGGTCGATCCAACGGGCACAAAATCGGTGCCGCCGCCGATCAGTCGTTTCATGAATCGTTCTTTGAGTGTCATGCAGAGGTCCTCTCTATTACCACCATTTGACCAGATCGGTGACTTCCTTCCTGATCCTTACGAATTCCGGGTCCGTGATGTCCCTTGGATAAGGAAGATGGTCGACCATCACCTCTTTCTTGATTTTCGTGGGCTTGGGCGTGCACACGAGGATTCGCTGGGAGAGGTAGACCGCCTCCTCCAGGTTGTGAGTCACGAAAATCACGGTCTGGCCGGTGCGCTTCCAGAGTTCGATCAGGCTGTTTTCTATGTGGAACCGGGTGCTGGTGTCCAATTGTCCGAACGGTTCGTCCATCAGCAGCATATCAGGTTCGGTCACGAAGGCCCGGGCGATGGACACCCGCTGCTTCATGCCCGCCGACAACTGGCGCGGGAAAAAATCCTTGAAGGGGGTCAACCCCGTCATATCCAGGACCTTGCTGACCCTGCTCTTGATCTCGTCTGCGGGATATCCCTTGATTTCCAGCCCGAGCTTGACGTCGTTCCATACCGTCCGCCAGGGGAGGCACGAAGGTTCCTGAAATATGTAGGCGACGTTGTGCTTCTTGAAATCCACCGACTCGCCGTCCATGGTGATGGACCCCTTGGTGGCGGGCAGCAGCTTCGTGACGACATTGCAGAAAGTGGTCTTTCCGCATCCCGTCGGGCCGACTACGCACAAGAATTCGCCTTCATATATGTCGAAGTCGATCCCGTCCAGCACCACGAGGTCTCCGAAGTGCTTCGAAAGCTGTCTGACTCCGATTTTTGGCTTTCTCGTCGACATGGCTGTTCCTTTTCCCGGTTATTCGACAACTTCGCATTGCTGGGTGATTTCGGCCCGGAGCTTCAGGAATTCAGGGCTCGTGAGGTCTCTCGGGCGCTCCAGGTCGATCTTGTACTCCCCCTTGATCCTGGCGGGCAGTTTGGAAAGGATGATGATGCGGCCCGCCAGGTAGACAGCCTCTTCGATATTGTTGGTGATGAAAATGACGGTTTTCTTCTCCTGCTCCCAGATCCTCATGATTTCGATCTGCATCAGGTAGCGGGTCTGGGCGTCCAGATGCCCGAACGGTTCGTCCATGATGAGCAGGTCCGGGTCGGTTGCGTAGGCGCGTGCGATGGCCACGCGCTGTTTCATGCCTCCCGAGATCTGCCAGGGATAGTAATCCTCGAAGCCTTCCAGTCCCACGAGCTTGATGACGTCCAACCCTCTCTGCTTCGTCCGCACGGGGTCCACTTTCTTGATCACGAGACCCATCGTGACGTCCTGGATCATGGTGTACCAGGGGATGCAGGAAGGCTCCTGGAATACGTAGGATATGTTGTGCACGTGAGGATCGACCACCTCGCCCCGGATCTTCACGGAGCCCTCGGTCGGTTTCTCCAGGCCGGAAAGAATGTTTCCCAGTGTCGTTTTTCCGCATCCCGTCGGGCCGACCACGACCAGAAACTCGTTTTCCTCGACTTCGAACCGGATGTCCCGGAGGACGTCCATTTCGGAAAAACGCTTCGAAATATCCGCTCTAACGAGTTTTTCAGCCATTTCAGCTCCTAGTCGATGGAGATCTCGGACCGCCACCGGAACAGCCTGCGTTCCACAACGATGAATATTTCATTCATGATGAAACCGATGATGCCGATGATCAGCATGCCGACGATGATTTCACCCATGCGAATGAGTTCCGCGTACTTGAGGATGAGCCGGCCGACGCCGACCATCTCGCCACCGATCATCTCCGCGGCCACGATACACATCCAGGCGATGCCCAGACCGACTCTCATGCCCGTCGCGATATCGGGCATGACCGAAGGGAGCACGATTTTGCGGATG
>JAJFUA010000079.1 GCA_021372635.1 Desulfobacteraceae bacterium | reverse complement strand
GCGGAGGATTTCGGCTGCGGCATTGGCGGAAGGATGGGCGCCTCCGGTTGGGGTGCGCTGCTGTAGGAGCGGCTTTCCACCTCCGAAGGAGCGGTCTTCGCCACCTTCGAACCACCGGCCGTTTTGAATGCCGCTTTTGATTTCGGGATGGATTCCCTGGTAAAGTAGACGGCGACGATCAGTTCATTTTCCACCCGGTTCACCACGTAGTGGTCCAGGTGACTGGGATGTTCCCCGACGATCTGGAACCGGGGGCCGCTCCCATAAGACAGTGTCACCCGTTTCGAGCCGCCCGGAAGCGTCGGCTGGCTGCTTCCGGCCGGAAGGTCCCCCACATTCAGTTCGAACCTGTTTTCACCCGCCCTCCGGAACTCGTAGTCCTGAAGCGGTTTGTTCGCGCTCAGCCGGATGACCGTCTTATCGGGTTCGTCCACCATCTGGACCTCTTCCAGGCGGTCGGCACCGGCTACCCTGTCGTTCCCGACCGGCGACACCGGGGGCTTCGCCACGGCCGATCCATTCTGTGCCGCGGCATCGGAATCCGTGCCCGTCGGACCGGGCGATACGCACCCCCAGCAGAACAGCAGTGCGAACGCCATAACAGTGCAGGTTTTATTCAGGTTGCGAAAACTTGCCATTTACCCCTCCATATCCCGACCTTCGTCAGCAAGAGAAAAGAACCCCTCTTCATTCACGCCCGGCATCCCCCCCGTTCGATAGAAAACCGGCTCTACTTTTTCTTCGTTTTTTCAGCTTCAGGCTTCTCGATGAACCGATAGGTAACCATCAGGCATTCCACCTTCAGGCGCGAATCGCCCTTCTGCCTGATCAGGTTCATATTCTCCACCTTGAGAATCCGGTTCAGCTTGCTCACACTATCTAAAAACGTGCCAACATTCTGAAAGGTCCCGGAGAGTTCGAGTTTTACGGGAATGATTGAGTAAAATTCGCGAGCCTGTTCGGGTTGCGGCTGGAACAAGACACTCTCGAGGCCCACCTGGTTGCCCAGCAGCGAAACACTCTCCAGCAAACCGGGGATTTCCTTCTGGTCCGGAAGCCGGGAAAGAACCTCGGAGAAATCGGATTCCGATTTGGCCAGATCAGCCTTGAGCTTCTCCACTTCGGCCACCGCCCGCTTCACTTCCGCCACCCTTTTTTTCTGGTTCTCGACTTCCCTGTTGAGCTTCCCGATTCGATCGGCCTGATCCTGGTATTTCAGAAAATAGAACCCGGCCGCGAGGACAAGGACAGTCCCCAGGATCACCAGGGCCTTGTGCAGGCGGGGCATAACCGCGATTTTGTCCTGCAACGCATTGGTGGAAGCATTCAGTTTCATGACTGCTGAGCCCTCTTCTTAACTTCGGAATATTTCAGGAACTTGTAGGTAATCTGGAATGCCATGATTTTCCTGTTGCCCTCGGCCGTAGACTGACGGGACTGAGTGAGACTCACGCTGCCCTTTTCCACGTACGGCGAAGACTCCAGGTTTCTCATAAACTCGACAATGGCCTCGTTGCTTGCGGCCTGCCCTTCCAGCGTGATGGTATTGGACACCTGGACCAGGCGCTCGAAACTCATCCTGTCCGCGGGAATCTGTACGCTGAGGAGGGCGAGGATCCGAACAATGGCATCCCGGTCCTTCTGGAGGTCCTCGATCACGGTTCGCTTCTTGTCGACCATGGCCTTCTTTTTTTTCAAATCATTCATCATCGCTTCGTACTGCGCGAATTTCGCGACTTCCTGCTTCAGGGAAGCGATTTCCCTCTCGAGACTGACAATCTCGTTTTCCTGCCAATACCACAGGAAGCCGATGATGGAACCCGTCACCAGAACGGACGCGATGAAGATCGCAATAAACTGTCTGGCGGATTCCTTCCTCTTGGTCGTTCGTGCCGGGAGCAGATTTATCTGGATCATATCTCTTTCGTCTTCCTCAATGCCAAGCCCAGTGCAATCGCCATTTGCGGACCGATATAGTCGATGTACTCGCCGTCAAAAGCCTGGGAGTCGAATTCCAGGCGGGAAAGCGGGTTGAAGATCTCCACCTTGACGTCCAGGGTCTCCTGCAAGACCCTGTCGAGGCCGGGAAGCCGGCATGAACCGCCGCTGATGTAGAGCTTGTCGATTTTTCTGTCGGGATAATTGCTGTAGTAGAAATCGATGGCCCGCCTGCTTTCCCCTACCCAACTCTGGACGACCGAGATGAAAATGTCCTCCAGTTCCTGCCGCGGTATGCTGTCGGACATCTCCCCCAGTTTGATCCGTTCCGCATCGACCGTGGAAGCACCGAACTGCTCCCTGATTCTCTCGTTGATCTGGTTTCCGCCGATGGAAATGCCCCTGGTGAAAACGGGCACCCCGTTCGCGATGATGCTCATGATCGCCTTGTTCGATCCGATGTCGAGCAGCGCGACGCTTTCCGTGCCGAAGCCGTACGTGGTTTCGAAGGCATTGCTCAAGGCGTAGAAATCGACGTCCACGACCACCGGATCCATCCCCGAAGACTTGACGAGGCCGACGAAATCGTTGACGGATTCCTTCTTCGCCGCCACCAGCAGGACCTCCATCTGGTTCGGCCGCTCCTTCACGGGCGCCATCACCTGGTAGTCGACATCGACTTCTTCGATATTGTATGGAATATACTGGCCCAACTCGGCGTGCATGCGATTATCCAACTCCAACTCGGTCATGGCCGGCAGTTCGATCTTCTTGATCATGACCTCGTAGCCGGAAATGGACACCGCCACAGACTTCCCCTTGATCTTCAAATGCGCGGCAAGCCGCTTGATGGTATCGGCGATGAGATCCGGCCTGTTCACCCGCCCCTCGTCAAATGCTTCGTCAGGCAGCGGAGCCAGTCCGAAATTCACCAGCTTCAGGCCGGTGCTCTTCGCGTCAAGCTGAATTAGCTTGACAGAATGCGTTCCAATATCTAAACCTAACAGGTTCTCTTTTTTGCCAAACATAAGGGCATTTTTCTCCGCATTTTTTAGGGGGGTTTGCTTATTCCAGTTTGCGGCTAATCTACCATCATTACTTGAAAACTTGCAAGAAACTTATTACATTATATGAATTACTTTTGTTCATAAAATTCACGGAGGTAACCACATTGCGCTACATGGCGGAAAACCACGCAGAGAAGACTTACTCCAAGAGCACGACCAGGGAATGTATCGAAGCAATCATCATAGCCTTTTTACTGGCCTTTTTCATCCGGGCCTTCGTCGTTCAGGCGTTTAAAATTCCCTCGGGCTCCATGAAGCCGACTCTGCTCGTAGGCGATCACATCCTCGTCAGCAAATTCATGTACGGAATCAAAATTCCTTTCGTAGAAAAAGACCTGGTCCGCTTTTCCGATCCCGGACGGCAGGACATCATCGTCTTTCGTTATCCCGTCGATCCGTCCAAGGACTTCATCAAAAGAGTCATCGGACTTCCTGGCGACAAAGTCCGCATAGAAGACAAGAAAGTTTACGTCAACGATAAGCTTCTGAATGAACCTTATGCGGTTCACACCGACAAAAGAATCCTGCCGTCGAATGTAAGCCCCCGCGACAATATGGCTACCATCATCGTTCCTCCCAACAACCTTTTCGTCATGGGAGACAACCGGGACGAAAGCTACGACAGCAGGTTCTGGAAATTTGTAGATATGGGGGAAATCAAGGGAAAGGC
>JAJFUA010000077.1 GCA_021372635.1 Desulfobacteraceae bacterium | reverse complement strand
ACGCCAAGAAGATCTGCAAGGTTATGGACATGGCATTGAAGTCGGGCAAGCCTTGCGTCGGTTTCAACGATTCAGGCGGTGCACGCATTCAGGAAGGGGTTGACGCCCTTTCCGGATACGGTCAGATCTTTTACCGCAACGCCATTTCTTCGGGCGTGGTTCCCCAGGTTTCCGCCATCATGGGACCTTGCGCGGGTGGCGCGGTCTATTCGCCGGCAATGACCGACTATGTTTATATGGTCAAAGGCAGCAGCTACATGTTCATCACCGGTCCCGACGTCATCAGGTCGGTCCTCGGCGAGATCATCACCCAGGAAGATCTCGGTGGCGCCATGACCCACGCGTCGAGAAGCGGCGTATCGCACTTTGCGTGTGAAAGCGATGCCGACTGCATCGAGCAGATCAAGAAGCTCCTCAGCTACTACCCAGACAACAATATGGAAGATCCGCCTGTCGTAGATACGGGTGACAGCCCGAACCGGATCGCTCCCGAGCTGGACACCATCATCCCCGACGGCCTCATGGGCGCCTATGATATGAAGGACATCATCCGGGCAATCGTGGATAATGGGGAATTCTACGAGATTCACGAACACTATGCCAAAAATATCATGGTCGGTCATGCACGGCTGAACGGGAAGTCCATCGGTATCATCGCCAACCAGCCCAAATTCCTTGCCGGCTGCCTGGATTGCGATTCCTCCGACAAAGCCACACGTTTCATCCGGTGTTGCGACGCCTTCAACATTCCTATGCTCACCATCGCCGACGTTCCCGGTTACCTTCCCGGCAAGCAGCAGGAATGGGGCGGGATCATCCGTCACGGCGCCAAGTTGCTCTGGTGCTACTCCGAAGCCACCGTGCCCAAGGTGACTCTGGTTACCCGGAAAGACTACGGCGGGTCCTATCTGGCCATGTGCTCGAAGGATCTTGGCGGAGATATCACCATGGCCTGGCCGACGGCCGAAATCGCGGTTATGGGTGCCGAAGGCGCCGCAAACGTCATATTCCGAAAAGAAATCAGCGCGGATGCAGACCCTGTTGCCAAGCGCAAACAGGTGATCGACGATTACCGCACGGCGCTCTACAATCCGTATATCGCCGCATCCCGTGGCTATATCGACTCCGTGATCCAGCCGTCCGAAACCCGGCCGCGGCTGATCGAAGCCTTCGCGATGCTGGCCACGAAGCGCGTTGCGCTGCCGCCCAAGAAGCATGGGAACATCCCCATGTAAAGATGTGCCTGCCGGCGCTGGGTCGCTCCGGCGTCGTCTCAACCTGTACGCAGGAAAATAAACAACCGTGCCCGCCGGTTCTTCGGAACAGCGGGCACGGTTCGTTTTCCGCCTTCCTTCTGCAAGAAAAACGTCGGGCGTCAATACCTCTCCTGTTCGCACAATTCCGCACGTTGCGCGCCGCCCCACAGGACGCACGAACCCTGTGCCGCAAAACCGGGTGGAAGAGAAGAGGCAATTTGATTCAAATGATGCCTTTCCTGTCATTTTTATGCCAAACTTGTCATGCTCCAGGCAGGGTGATCCTGCCCCGCCATTAGCGGCGCTTAGCTATCATCGTTGCCCGTAGCAACGGTTTATGGGCTGATTTCCCGTCTGTGCCCGTCGTTTGCGGCAGTGTCTTGCGGAGGCGGCGATTGTGTGATAAATCACGGTTATTGTGGAAAAACTTGCATTTGCCACTTTCCGTTCCGCTGACGAAAACTGCGGTCCGGATCGAGTCAACCGTCCGTGTCGAACAGAAAAGGAGACCGTCGTGGTAATTGTCGGCGAACTGATCAATGCCAGCCGCAAGAGCGTCGCGGGCTTCATCGAAGCGCAGGATGCCGGAGCGATCCAGGAACTGGCGAGGAAGGAATTCGAAGCCGGGGCCCAGTACATCGACGTCAATGCCGGAACTTTCGTGGGCAGGGAGAGCCACTATCTCAAATGGCTGGTGACCGTGGTGCAGGAAGCGGTGAACGCGCCCTGTTGCATCGACAGCCCCGATCCTGACGCCATAGAGGCGGGACTGTCCGTTCACAGGGGCGCCCCGATGATCAATTCCATCTCGCTCGAGAAGGGCCGCTACGACAGGCTTCTTCCCATGGTGGCGGGAACGGATTTCAAGGTGGTGGCCCTGTGCATGAGCGACGAAGGGATGCCGGAGACCGTGGACGACCGCATGGCCATTGCGGACAAGCTGGTAAACGGGCTGCTGCGGAGCAACGTAAAAATGGAGAATATTTACGTAGATCCATTGGTGCAGCCGCTTTCGGTGAACAAGGAATTCGGCAGGGAATTTCTCAATTCCATAGAGAAGATCACGGCAGCCTTTCCCGGGATCCACACCATGTGCGGTCTTTCGAACATATCGTACGGGCTGCCGAACAGGAAATTCCTCAACCAGGCGTTCGTGGTCATGGCAATCGGCAAGGGGCTCGACGGAGCCATCGTCAACCCGCTCGACAGGCGCATGATGGCCAATATCATCGCTGCGGAGGCTCTGGCGGGGAGGGATGACTACTGCATGAACTATCTGAAGGGGCACCGGGCCGGCAAGTTCGAACTGGAATAATACCGCAGCGAGGTGCGAGAGAGCGTGGAAGGGGCCGGACGACATGAGCCCTCCGGTCCTCTTTTACCCTGAATCGGCTGTCCGGGCGGAGCCGGGCAGATGGTTCGGCGATCAAAAGCTGAAATCGACCACCACGGTCGCATCGCAGATCTGGCGCACTTTGCCGAGAACGGCGACATGCGCCGGATGCACCTGGTACCGCTTCATGGCGTCGAGGTCGTCAAAATCCGCCACCAGCGCAAAGTCGTAGGATCTTTCCGAGTGCAGGATATCCCGACCGAACTGAAATCCCCGTATTTCCGAAACAGCCGAGGGGAGGCCACCGAGGCCCGCCTGCAGATCGGCTACGGCTGCATCGGATACTCCCTGCTTGAACTTCATGAACACAACATGTTTGAGCATTGTCGTTCTCCTTTCGCAAGTGAATGAAACGGATTCGCCGAGCCGGGACAGAATACCACAACCGCCTCAGGCCTGGGTCAACTTACTTTCCCGCAGCCTGCGCAGGTCGCCGATGCGGATGGTGACCTTCTGGGTATCGAAGTACTCGAGCAGAGGAATTGTATACTTGCGGCTCGCCTGGGTCATTTCCTTGAACTGCGGGGTCGAAATCTCTCCGTGTTCTCTCAGGAACGCGACCAGTCGCTGCTGCAGCCCGTTCATAGCCGCCGCGTGAAAGAAGAGATCTTCCTTCACCTTGACGATTATGCCCTGCGAGAGCATCCAGGAAAGAACGTCCTGGTGCTGGCGCGGCGTGCCCGGCAGGTTCTCTGCAATGTCCCTGAAAAACGGGGGCTGAAGGCCGGATTCCCGGAACGTTTTTTCGATCGTCTGCCGAATGCCCTCTTCATCCTTTGTCAGGTCGATCTTGTGGGTGGCCAGGCGGACCCACTCCATCTCCTGCACGACCTGCTCCTGTTCGGCGAGTTGCCTGAGCACGAAGTTGTAGAGTTTCACGTCAACCGGTTTGGGGAGCTGTGCGGAGAGTTCCTCCTTGGGCATTCCGGTCTTGAGGGCAAAGCGGCCGTGATAATCGGCCAGCGTTTCGAGGATGGTTTCCTGGAGTTCCTCGAGCACCTGCCTGTGAATCAGCCGCCTGTTCTCCTTGTCGTAAAGGATGATCTGCTTCTGGCTGATGAAGCGCTGCAGGTTCTTCTCGAGGAATTTTGGCCCCACGTGGGCCCGGACTCTCAATTCCTCTTCGGAAACGCCCGACCAGCTCGAATCCAGGATGTGCCAGACGACGATCTCCGATTCGTCGCCGTCCATGATGGTCTGCAAGGCCTTTGCGGCGGCGAGCTTGTCCTGGCCCTTGTGCTTGCGCGGAAGGGGATGGAGGATCGTTCCTCCCCCTATGGTCTGTACCGGCGAATAGGAGCGGAGGACGAAGCGGTCTCCGCGCAGCACGGTGATGGGATGATCGAGCCGCACCTGGATGAAGGCGCTGTCGCCTTGCAGCAATTCTTCACGGTCCAGAAGGACCGCCGTGCCGATATGCTCCGCCGTGCCCGTGTGAAAGCGCACCTTTGCTCGGTTCTTGAGCGGCCGGGGGGAGCTGGAAAGAAGTTCCAGGTAGACGTCGACCATGGGATTGGGCACCAGGGACCCCGGTGTAGCGATCACGTTTCCGCGTTCGATGATGGTTCGCTCGACTCCCTGCAAATTGATCGCGGTGCGCTGTCCGGGCAGGACTTCCTGGACTTCGTCGTTGTGTACCTGCAGACCCCGGACCTTCGTTTTTTGTTCGGAAGGATAGATGGTTACGGTGTCTCCGAGATGCAGCCTGCCGGACATGCTCGTGCCCGTTACGACCGTGCCGAAGCCCCTCATGGAGAAAACGCGGTCCACGGAAAGTCGAAAAGCCCCCTCGGTGCTGCGGGGTTCCACACTGTCGTACAGCCGGGAGAGTTCCTTCTTCAGTTCGTCGATGCCCTCTCCCTTGACGGCGGAGACGGGAATGATGGGGCTTCCCTCCAGGAAAGTCCCTTTGAGGAATTCCGCGACGTCTTCCTTGACCATTTCGATCCAATCCGGATCGTCAACGAGGTCGGTCTTGGTGAGAACCACCAGCCCCTTCTTTACCTGGAGAAGCTGGCAGATTTCCATGTGTTCGCGGGTCTGGGGCATCACGCCTTCATCGGCGGCGATGACGAGAGCCACGAGGTCGATGCCGGTGGCGCCGGCAACCATGTGCTTGACGAAGCGTTCGTGACCCGGAACATCCACGATCCCAAGCCTGTTGCCGCCGGGGAGGTCCATATGCGCGAAACCCAGTTCGATGGTAATGCCTCTGAGCTTCTCCTCTTTCAGCCGATCGGTGTCTATTCCCGTCAGGGCCCTGATGAGGGACGTTTTCCCGTGATCGATATGCCCTGCAGTGCCCAGTATCACTTGTTTCATCGGTCTGCCTTCTTGCCTGTTGGGGCGTGATGTGTGACGAATGCCTGTTCCGGACCATGAGTTGCATACATTCTTAACAGATGAACCGGCAGCAATTCAAGGTCTTTCCGAGAGGCGCGGCCATGTGGAACAGGGGGGGGCGAGAGCGTGGTGAAGGAAGTCGGCCCGTTGTGGGCATATGTACCGAGCGGTTGGAATCCTGTGTAAAAGCGAAAGACTGTTCTTGATGAATCATCGGATCTGGAATGTTTCATCTTTAAAGGGACGGGAAATGGGATCGTGATTGAAAGCAAGAGAAGCGCTAGATCTGAGGAGAAGGAAACGGGTATGATGAAGAGGGATTTCTTTGATGCATGACACGGATATAGCGCGAAGGAAGGCCTCTGTGACCGGCGAAGAAGCGGATGTTGAAAAATTGATGGATGCGCGTCCGCGAGAGAGGGGAGGTGGGCCTGTTTTTTCCGGGTTCAGAATTGCCGGGCCATCGGGAGGCGCAAGACGCGGGGGGCGCATGTTTCGACTTCAATAAGGGGAATCGTATTCGGAAGCGTTATAGCAATCAATAATGGTTTAGAGTGAATATTATTGTATTGACTTGTTCTAAAAATCATTGATAATTAAAAAGAAGATGGTAGGAATCCAGAAAAGGGGATATGCCATTTGGGTTTGGAATTTTGGGAAAACAGATTGTACCTAAGGGAGGGTATGCATGACGCGCAAGTTGCTCGAAATAGCCGCAGACATAGTGCAAGCGCAGTCGTCGGTGTTTGAGATGTCGCCGGATGACCTGGAACTGGCTCTGGCAAAGACTTTTATTACTCTTCAAAAAATGCAGAAGGCCGAAGAAGACGGAACCATGCTTGCGTTGTCCAGGGCTTCGGAAGCGGGTGTTTCCGAGGAGGGGAGCGAGAGAAGCGATCCGAAAGATTCGATCCAGGAAGACAAGATCGTTTGCCTGGAGTGCGGTGCGGAGATGAGGCAGTTGACCGCAAAGCACCTGGGGTCGCACGAACTGACCCCGAGAGAATACAAGAAGAAATGGGGATTTCCTCTCAAACAGCCGCTTTCTGCGAAGGCCTTGACCAAGGCGAGAAGCAAGGCCGCCAAGAAGAGAGGGTTGCCCGAGAGCCTGGTGCGCTACCAGGAGGAACGAAAGCAGCGCAAGGATGAGACCGCTCCGGCAGACCAGACGGCGGGAGCGGCGGAGAAGGCGGCGCCCAGGCGGCCCAGAAAGAAAAAGGGCGAATGATCCTCTAATACTGCGGCGATTTCGTTGGAAATATGAAGTATAATCCGGCGGGGAGGGGTGCGCCTTCCCCGCCGGATTGTTTTGCGGCATCTCCGTTCTCCTTCCTCTGATCGTCCACTTCCGAAGACAATCCGGAAAACGGCAGGGACTCGGGTGAGTCGTGGTCGCTGGAGTCGACCGTCAAGTGGTTGAGCAAGGCGGAGTCGTCGGAAGAATCGATTCCCGGAACCGATCTCGTCGACCTGAGTGCCTGCCCGGTTTTCCAGTTGCATATCCATGCCTGCTGTGAGACAATATCCTTAGTATTTAATGATATAGCGCGTAACGCTGGAAGGACGGCGTTCTGCGGGGCGGACAGTCCCCGCGGGATTCCGCGGCCGGATTATGCATAAGCGGCATCTCGGTTCACCTGTTTCCCCGAAGCGGCAATCATGGATACGGGGCGTCCCGTCGAAGGCATGCCCGGTCCCATCGTCGGCCCGTCATCCGGGGAGGAGGGGCGCGCGGAGCGCTGCTGCGGCACCGGTGGTATCTGGGCAACCGTCTTTATCCTTTACTGAAGAATTCACACTACCGTTTTTCTCTATTCACAGTTACCGGCAGTATACTGAGGTACTTGCGGGGATCCGGCGTTATCGCGGCCGGCTGTCCAGGCGGAAGGATGCCGCGCGTCCGTCCGGTCTGCACTCTCGAGGGGCGGGCTGACGGGTTTGCGTCCTGTTGTTTGAAAACGTTTCGTATTTTGTCCGGAATTTTTTCGTTCAGGGAAAGGGAATTCATGGATACGAGGTGAGCAGTTTTCTTCGTTGCTGAAAGCGAGGAGGGCAAAGATGAATTCAGTGGTTGTCTTGATCGTTGCTTTCGTGGTTGCGTGGGTCGGATATGGCGTTTATGCCAGGCACATCGACAGCAAGGTGCTCAAGGCCGATCCCAAGAAAGCCACCCCGGCCAATATGTACATGGACGGAGTGGAATTCATGCCGACCAGCAAGAACGTTCTCTTCGGCTACCAGTTCAAGTCCATTGCGGGGGCGGGTCCGATCATCGGCCCCATCATCGCCATCCAGTGGGGGTGGCTGCCGGCGCTGATCTGGATCCTTGCCGGCACCTTCTTTATCGGCTGGGTTCAGGACTATTCCAGCGCCATGATCGCCATGCGCAACGAAGGCGCATCTTTCGGCGGCTTGAGCTACCGCCTGATCTCCCCGAGGGCGCGGGTCATCCTTCTTTCCTTCATCTATTTCTACCTGCTGCTCATTGCCGGCGCGTTCGGAAACGTGGTGGTGAGCACCGCGGTGAACCTCAAATCCGCTCCCATGGCCTGGCTTTTCCTCACGATCGCCGGTATTCTTGCCGGACAGATGATCTACCGGTGGAAAAAGGACATCATCCTGACCACGGTGGTCACGGTGATCATAGCCATGGCGGGAATCTACCTGGGGAGCGCGGCGCCTTCCGACAAGTTTCTCGGCGAATCCCTGGCGAACAGCCGTGTGCTGTGGGCGGTCGCCGCGGCGGTCTTCTGCTATTTCGCAGCGGTCCTGCCCATCTGGCGGTTCGCGCTGCCCATCAACTACGTGGCTTCCTACATCGTTTTCCTGGGCCTCTTTTTCGGCCTCATCGGCATCCTGGTGCTTCGCCCCGATTTCACGCTTCCCGCCGTTACCGACTTCTCCATCAAAATCGGTCCGATCTGGCCGATCATGTTCGTGACCATCGCCTGCGGTGCGATATCGGGCTGGCACAGCGTGGTATCGAGTTCCGGCACCGCGCGCCAGCTTGAAAGCGAGCTGGACGCCCGCCCGGTCGGTGCGGGCGTCATGTACGTCGAAATGCTCCTGGCGGTTTTTGCGCTGATCATCGCCGGAACGATCTACGCGTCGCCCGCGGAATACGGGGCAGCCGTCGCAAAGGGCCCCGGAGGCGTGTTCGCCGCAGGCGTGGCGAAATTCCTCTCCGTTCTCGGTCTTCCGGTGGATCTGGGCCGTTCCTACGGGAGCGTCATGATGATCGTGCTCGCCATTACGATCATGCAACTGGTGATACGGTTCATGAGAGTGGCGACTGCGGAGTTGATGGGAGACATCAGTCCGCTGTTCAAGAATGCGCACGTGGCGACCTTCATCGCCAGCGTGCTCGCGATGGTGCTGGTGCTTACGGGGTGGTGGCAGTACCTGTGGGTTCTGTTCGGCGGTGCCAACCAGCTCATGGCCTCACTGGCCCTGATGCTCGTCACGGTATGGCTCATGTCGGAAGGAAAACCGACTGCCTGGACGTTCTATCCGATGCTTTTCATGTTTGTCACCACGGTCGCCGCCCTGCTGTACACGTCCTACACGCTCCTGGAAAAGGTTCTTACGGGGGGCGTGCAGGGTGAGGCGCTCGTGGGGAACACGCTGATGGGATTGGTGGGTTTCTTCCTCGTCATCGCCGCGATCGTTCTCGGCTTCGAAGGCTACAAGGCGTTCGGCCGGTACAGGGTGGTCAAGTCCGGCGCGGTCTCTGCGTGAAGGCGGGGCGGGCGACTGTAGGCAGCAACTTTTGTACCTGGCTGAAGAGGAGCATGATTATGTCCAAGGATGAGAAAGAGAAAAAAGGAGGGTTTCTCCGGGCGGTCAAGGAGTTCGTCTACGGCGTTGCCGCTCACGACTCGACCCGGTTTGCCCTGAAGACGCGGGCGAGCATGGAGCACCTGTTCATCCTGATCACCATGGGGGATATGCTGGGGGTTCCGATTCTGCCCCCCTATTATTCGCTGCGCCTGCTGCCGTACGTGGTGCCGCAGATTTCGACCTGGAAGCGAAGAATGCTCCGGGAAAAAGACCTCACGGACGCGCTGGCGTAGACGTGCTGCCCAAAGGTTTGGCGGGGGGACCGGACGCAAAGCCGGTGCGCCCGGAACCCGTCCGGTTTCGATAACCCACAATGCTGACAAGGGGGGTCCTATTTCACTCTCGACTATCTTCGAACAGTATCCGGATCGCCGGTACATCATGTTCGGCGGAAAAGGCGGGCTGGGCAAAACGACCTTTTCGGCCGCGACGGCGTATTACCTGGCGAAACAGGGCAAGCGGGTCCTGGTCTTCTCGGTCGATCCGCAGGCTTCTCTGAGCGATATTTTCAAAAAGGACATTTTCGGAAAAGGGCCGGTGGAAATCATACCGAATCTCTATGCCCAGGAAATCGACGCCGACCGGCGCGTCCGAGAATACCAGCAGGAGATTCGGCAGAAAATCCTGGACATGTACGGGATGGAAAAAATTCCGGAAGAGATCGAAAGCTATATCCAGGCGGCGGCTGCGGAACCTGCCATGGAGGAGAGCGCCATATTCGATGAAGTGGTCGATATCGTCGTAAAAGGCGGCTACGACTACTACATTTATGACTTGGTGCCTCTCGGGCACGCGCTTTACTATCTGAGCATGGCGTCCGTCTATGACGCCTGGATCGACAAGATTACGTCTCTTCGCGAACAGATGAGAGAATACGACCAGGTTGCAGCGGTCATGCGCCGTGAAAAAGAACTGGATGAAGACGCTATCCTGAACGAACTGCTCTATATCAAGGACAGGATCAACAAATCATCCAATATTCTCACGGATAAAAAGAAGACGGCGTTCTTTTTCGTGCTGACCGCCGAGGAGATGGTGATCAAGGACACCATGAAGGCTGCGGAACTGTTTGCCAAGTTTGACGTTCCGCTGAGCGGCTATATCATCAACAGGGTCCTGCCCGCCGAGCTTAGATCGCAGAATATTCCGGAATATTTGAAGAACCGTTTGGAAATGCAGGAGCATTATCTGAAAGTGATCGACAGGGATTTTTCCGGCCAGATCCTTGCCTCCGTCCCGGAGATGGAACGGGACGTGACCGGACTGGCGATGATCGAAGAGATGGCATCGGCGATGTATGGCAACTTCGCCTGAAGTTTCGATCCGTTGCTGGCGAAGAATGGAAACCATGTAAGATGCGCGACTGCATCGGGGGCCGGGACGCGCCGTCTCATACCGGCCTCCGTGAAGCGTTGCGGACAGCGGAGCAGGGGGAAACCGTGGTCAACATCACGATGAACATGAAGCAGTTCATGAACGCCCGCCCGAGAGTGAAGTACATCTTCTTCGGGGGCAAGGGAGGGGTGGGCAAGACGGTCATGGCCGGGGCCGCCGCGCTGTGGTCCGCCAGGCAGGGGAAAAAGACCCTTCTCGCATCGACCAACCCCGTACACAGCCTTTCAAATCTGCTTGAGCAGGACGTCTTCGGAAAACCCGTTCAGGTCAGTGGAGAACCCAACTTTTACGCATTTGAAATCGACACGCGCGATACCATAGAACGCTCCAAGCGGGAGATACGGGAAAAGATCAACTGGTTTCTCAAGTTCGCGGACATCACCACCAAGGCGGAAGATTTCATCGAATCCGCAACGATGAACCCGGCGTTCGAGGAATCCGCGATGTTCGAGAACATGATGGACCTCATCTTCAAGGATGAATACGAGTTCTATGTTTTCGACACCGCGCCCACGGCGAATGCGCGGCGCCTGCTCGGCATGTCGAAGGTGTATTCGCTGTGGGTGGAGAAGATGTTGAAGAGTCGGGAAGAGGCGAAGTCCCTCCGTGAGTTGCTTTCCTTTTCGAAGAAGAAGGAGGAAAAAGACCCCCTCATGGAGTACCTCCTGGGCTTCAAAGACCGGATGGCCCAGGCGAAGAACCTGCTGACGGATGAGGCGCTCACCGCCTTCTTCTTCGTCACGCTCCCCGAAAGTCTTCCCATTGCCGTCATTACCCGCTTCATCAACTGGTTCCACGAATTCGGGATTCCGGTCGGAGGCGTGGTCGTGAACGGAATCATTCAGAAGGAACAGGTGGGACAGGACGCCGCCGAGTTCGTGTTGAACCGTATCCGGATGCAGGAGGAACACCTGGAGGAAATCGACAGGATATTCGGGGACCGGGTGCGCGCGGCCGCACCGCTCTTCGAGACCGAGGTCAAAGGGACCGGGATGCTGGGACGCACGGTGGACTATCTGTTCGCGTGAGCCGGCCGCCCCCGTGTCCGCCGCACCCGCCGGGCGGTTCGATCCGCCCGGTTGGAGGCGGCATGGGAACGAATTGCTGGCGTGGGTTCAGGATTTTCGACCGGCGACGGCCTTCAGAAAATCGGCCACTGTAAAATCTTCCCGGCTGCGGAGATAGTAGTCCAGGGATACGTCGGCGTAGTTCGCGTACAGGACCTCGCGGCTCGAAAGAAGCATTCCGTAGCATCGCTCCAGGGCCGCCGCATCGGATTCGCCGGGGGCTCTGCTGAAAATGCCTCGCCAGAGAACGGGCCTGGGCGAAGCGACGTATGCCTTCAGCATTTCGGACTGAATTTCCGCCGGCACGGGAAAGTGAACGAAAATCGTGTGACGGCGAAGCCTGGACAGGAGAGCGTCCCCGGCATAAATCACGCTTCCGGTCGTATCCACAACGACGTTTTCCCCCAGGTGCCCGTGGTGCCCGTCCAACTCGTCGGCAATCCGGCCGAGGACTTCAATCTCCCTGGCAAGATACTTCGCCTCGCACTCCGCGTAGCGTTCCTGGTAGGGGAATCCCATCCACCTGCCCATTTCCAGCATGGAACCGTCCGGCTGGCTGAGTTCGGACTCCAGTGCGGCGGCGATCATGTCGTCGCAGCAGAAACGTCTGAAGCCATTCTTTTCAAGCCTTTCCGACCATTGCGACTTTCCCGAACCGGACATTCCAATCAGCGACAGATACGGCATGGCGGCAACCTTTCTTTGAAGAAATTTCACCCGGCCCGTACATGTTCCGCAGGACCGGATGGAGGAAACCTATCCTGAATCCATGTGGATGGCAAATGCATTCTGCAACAGGCCATTTTGGGCGGAACAGGCGGCGGTGAAAAATGGAATAAAACCGGGGCGTGGCCGCCTATGATATTGTAATATCAGTTACAAATTATAAAAATAACGGATTGGGCGCGGTAGTGGATGCAGAATTTCCATGCTCATGATTCCAAATGCAGAGGGCGGTCTTATGAAGGATAACTTTTTTTCATGCCGCTTATAATAATTATTTGGTGTTGGCAACAAATAGAAATGTCCGCTTTTAGAGCAAATGAATTGTCCGGTTTTGCCCGTGCTTCGAGGCGGCAAGTACGGAGCAGTTTAAAGGATTGATCCCAGTAGGGACATGGTCCATGAAAACATCCCCGAGCCAGAGGCTTGAAGAGGCCATCCCCTCGCCCTCGGCCTGACTCAGGGAGAGCATGGGCAAAGGGGGAGAGTCAAGGCTGCGCAGCACCCGAAGGGCTTGGCCTTGACTCTCCCCCTGTCCATGCTACGCTCAGCTCAGGCTGAGGGCCGTCGGGACTGTAGCGGCTTTTTGCTTCTTATCTGTCC
>JAJFUA010000059.1 GCA_021372635.1 Desulfobacteraceae bacterium | reverse complement strand
CGTCAACTCCTTCGAGGAAAGAAGAACTGGGGGAATGCAATTCCTTCTCCATGCAACGAAGGCAGTATCGCACATAATAAGAGCTGATACAAGTAATATGCTTTGCCATTTCAGCTAGTTATCATTAATTCAACAGCATTGAGGGGGGGGATCAGGTGCGGGAATGCGGCCCGGCCGGTTCGACGATCGGGAAATACAGCCGGATGACCGTATATTTCCCGGGCCTGCTTTCGACGCTGACGGCTCCTCCGCAGGCACGCATCAGGCCGAGGACGACGGAAAGTCCCAGGCCGCGCCCGGTGAACCGCGTAGTGAAGAACGGGTCGAAGATCCTCTCTATGGTGGCCGCGTCCATGCCGCTGCCCGTGTCGGCAACCTCGAGGCACGCATAGCTCTTGTCCCCGGGTTTCCATTCCAGGGGAAAAACCTTTGAAGCGGCGATTTCCGCGTTGGTCGTTTCCTTCACGGTCACCGTGACGGTCCCTCCCGTTGGGGGAATCGCTTCCACGGAGTTCGAGAGCAGGTGGTTGAGAATCTGCCTGATGTGCGCTCCGTCGGCCCGTATGGTCGGCCCCCGGGACGGGAACTCGGAACCCTCATGGATGTAGTCCGGAAGGGATTCGCAGAAGAGTCCGTGTGCCTCGCGGGCGGTTTTCGACAGATCGAGCCATTCTTCCTTCCCTTCCGTCTGCCCGAGGTAGGTGAGCATGAACCGGCTGATTTCGACCGCTCTTCTTGAGGCCTTCAGTGCTCCGGAAATGCAGCCGTGCGTCAGGGATCTCCGGGGCAGATCGTCCAGGGCGATCTCCAGGTTCCCGATCACCGCCCCGAGCAGGTTGTTGAAGTGGTGGGCGACGGCACCGGCCATTCGAGAGAGGCTTTCCGCCTTCTGTGCCTGCTGGAATTTCTGTTCGAACAGCAGCCTTTCCTCCTCCGCACGCTTCCGGTCCGTGATGTCGATGCTGATCCCGACCAGCCCCGCAACGTTGCCGGACGGATCGCGAAAGGGGACTTTGCTCGTGGAATACCAGGTCATGTTGCCCTTCGCGTCCGCTCCCTTTACTTCGAAGTTCAGTTTTTCCTTGCCGGTCGAGATGACTTCCTCATCGTTTCTGCGAAAGGAATCGGCGGCTGCCTTCGGAAAAAAATCGTAGTCCGTCTTTCCCGGGATCTGGACTTCCGGGATCCCGCTCAATTCGCTGAACCGCCTGTTGCCCATGATATACACCGATCGGGTGTCCTTGACATAGACGTATGCCGGAACGGCCGACAGCAGGGCCCTCTGCAGTTCGTACTGCTTCCAGAGGTCATCCTCCGCACGTTTGCGATCGGTAATGTCGTGGACGATGCACATGAGCAACTGCTTCTCGTCCAGTTCGAAGGTGTTGGCATAGACCTCCACATCCCGGACTTTCCCGTCGGCCAGCCGGTGGCGGGAAAAGAAGTGACCCGGCTCGCGGCCGGGAACTTTGCCCGATGGGGAGAAAAGGTCTTCCCGGGCCATGTGGCTCAATTCCCTGGAGGGCATACCTCGCAGCCGGTCCGGGCCGTAGCCGTAAAACGCTGCGGCGGCGGGGTTTGCGTCCTCGATGATCCCGGCCTGCCTGTCGATAATGAGCTTCACCGCGGTGCTGTTGGCGAACGTCGCCCGGTAACGCTCTTCGCTCTTCCGCAGCCTTTGATCGTCCTCTTCCTTGATCAGCAGGAGAAATCCGAAGCCGTTGGTGACAAGGAAGAGGAAAAGGGAAAGAACGGCCACGTACTGGATCAGGCTGGGGGAGAGCAGGGCATAGTCCGGGGATCCGAGCGCCGTGGCCCCGCGGGCGATATGTGCCAGCGCAGCGAGCAGGTCCACCGTGCCGATCGTCAGAGACAGGCTCGTCCTGGCGCGCTTTCCACAGAGGAAGGCGATGGAGCATACGATCATTTGAACGGCGACGATGAACGACGCCACAATCACCATGACCGTTGCGGATGCCCGGGCGGCGATGACCGTGTTGACGGCCAGAATGGAAACCCCCAGCAGGGGAAGCAGGATCTCCTTCCACCGGATGCGTCCGACGAACATCCAGGCGGCGATGCATTCCAGGGTGAGTCCGCCGAGAAGCAGGGAGTTGCCGATGTTTTTCGACAGGAAGTCCGGGATCTCGTTGCGGCCGGAAAGCAGCAGAAACGCCGTGCCCTGCACCAGCTTGGCCCATCCCAGCAGGGAGATGATGTTCTTCGGTACCGATTTCCGGGCCGCCAGCGACAGCATCAGTGCAAAGAAGACCCCGGCGATGCCGAGGTCGAACAAAGCCGTCTTCATATCGAGCATGGCAGATATCCCTTACACCTGACGATCCGTTCCCGGATCGTGTCCACAACGGGAAGAAACCAACCATATGGCGCGGAAGCGCGGCGGGGAGACAACCCGTCGACCGGGTGCTGGATCTGTCTTCCCCGGGGACAGCTCAGGGAGATGTACGAAAAACCGTGTGTACGGATGGATCGGCATGTCGTCCACGGCGGGCGTTCTCGCAATTCCGCCCATGAGCCGACGCAGGGACGATACGACGATTTCAAACCTGCGGCAAGCAGGAATTGTTGATTGATCGCGGGCAACTATGCTTGCATTATTGAATTTTTAACGACGCCAACAATTTTATTGTCCGGACAAACGCCGGGGCATCCGTTCTTCCAGCCTTCCAGCGGATGCCCCGGTGCCTGCCGCATGCGGCATCTCTCCGCCCTTAGCCGAGCAGGCCGTATTGTTCGAGCTTTCGGTAGAGCGTGCTGCGGCTGATGCCGAGCGTCCGGGCCGCACGGATCCTGTTGCCGCCGTACTGGCTCAGGACGCGGATAAGATGCTGCCTTTCGACCTCGTCGAGGGATTCGCCGTTTCGTTCCGCCGCCGGCGTGTATTCCCGCAGGTATTCGGGAAGATCCTGCAGGTCCACCGTGTCGCTCCTGGTCAGGATGCAGGCATGTTCCATCGTGTTCTCGAGTTCCCTGATGTTCCCCGGCCAGGGGTAATGCATGAGTTTGTCCATGGCCCGCGGGGCGATGCCGCAAACCTTCCTGTTCGATCTCTCCCCGATCTTGCGCAGAAAATGATCTGTAAGCAGCGGGAGATCGGACATCCTTTCCCGCAGCGGCGGGAGATGGATGGGAATCACGTTGAGGCGGTAGAAGATGTCTTCGCGGAAGTTCCCGGTTTCGATCTCGTGGCGCAGGTTTCTCGACGTGGCCGCCAGGATGCGGACATCCACCTGGATGGTGTGTTCGCTCCCGATCCTTTGAATTTCCTTGAACTGAAGGACTCTCAAAAGCTTCACCTGGGCCGCCTGGGAAATCTCCCCGATCTCGTCGAGAAAAATCGTCCCGCCGTGCGCCAGTTCGAAACTGCCCCGCTTCAGATGCCCGGCGCCCGTAAACGCCCCCTTTTCGTGGCCGAACAACTCGCTCTCCAGGAGCGTCTGCGGATAGGCGGCGCAGTTCACCGGGATGAAGGGCCCGCCGTTCCGGCCGCTCATCTGGTGGATGCACCGCGCCACCATCTCCTTTCCCGTGCCGCTTTCCCCCTGAATGAGCACCGTGGCGTCGGAATCCGCGACGCTGGCGATCAGCTTGTAGACCTGTTCGATCTTCTCGTGCCTGCCCACCATGTTGCCGAATCGTTCCCCGGTCCCCTTCATCCGGCGGAGCGCTTCGAATTCCTCCCTCTGCACCACGGCCCGCCGAATGGGGCCCGCGGCCAGCGACAGCAGCATGCTGGTGAGCTGGAGTTCCTCGCCCGAGACGGAGGCTCCGATTCCCACCAGTGCCGCCCCTACGGGCCGTTCCCCCGCCCTCGCCAGGGGAAACATCGCCAGCGAGGCGATCTCGGGTCCGGGGGGCGAAGGAAGGAGCCGCGCCGCTTCTTCCGCTTCCAGGAAGAGAGGTCTTTCCAGCTCCTGGATCGACTCGATCAGATCTTCTGACGCCGCCGCTGCGGATTCGTCGAGATGCCCCCTGGCGAGGGCGCTTCTTCGGCTGTTGAGGAGCAGGAAGTCGTAGCATCTCAGGTGAGTCAGCGCTTCGATGCGTTCGCGCAGCAGTTGCGTGATCCCCGAAAGGCTCGGGGTTTCCCCCACCAGCTGGCTGATCTCGTACAGGGTCTTCAGGCTTTCGCACGACCGGGCGAGTTCTGCGGTGGCTTCCCTGACCTTCGCCTCCAGGTTCCTGGTGTGGTCCCGCAGCTGCCTCTTCATGTCAAGCTTTTCCCTGGCCCTTTTCAAGGCGACCTCCAGGGCTTCCCTCCGGAGCGGCTTGGCGATGAAGTCCGACGCGTCGTGCTGCAGGCTCCGGATGGCGATGTCCATGTCCCCGTGGCCGGTGATCATGATCACTTCCACGTCGGAATCCGCCTGTTTGAGCTGTTTCAGAACGTCGATCCCGTCGATGCCCGGCATGCGGACGTCGGTGAGCACGATGGGCGGCAGGGCGCGCCTGAAGAGTTCGAGGCCGGCTTCCCCGTTTTCCGCCGTAAGCACGTCGTAGCCGAACGCACCCAGCAGCAGCCTGAGCATGCTCAGGGTGCTCGCATCGTCATCGATCACCAGTATCTTGTTGACCCTGGCCGTTTCTTCCATTGGGTTCTTCCTCCGAAGCGTACGGGAAGCTCAGCCTGAAAGTGGTGCCGACACCGTCTTCCGACTCGAAATCGATGGTTCCTCCGTAATCCCTCACAATGCCGTAGCTGATGGAAAGGCCCAGTCCGGTGCCTTTGCCGACTTCCTTCGTGGTGAAAAACGGCTCGAAGATCCTCTCCCCGATACCGCTGGGAATGCCCGTCCCGGTGTCGGAAACCGTGACCACGACGTGGCCGCCCTCGCCGGAGGACTTTACGGTGAGGATCTTCGGGCCGGGGGGCAGGCCGCGTTTTCGCCTCGCCTCCATGGCGTCCCGGGCATTGGTCACGAGGTTCACCATCACCTGTTCGATGCGGTTGCTGTCGGCCAGGATAGGTGGGAGCGATTCATCCAGTTCGACGACGGTTTCGATCCCATGAGCTTTAAGCTGCTGGCCCAGGAGGGTGAAGACTCCCCGGATCGGAGTGTTGATGTCGGTCTTCTGCCAGGTGACGTAGCTCTTCCTGCCGAACTCGCGCAGGTGACTGATGATCGCCGAGGCCCGGTCGACGTCCTGGCTGAGGTGTACGGCCACCGTTTCGAGGTCCCTTTCGGGAATGGCCCTGCGCTGCTCGATCATGGTCCGCACGAACTCGCTGCCGATCTTGATCGCGTTGAGCGGCTGGTGGAGTTCATGGGCTATCCCCGCGGCCATTTCGCCCAGGGTGGCCATCTTGCCCGCCTGGATCAGTCGGGTCTCCGCCTCGATCGTTTCGGTGATGTCGGTCGTGGTGACGATCACGCTCCGGCTTCCCAGCTGTTCGGAGGTGCTGAAGTACAGGTTGAACCATGCGATGCCCCCGTCCCGCTTCCGGTGGAGGACCCGCGGCATCTGACGGCAGGACCGTTCTGCGGCGGCCTGGCGGATGGCGGCCGCGATGGCTCCCGAGGAGCCGTCGCCGAAGGGGATGTCCGAGAACTTCATGGCTAGGAGCTTCTCCTTGGGGAAGCCGTAGATCTCGGCCGCCCTGTCGTTTGCGTCCAGGATGCGAAGGTCTTCCAGTGCGACGACGAAAACGGGGTTCGGGTCGCTGTTGAAGAGCAGGCGATAGCGCTCTTCGGAGCGGCGCAGTTCCGCCTCGGATGCCTGGAGCCGCCGGGTCATGAGGTTGAAGGCGTCGGAGAGATGGACGATCTGGTCCCGCGCGGGCGCTTTTACGCCCGGTCCTTCCCCGCATTCCTCGGGGGCGGGCCGCGCAGGGGACTCCGGGATCATCCTGCCGTCAACGGTGCGGCAGTCCAGTATTTTCCACGATTTTTCCCGCGCCCCCACGCTCATGTGTGCGTCGAAGCGGCCCGTGCCGATCCGTTCCACGAGCATCGTGAGCGAGGTGATGGGCTTGGCGATGGCGCGGGCGATGACCAGTCCGAAGAACAATCCCACGAAGATGACCAACCCGACGAACCCCAGGTGATAGAGGCTGAGTTCGGTCATGGTTTCCTCGATGAAGCTCCGATAGAGCCCCACACGGATTGTGCCGACATGATGCAGTCCCTCGTAGACAGGGACCGCGGTCTCTGAAATCCGCGCCCTGGACGTCGGTTCGGAAAGCATCCCGTTGCATTCGGGCGAAGGCTCGGCCGGTTTCCATTCCGCGCCGGGCGAGGTCCCGACGAAGGTGTGTGCCAGCATGCGGTCCTGGGGGTCCGTAATGACGATATAGGCGATGTTCTGCTCCAGGTATTTCTCGTCGAAGATCAGGGCCACCAGGGCCACCCTGTCCCGGGTGAGGATGTGCGCCCGCGCGCTCTCGGCGAGGCGGTGGGCGATTGCCGTGCCGCGACCCTCCAGTTCGTGAACGAGGTGCGGGAAGATGATGAAGCGGACGAGCAGGCCCATGGTTCCCCCCATGAACACCACCATGGACATGGTGAAAAGAATGAGCTTCTGCTGAAGAGTAAACCTCCTGGGCAGGCTCGAGAACCAGCGCTCAGCCGGTTCCGCGAATTCCCGCAGCAGGCTTTTCTTCTCGTTGGTCCCGGCGTTCATTGCGTTTTCCCCCCGGCCGCGTTCGGGACCGCCGGAACCGGCCGTTCCCGCCTGATCTGCTGCCAGTCGTCGATGGGAACGAAGCGGCCGTCCTTCACCCTGGTGAAATACACCTGCTTCAGCCCCTGGTGGTCTTTGGGACCGTAATCCAGCGGCTGGGCGATCCCAACGTCGAATTGGCGGATGCTTTCGATCGCCTCGATGAGTCTTTCCCGGGACAGGTCGTGCCCGGCGCGTTTCAGCCCTTCGACCAGCAGGACAGCGTTGATGAATCCTTCGAAGCCGGCGAAGCTGGGTTTCCGGCCGGGAAAGTACTTCACGAGCAGCCGGTTGTAACGCGCGGCGGCGGGCAGAAGTTCGGTTTCCCACGGGGATGGGACAACCTGGGTGATGATGACGTCTTCTGCGTCGCTGCCCAGCTTCTCCGCGAGTTCTTCGGGCCCGACGAAGGAAACTGCGTGGAAGATCAGATCGGCTTTCCGCTGCTTGACGAGTTGAATGAACTTGGCGGCGGGTCCGTACGTGCCCACGACGATGACGGCCTGGGCGCTGGAGGCGGCGATCTGTTCCGCGGCCTCGGAAACGTCCATTGTCCCCCGGGTGTAGCTCGCGCGGGCGACGGGTTCGAGCCCGTAGCGCTTCAGCGCGAGGCCCGCGCCGGTAAGGCCGTCGAAGCCGTAGGCGTCGTACTGGTAGAAGACGGCGAACCTGCTGAGGCCGACGTCCTCCACCAGGTGGCGCACGGTGGCCTCGGTCTCCTCGAAGTAGGAGGCCCGAATGTTGACGATGCAGTGCTTGAACGGCTCCCGAAGGGCGCTCGCGCCGGTCATGAGCCCGACGATGGGAATGTGCGCCTCCTGCACCAGGGGGATGATCTTCACCGCCGTGGGGGTTCCCAGGTAGCAGGTCAGGGCGAATACACGGTCCTCGTTGATGAGTTGCTGCGTGTTCGCCACACAGCGGGCGGGGCTGTACGCGTCGTCGGTGGTGACGAGCCGGATGCGGCGGCCGTGGACGCCGCCCTGTGCGTTGATGTCATGGAAGCAGGTGAGGGCTCCGCGTATGTACTCGGTGCCCTGGAAGGCTGCGATTCCCGAAAGGGCGCAGGAGGAGCCGAGCAGTATCTCGCCGTCGCTCACACCGGGGATTTCCGCGGCCTTTCCGTTCGACTGCCGGTCTCCGCCGCAGCCGGCAATGCAGAGAAGATGCACGAGGAACAGGCCGCAGACGATCGGTTTTCTGAAACGGTCCTTTGAAAGGAAACGCATGCCTGTCCCTTTTCCAAAATCGGTCCCTGGGGGCATCCTTTCGCGGCGGGAGGCCGCGAAAGAGGCGATCCCGGCGACGATTCACAGAAAAACCGCAGGAGAGGCGGGCGATCCGCCGCCGGTTCGTTTGTCTCGACCGCGGGACGGCGATGCCCGGGGCCGGGGAAAGGGAAGCGCGTGCGTGAGCGGGGACGGTTCAGCCTTGGTGCTGACCGGTGGAATACGTCTGCCGCAGCGAGAGAACGGTTCCGGCGATCTCCGCGAAGCCTTCGCCACCTTCCCTGTCGGCCACAAAGGCGGGCAGGTGGCTCATCTTGTCCGCAAAGCGCAGCACGTTGTTGACACCCGCGCTGTACGGAAAGAAATGAAACATCGGTTCGTCGTTCGGGGAATCCCCGCAGAACAGGAAGCGTTTCCTGTCCGCGTCCAGGTCGATCCCCCAGAGTTCTTCGGCCATGATTCGGGTCATGCCGAGCTTGTTGTAATCCCCGAACCATCCGTTCACATGGATGGAGGAAACCTTGCAGGTCGCTCCGTGGCTTCGGAAAATCGAGCAGATGCGCTCGATCTCGGCCCAGCCCAGGGGCGGCACGTCCTCGCAGAAGTCGACGGCAAGATCCGTTTCCCGGTAGGACTGGTCGGAAGCGATGGCCGCGCCGGGCACCAGGGCGAGCACCTCGCGCTCGATCCCTTCCAGCCGGGTGCGCTTCTCGTGCCGCGCCGCGGCGGGATCGAGGAAGCGTTTCCTGAGCTTTCCCGCCTTTTCGTCCAGGTGGAAATAAAACGCGCCGTTTTCCCCCACGACGGCATCCACGGGCCACATGCGCGCGATATGATCGCACCAGCCTGCCGGCCTTCCGGTGATGGGGACAACCTTGAGACCGGCTTCCTTGAGAGCCCAGAGCATGTTGAATGCCGGAGCGGGAATCTTGCCGCGGCTGGTGAAGGTGTCGTCGATGTCGAAAAACACTCCCTCGAACTGCCCGGCCGCATCGAGGGGCAGCGCGCGAATGGATGCGATCATACCCGTCTCCCGTAAGTTCCTGCCTGGGACCGCCGCCTTCCGGTCAGCGGCAAGTCGACTGAAAACGTTGCGGGGCCTTGGTGTCGCATGGATGGAAGGCCCACGGAAAACATTAGGAGAGTGAAGAAGATTTCGCAACTGATTTGTCGTTCTCCAGCCGGTACATACCTTTTTAACACGAGCGTGCCTTCCTGGAAACTGCATTGCGGGCGGTATCCCGCCGGATGTTTGCCTTGCCGTGGCGATCGCTTTCTTGCTTTTCGTGTCGTTCCCGGTCGGGAACCGGCTTAATGATGATCGTTTATGGAAGAAATTGTACTTCTTTGAGAGATTTTATGGTAGTATCTGAACGGCACGATATCGAAAAACATTGGAGACGAAACCATGTTGAAGACGCAGGTGTTGGTCGTCGGGGGCGGGATCACGGGGTTGGGCCTGGCGCGGGACCTGGCCCTCCGGGGCGTGCAGTGCATGGTGGTGGAAAAGGGGCATCTCAGCGCAGGCGCCTCGGGGTCCAACCACGGACTGCTGCACAGCGGGGCGCGCTATGTTTCCAACGATCCGGCAACGGCGGCGGAGTGCCGGGCGGAGTCGCACCTGCTGAAGAAACTGGCCCCCGCGTGCTGCGAGGACACCGGCGGCCTGTTCGTCGCCGTCGAGGGGGACAGCGAGAATTATATCGCGGACTTCCCCGGCTACTGCGAGCGGAGCGGCATCTCGGCCCTGCCGGTGGACTGCCGGGAGGCGAGGGAACTCGAACCGGAACTGGCGGACAACATCATCGCGGCCTACCGGGTGGAGGATGCCACCGTCGATCCGTTCCGCCTCCTGTTCGACACGATGGCCGACGCCAGGGCCCACGGTGCGGTCGTTTCGACCTGGACGCGCGTCGAGGGGATGGAGCGGCGCGGCGGGCGCGTGTGTTCCGTGAGAGTCTGCCATGTCCGGACGGGGGAGGAATATGAAATCGAGGCGGACCAGGTTGTCAACGCCGCGGGGGCATGGTCCGGAATTGTCGCGGGGATCGCCGGCCTGGATCTGAAGGCCGTGTGGTCCAAGGGCAGCGTGTTGATTACCCAGCAGCGCATCGCCGACCGCGTGATCAACCGGCTGCGGCCGCCGTCCGACGGAGACATCGTGGTGCCGGGTGGGACGGTCTCCCTGCTGGGAACGAGTTCGGTGCGGGTGGACGATCTCGAGAACGTGCGCACCGACCATGCCGAAGTGGATTTTCTCGTGCAGAAGGCGTCCGAGGTGCTTCCCGTCGTGCGCAACAGCCGCCTCATCAGGGCCTTTGCGGGCGTTCGGCCGCTGATCTCCCGCGGGAATACGGGCGACGACCGGAGTGTCAGCCGCGCCTCGGAAGTTATCGATCACGACCGGGACGGTCTTTCCAACTTCATCACGGTCGTGGGCGGGAAGCTGACCACCTTCCGGCTGACCGCCGAAATGGCCGCGGATCTCCTGTGCGCGCGACTCGGCGTGAGCGCCGCGTGTCCCACGTCGAACACTCCGCTGCCGAGCGCCCCGGTGAGCGAATGGGTTGTGGCCGGCATGGCCCCCGGGCTCTGGATGCGGGGGAACATTCCCGGCGACGCTTTGCTCTGCGAATGCGAGATGGTGCCCGTGAGCGGGTTTGCACGCATCGTGGAACAGATCCGTGCCGAAGGGGAAACCGTGGACCTGGACAGCATCCGGCTGCGCAGTCGCATGGGAAAGGGATCCTGCCAGGGGGCGTTTTGCAGCCTGAGGATTACGGAATACCTCTACGAGCAGGGGATCTACGAAAA
>JAJFUA010000018.1 GCA_021372635.1 Desulfobacteraceae bacterium | reverse complement strand
AAGGGGGGTGTTGGTTTTTAAGTACCTGAGGCCTTGGACAAAACACCCCCCTGCCCCCATCAAGAGGGGAATGGAGATTGTCGCTCGTGAGGGAAAGTGCCGCTCGCTCAACAGCATTGCGAGGCAAGCGAGGGAGACATGCGCGAGCTGTTGCCTTTTGGCGGCATTGCTGGCAAGAATGGAAACTCCGGAACGGAGCGGCCGCTCCGGAGCACTGACCGGAAAAAGATCGTTTTGCCAGGCCGAGTCTGCCGGTGCGGAAAGGCCGGAGAGGCGTGCTTCCGGCGGCGGGAAGGATGTGTGGGATGGCGGCAATCGTCGAAAGGGCATTGCGCTGCGGCGGGTACGTCCTGGTGGGGCTGGGGGCGGTTCTGCTGCTCGCGGGAGGTTCGTGGAACAATCCGCGGCTGCCTTTGGGAACGGTGGCCTTCGTCCGGCAGGGCGACGTCTGGATCGAGAGCCTGCCGGGCGGCGACGCACGGCGGATCACGACGGACGGCCGCAACTTTGCCCCGTCCCTTTCCCCGTCGGCTCAGTGGGTAGCCTTCCGGAAGAACGAGGGGGAGGCGTGGGTCGCGCAGGTCGACGGGAGTTCGGTTCATGCCCTGCGGGAGAAGCGGCCGGTGCGCCACCTGCTCTGGTCGCCCGTTTCCGACCGCTTGGCCTGCGTGGCCGAGGGAAGCCTGCGGGTGGAGGATGCCGACGGAGGCCGCGCGGCGGCGCTCGTGGCGAACGACCCGCTCGAGCCCGGAACGGGGGTGTACGAGATCGCCTGGAGTCCCGACGGAGCCTGGATCGCCTGCCTGCGCGAAGTGAGGCGCGTGGTCCCGGAGGGCGAGTGGCCCCTGGAGACTTCCATCGAGAAGGTACCCGCCGGCGGCGGGAAGCCGGTAGACGTGCTCCGCTTTCCCGTTCCCGTTGAAGACGAGGACGGCGACCGCGTCCCTGGAAACGCCGTGCTGGCCGGCTGGTTCTTTTCCCATATCTTCTACTGGCAGTGCCCGATCGCTTCCGCGTCCCTCATGGCCGACGGCTGCCCGCTCTACTCCCTGGGCCCCGAAGGGAACGGATTCGAACTGCCGGTCTCGCTGCTCTATCCCGATTCGCTTTCGATTTCTCCCGGCGGCAAGCGCCTTGCCGTTGCGGAAGGAGGCGACCGCCGGACGTGGACGGAAAAGAGAATCACCGTGGCGGACCTGCAAAACGGCCGCAGAAGGGCGCTCACCGCCCCGGACACGGCCGCGCTCTCCCCCCGCTGGTCTCCGGACGGCAGGCGGCTGGCTTTCGTTTCCGGCCCGAACGTCGAAGGAGACGGGAGCGGGGAGGATGCCTCACAGGGGCTGGCCAGGAGGCGAATTGCCGTGATGGATGCGGACGGTTCCAACCTTTTGGCGCTCACCGCGGACGAACGGTACAGGGATGAATGCCCCAGGTGGTCGGCTGACGGCGGGTACATCCTGTTTGCCCGGGTGGACGGCGTCCGTCCGACGTCGCTCCCTGCCTCGCTCTGGGCGGTCCCATCGACGGGCGGTTCCCCCGTGGAGGTGGTGGAGGAAATGTCCCCGTTTCTTTCGGAATCCGATCCCCTCGGACTCGAGTTGGAATACTACGGGCACCGGGAATGGGACCGGTATTTCGACTGGGCGCCGTCGGAAGACCGGTCCGGTTTTCCGCTCGCATGGGCCGGGGCCGCGATGTGTGTTTTGGGGATGGCCCTCATGGGGGCGGCGGGAAGAACCGGACGGAGGAGTCCGGCTGCAGGCTAAAGCCGTCCCAGGGCAGACGGGGGCTGCTTCCTGCCCGGATGGAACAGGAGCACGCCCAGGCAGACGATGTACGGGAAGGCGAGGAACGCCTGGTTGGGGAGGGCCGTAAGGCGGACGGCGAGCCATTCCGAAAGCGCCTCGCACAGGCCGAAGAACAGCGCGGCCGCAAAGACGCCCGCGGGCCGCCATCGGCCCAGGATGACCGCGGCGATGGCCAGGTAGCCTCGCCCCTGGGTCATCTGCTCCACGAACTGGGACAGTTCCCCGATGGAAAGGTATGCCCCGCCGGCTCCGGCGAGAACGCCGCCGGCAAGAACAGCGAGGAAGCGAATCCTCATGACGGAAAGGCCCGCCGCCGCGGCCGCCTGCGGGTTTTCTCCGCAGGCCCTCAGGCGCAGCCCCCAGGCGGTCCACCGGAAGAATGCCGCGACAAGCAGGCAGATCGCCAGGGCCGCGGGCACCAGGAGCGGAATCCTCGAAACGAAATCCGACAGTCCGTTCCATCCGGCGAACGATGCCGGAAGGAACGCGTCCAGCGCGGGCAGCCCGTTTACGGAAGGCGACGTCCCGTAGACGCCGAAAACCTGGTTCAGAAGCATTCCCGTGAGCCCGGCCGCCGCCAGGTTCAAGGCGATGGCGCTCACGATCTGGTTGGCCCGGAAGGTGAGGCTCGCGACGGCGTGCACCAGGGCGGCGGCCAGCCCGGCCGCGGCCCCGCCGAGCAGCCCGATCCAGGGGGACCCCGACGCCTGCGCCGCCCATACCGCCCCGAACGCCCCGGCGAGCATCATGCCTTCCAGGGCGAAGTTGATGACACCGCTCACTTCGGAGAGCAGTCCGCCGAAGCCCGCGAAAAGAAGCGGGGCGGCTTTTCCGAGGGTGAGGGCCAGGAGGTCGAGGAGCATGGTCAACGGGAGTTCCTTGTGTTTGTTCGTTATGGAATCGTCTTGAAGATACTACAAAATGGGATTTGTATTGGCAACCGGAATGGATCGGGCAGAAAGGAACCGGCGCGGACCGGTCACACCGGGAAGAATCCCGGATCAAGGTTTCATCTGGAAACAACCAGGAAATGAAGAACCGCTCGACCCCTGGAAGTCGAGCGGTTCTCATGCGCATCGCGACACAAACGGGTATGGGCCGGTGTCGACTATCTGTTCTTTCCCTGGGGCCTTGGAAGACCGATCACGGTTCCTTCCCGGCGCGAATCCGCACCACCGTACTGCTTCCCCGTCTGCAGGTCGATGTCTACCGCCTGAACGGACCCGATATCGGATACGGAAGCGACACTGATGGAGTGGCCAAGCACCTTCAAGGCATCGATCGTGCTCTGGCTGAAACCCGGCTCCATCGTGGTTCCCCCCGAAGCTGCGGTGACCGAAATCCGGGGCTGGTCGATGGCCGGCTGAATTGCCATTCCATGGTCGATCAGATTCATGGCAACCTGGAAGACGGAGTTGATGATTGTGGCGCCACCCGGCGAGCCGAAGGCTACAATCGGCCTGCCTTGCGGGTCAAAGATCATGGACGGGGCCATGCTGCTGCGCGGCCGTTTGTTCGGTTCAACGTCGTTGGTGCCGATGGTTCCCGTATAGGGATTGGTTGATGGTGTTGTGTTGAAGTCGGTCAGTTCATTGTTCAGGAGGAAACCGAAATTGCGAAATTCTCCGTCAGGTTGCGTGTAACCTGCGAAGACGCCGATACCATGGGAAGACTCGATGGTGTTCGTATAGGACACCACGTTCCCCCACTTGTCGACGACGCAAAAGTGGGTCGTGGTCTCGCCTGGACCGGTCACCGGTTCCGCGGAGGCAAACCGCTGGCCGTTCGCGAGGGCCGCAACGTCAAAGGGGCGGGGGTCTCCCGCGATCGGATTGGGGGTAATGCGCTGCGTGAGGGATATCATGCTGCTACGCTGGTCCACGTAGGTTGGATGCAGCAGTCCCACCGCGGGAACGTACGCGAAATCGGCGTCTCCCATCCAGATGGCTCTGTCGGCATATGCAAGACGCATTGCTTCGATCATGACGTGCAAGGTATTGGTCTGACCGAAGCCGAATCCCTGGCCGGCATCGCCGATCGGAAACCGTTCGACCATCTTGAGCATCTGGAGAATCGTGAGGCCTCCCGAGGACGGGGACGGCATCGACTTGACGGTGTAGCCCCGGTAGGTGGCCTCGACAGGCTTGCGAACCGCCGGAACATAGTTTGTCAGATCCTCCAGGGTCATGGTCCCGGGCTTGCCGGTGCCATAATACCTTTTCTGGCCTTCGATGATCCCTTTGGCGATGTCGCCGCTGTAAAAGGCTTCAGGGCCATCCGCGGCGATGGTCTTGAAGGTGGCTGCCAGGTTGGGATTGGTGACGATTTCCCCGACCTCTACCCTGGGGTGGATGCCGTCCGGACAGAAGAAAGCCTTGGTCTCGGGGTAGTTTAGCGCTCTGTTGTTGCAGCTGGCACTCACGTAGCGCGGCGTCGCGGCGAAACCTTCGTCGGCAAGTTTGACAGCCGGCCGCATGACCTCCGCGAGGGACTTCTTCCCGTACTGTTCGAGGGCCAGGGCGGTGCCGCGCACCATGCCCGGGACTCCCACGGCGATTCCCTTTGTGCTGGGGCTGGAGACACCGACAAACATGTTGCGGGCAGCGCCGGCCGGTGCTTTCTCCCGTGAATCGATAAACACCGTCTCGCCGCTTTTTGTCATGTGAATCATCATGAATCCGCCGCCGCCGATCCCCGCTGATTGAGGCTCGACGACGTTCAACGCATAGGCGACGGCCACCGCCGCATCCACCGCGTTGCCACCCGCTTCAAGGATCTGAGCTCCCGCCTCCGCACCGTACGGGTTGGCTACCGACACCACTCCCTGACGAAATGCCTTCCCCGTCCATGACGGCGGCCCCGCTCCATCGGGAGCCTTCGCCGTGTCGGGAAGCTGGGTGCCCGGCGGCACGCCCAGGCTCTCCATGGGCTGGCCTGCCCAGGAGGAAGGTGGAAGAGCAAGCGCGGAAATCAGTAAAAGAGCTAACAAGGGCAGACACATTCTCGTCGGACTTCTTTTGCTCATGCCAGTTCTCCTCTGCTGTTTGGCGTTTCCGAATTTCCGGCTTGTCGCCGGACGGGAAAGAACCTTTCAGAGCCAGTGACTCCCACCAGTGATCGACCAGATGATCACCTCCCTTTCTTGTGGGAGCCAATCATGAGTGGGCAGTGCCAGGGCACGCGAGGAGCAGGGGTCTATCCTGGTTGTGCAGCAGGGGACAGACAATGCAAACAGGCAGACCCCTGAGATTTGAACTGCAGAAATAGAAGAATCCATGGCACTGCTGCCGGGACGGCTTTGGCTGCGAAACCTGGAGTGAGGATCGTGAACAATGAGATGAACAGCAGCCGGGTAGTCTGCAGACGTCGTGTGATTCTCGGGAAAACAACAAACCGCATCACCCCTGCTACCAAGGCAACCCGATGTCTCGGCGAGACCCGCGGTTTTCCGGCGCCGCCTCACGGTGACTTTGGCATTGTTGCATGTAGCACCGATTCTCAAGGAAGCGGTCTTTTTTGTCAAGCCACAAGTAAGGAGGAGATCTACACAATCCGCCTTGCGCAGTTCCTGCAGATGCGCACGGGCTGGATGTAGCCCATCTGGGAGCTCTTCCTTTTCTGCCCGGAGCAGTCGCTGCAGACCAGGTTCCCGCAGAAGCGGCAGTGGTGCCGCCGACGGAAAGTGCCGAATTCCTTTCCGCAGATCGTGCACCTGACTGCCTCGCTGTCCCGCATCCACGAAAACCCCGCGTGCTCCCGGAAGCAATCGGAACAGACACGCACGGGGCCCGGGATCGCACTGTATTTCTGGGCGATTTTTGGGTTCGCCACCACTCGAGCCGGTACCATTTCCAGCTCCGGGCAGCAATCGTCGCAGAAGAGCTTCCCGCACAGCCGGCAATGATGCCTGTGTCCGGCTTTGAGTTCCTTTCCGCAGCCCGGCCTGGAGCACTTGCTGGCAGTGCTGTCCGCGAGCCAATCGGGAGAGCTTTTGGGGATGATCAGCGGCATGGCGGTTTTCGCAGGGGCCTGGGCGGCGCAGACCAGCGATCGGATATATCCGGACACCAGTCCCTGCTTCAACTTTCCCGTATATGGCTCTCCCCAGGTCCACAGCGGAATTTCATAGGTTGAGCCTTTTGCCGTCACCGGGCCCGTAATCAGGATCCAGTGGTCGAAACCCGGTTCGGTCGGGAGTCTCGGGGGGCAGGGGACGTCGGGACATGCCTGGCCGGTCAGCCATGCCGCCAGGTTTTTCTGCCCGTTGCTATAGCAGCCCTTGTTCACGGCGGCCGCAATCAGCGGTTCCCTTCCCCGCTCCGTTCTGAACCAGTTATTGATGGAGTCGATCACGGCCCTCTCGTTGTTCAAGCGCGGCTGGTCCACGGTGGTCACCGACGGGACCTGGACAATCTCCTTCAGAATATGATGCACGGCTTCTCCGGTGAGTGCCAGGTCGCCCGCTTTCAGAATGTCGTCCGGCTGGATTCCCATGCCCGGGGCGAACTTTTTGGAGAAGTCCTTGCTCGCCGTGTAAAGGGGCAAATCCGTCGCCTTCAGGAGCTTTCCTATTGAACGGCAGACGAGGAAGTCCAGTTCGGTTTTCTGGAATTTGGCGATTTCGTCGGTCCCGGTGATGGTTTTCCGCTTTCTCTCATACTGTTCCAGCCGGTGCTCGAGCAAATTGCCGGGGGAAGGGGCGTAGTATTTTCTCCCGACATCGATGCCTTCGAACGGTTCACCGTTGAATATCGCGCGCAGCAGGTCCACGAACCGCAGCGGGTCATAGTGCAGGAGGATGTGGGTGGAAGCGGCCATGCCGCAGATTCCGAAGGCGTCCTGATCGACGAGTGCGGGGTTGTTGATGAGGTCCCTGGCGCGCGACATCAGTTTCGCCCCCAGGGGGCCGATTTCGCCAAGGCGCTTGGCGGCCATAGCCTTTTGCTCTTTGGTGGCCATGTAGCACTCCATGCTCACTGGCTGCCGGGCGGCAGCATCCGAGAAATCCGATGATGTTTCAGTCCGCCAACCTGATGGCGCTCCGGAAAATTCCGAAAGAGTGGACAGGGGGTTGAGTGCGGCATTCCGCCGCCCGTTGAATTCCCGCCGGTTGGACACAGCCTTGCCCCATCCCCCAGGCACTGGCCCCCATTCGCGATCATACGCTGAAGCCGTAAAGCCGTAAAGTGGGAGAGGGGAAGCGCCCCGGCCTCAAGACGATCTACGGCCGATTGAAATGCCGCCCGGAGTGGAGTAGCATACCCAAGACCGATTTCGATCGGAGGCCATCGGGGGGCGGCTGTGCCTGCCCGAATGGCGCGGTGCATGGCCGGCCACAGGGTTTCGCCCGCGGCGGAAAGCTGTCCCGGCCTTCGGCGGATGCCATGAGCGTACACGCCCTTTCGCGCTCATCTGTTCTGTCAATTGTGTCCAGCAAAGGGGCCTGGCCCCAGACGGGAACCGAGGAATCAACGATGACCGGGAAGATCAAGAATTCACTGGCGACTCTGCTTGCCGTCGCACTCCTGACCGCAACGGCAGGATGCGGCGACCGTGGGAAAATCACCGATATTTCGCAGCTTAACGGAAAGGAATTTGCCGTTCCCACGGGTACGGCCGCGGACAAGCTGGTTCTGTCCAGGTTCCCGGACGCCCGGTTCAAGTACTTCAACAGCGTGCTCGACGCCTGCATGGCCGTAAAGGGCGGCAAAGCGGACGCCGCGGCCTACGATGAACCGATACTGAAGAACATCGCCGCCAAGAACACCGGCATGGCCGTTCTTCCCCAGATGATCACCAGGGACAGCTACGGCTTTGCCGTGCGCCTCGAAGACAAGGAACTGAAAGGAGCGATCGACGCTGTGGTCGGCGATTTGAAATCCAGCGGGCGGTACGACGAAATGGTCAAGCGCTGGCTGCCGGACCAGGGGGCGCCGAAGCCGATGCCCGCGATGGAAACCGGCGCCGACGGCGTGTTCCGGTTCGGCACTTCGGCCGTGACGGAGCCGTTTTCCTTCGTCGATGGTTCGCAGCGGATCGTCGGGCTGGACATCGAAATCGCGTCGCTGGTGGCACGGAAGCTGAACCGGAAGCTCGAGACCGTGAACATGGATTTCGGCGCGATGATCCCGGCGCTCGTGGCAAAGAAGGTGGACATGATCGGCGCGTGCATCACGATTACGGAAGAACGCGCACAGAAAGTGCTCTTTTCCGAACCGTACTACATCGGTGGAATTGCCGCCCTCGTCAAAAAACAATAGGTTTCCCATGCCCAGACAACTTCGACTCACGGCGGCGGTATTCCTGGTAGTTCTCCTTGTTTTTCCGGCCTTCGGCCATTCCCAGCAGACGGGGCAAACGGGTACGGGCGCAGCCGGCGCCAGGCTGAAGGCGCTCGAGGACATTGCCGACAAGAAAATCGGTGTTTTCACCGGCACCGTTCACGACAAGTTCGTAGCCGAGCATTATCCAAAAGCGACGGTATTCCGCTATGAAACCACGTCGGACATGATCCTTTCGCTGAAAACGGGCAAAATCGACGCCGTCATGATCGATCTGATCACCGCGAAGATCCTGCTCCGGCGCAATCCCGAACTGGGCATCCTGACCGATAAGGTTTTCGACATGCCCCTGGGGGTGGGCTTCAAAAAAGACAACCCGGAGTTGCGAAAGGAGTTCGACCGGTTCCTTCAAACCATCAGGGAAAACGGCGTTTACGAGGAGATGCGCGGGCGCTGGTTCATGGAAGACGCCGAAGGCGCGGTCATGCCCGTCATCGGCAACCCGGCTTCAGAAAAGACTCTGAAGGCGGGGGTGGCGGTGGACGACCTGCCGTACGTGGCCTTTGTGAACGGCGAATACGTCGGGTTCGACATCGAGCTGATCAGGCGGTTCGCCGAATGGGCGAACTACCGGCTGGAGATCGTCACGATGGAATTTGCCGCGCTGATTCCCGCGCTGGCTTCGGGGAAGGTGAGCATGATCGCCGACGGCATCGCCATAACCGAGGAGCGGTCCAGGCAGATCGACTTTTCCGATTCCTATATAATGTTCCGGACGGCCGTGGTGGTTGCCGCAAAGGATATGGAGGCGCCGGCGCGGGAGAAGACGCCGGGTCCCCAGGCGGCGAAATCGGAACCGCCTCCGGAAAAATCCTTTCTGCACGGTGTCGCCGAAAGCTTCCACAGCAACATTATCCACGAGAAACGCTACCTGCTGATCTTTGACGGATTGAAGACGACCGCCGTAATATCGGTCCTGGCCACCTTGTTCGGAACGATGCTCGGGGGCATCGTATGCTTCCTGAGAATGTCGCCGAAGAAGTGGCTGCGAGTGCCGGCGAAGGTCTACATCTCCGTCTTGAGGGGGACTCCGGTGCTCGTCCTCCTGATGATCATCTTCTACGTGGTCTTCGCCTCGGTGGACATCGATCCGGTGATGGTCGCCGTCCTTGCCTTCGGGCTGAACTTCGCGGCTTACGTTTCCGAAATGTTCAGAACCGGCATCGAAGGGGTCGACAGGGGACAGACCGAAGCCGGTATCGCCCTCGGCTTCACCAGGGTGCAGACGTTCGTCCACATCGTCCTGCCCCAGGCGGCCCGGGGGATACTGCCGGTTTTCAAGGGAGAGACGATATCCCTCGTCAAGATGACTTCCGTCGTCGGATACATCGCGGTGCAGGACCTGACGAAGGCGAGCGATATCATCCGCAGCCGCACGTTCGACGCGTTTTTCCCGTTGATCATGGTGGCCGTGCTGTATTTCCTGATCTCCTGGGTGCTCACGCTGCTGCTGGGGTACGCGGAG
>JAJFUA010000017.1 GCA_021372635.1 Desulfobacteraceae bacterium | reverse complement strand
CGGCTCCGGGAGATTCAAAAGAGCGCGGCACACTCGGAAAGCGTGGTCTTCACGGTGAACAACTGGAAGCACGCCCCGCTCTGGGTCAAGGCCCGCGACCTGGTGCGCGCGGAACGGATCGGGGCGGTGCGGTCCGTCTCCATGAACGTCCTGCGCACGTCCAGTTCCGGCGGGGGGGCCTCCAACTGGAGGAGCGACCCGCAGGTGGCCCGCGGCGGGATCATGATCGACCATGGCTGGCACAACCTTTACCTGATTCTTTCCCTGGTGGCGGAAACACCCGTGTCCGTCTCCGCCAGGATGGAACCCGCGCCGGGCAGCAGCACGGGCCTCGAGGAAACCGCGGATGCGACGATCCGGTTCCCGAGGGCCGAGGCGAAGCTGCACCTCACCTGGAGGGCCCCCTGCCGCCGCAATTTCGGTACGGTGGAAGGGGAGCGCGGCACGATGACCATCGGCGACGACCATATCCTGGTGGAATCGGACGGAACGCAGCCACAGCGGTACGACTTTCAGGAAGCGCTGTCGGCCGGGTCTCATCACCCGGAATGGATGGACTGCGTGGTGGAAGACTTCGTCCGTGAAATCCGCGACGCCGCGCTGCGCGGCAGCAATCTCCGGGAAGCCCGCACCTGCATCGAACTCATCGAGCTGGCCTACCGGTCCAACAGGGAAGCATCGTGCTCCATGGAAGTCTGCAGTCTCACGGAATGACCGTCCCGGCAGCGGGACAGGACCCTCGAACCGACTCCGGCCGGATGGGACGATATGGCCCGTCCGGCCGGATCTTACAGGGGCCGTGACATTCGGGAAAGGCTCGGCCGTTTCCCTTTCCGCTTTACAGGACAGAGTTGCCCGACGATGAAAAAATTCCACACCTTTTGCGTTATCCTCGGCTTTTCCCTGCTGGCGTTCCTGGTCTGGCAGATCGGGTTCGAGGAACTGTGGCGGCAGATGAGCCTCCTGGGCTGGGGCCTCGTCCCGTTGATCCTGGTCGAAATCGTGGCGGACGGCCTGCATACCGTGGGGTGGAGGCATTGTCTTCCCCCGGCGTTGCGGACTCTTTCCTTCCACCGGCTCTTTCGCATCCGCCTCGCCGGCTACGCCATCAACTATCTCACCCCGACGGCCACCCTGGGCGGCGAGGTCACCAAGGGGACGCTCCTGTCCTTGAACCGCGCCAGCTCCGACGCCCTGACCGGCGTCATCGTCGGCAAGCTCGCCTACACCATCGCGCAGCTCCTGTTCGTCTCCCTGGGAACGATCGTCACGCTGTGGCACGTGCCCCTGCCTCCGGGCGTGTGGCCGGCGATGCTCCTGTGCAGCGCCCTTTTGGCCGTGGGAGTCTTCGGGTTCCTTCTCGCGCAGAAATGCGGCAAGCTCGGCGCCATTCTCCGCTGGATCGCCGACCACAGGTGGGCCGGCGGCCGCCTTTCCACCCTGGCGCGCAAGGTCTCGGAAGTGGACGACGAGCTTCGGCTCTTCTATTCAAGAGAACCCCTGGAACTGCCGATTGCGATATTGTGGCACGTCGCCGGTATGGCCTGCGGCATCGTCCAGGCCTATTACTTCCTCTACCTGCTGAGCGACCAGGCAAGCTGGCGCCTGGCCGCCGGCATCTGGTTCCTCGGGGGCTGGTTCGACCTGATGACGTTCGCCGTCCCGCTCGGCATAGGGATCCAGGAAGCCACCCGCATCTTCACCCTCAAGGCCGTCGGCTTCGACGCCGCCATGGGGCTGGCTTACGGCATCACCCTTCGACTGGAACAGATCTGCCGGTCCTTGCTGGGACTGGTGTGCTACGCCACGCTGCTTTCGGAAAAACCCTCCCCGGAACGGGAGATGCCGCCGGCCAAGGGGCATACGGAGCGTGCGTGAGTTTTCAAAACATTTCAACGGAGTTATAGTTTTCCCATCATGAAGTTATCCGAATCGATCCTCGACAGGATTTTCAGGGTCGTCGCCTGGCGACCCCTCCTCACCGTCTCTATAGCTTTCACGCTGGCGGGCCTTTCGATCTTCTACACCATGAAAAACCTCGACGTGGAGACGAGCCAGAGAGCGCTCATCTCCTCGGAGAACAGGCTGATCCAGCTCACCGAGCGGCTCGAAAAGTTCGAAGACCTGGACACGTTCATCGTGACCATCGAGGGCCGGGACCGCGCCCGCGCGCTGGAGTTCCTCCACGCCCTCGCCCCCGTGCTGGAAAAGGACCGGGAACACTACGCACAGGTTTTCTACCGGGTCGACCCGGAACGGTTCAAGCCGTGGGGCCTCCTCTACCTGGACGAAAAGGAACTGCAGGACATCAGGGACACGCTGGAGGAACACCACAAGTTCCTGGGCGAACTCGTCCGGTCCCCGGACGTCAACAATCTTTTCCTGGCCATCAACCGGGAGATGACCACCGGGATGGTCGCGGAACTCTTCACCGGCTTTCTGGACGATTCGTCGTCCTCCACCGTCTCCGGGCCTCCGGACCTTACCCTTCTCATCCACACCCTGGAATCCATGGACCATTATCTCGCGAAGGGGATATTCCAGTCCCCCTGGGAGTCCTTCCTGGGAAAACCGGCCGGCGGGGACGATTCCGACGGGTATTTCTGGACCGAGAACAAGCGGTACCTGATGCTTTTCGTTACGCCGGTCAAGGCGGAAAGCGGCTTCGGGCAGGCACAGCAGTCGCTGTCCAGCCTGAGAAAGACCGTGGCCGACCTCAAGGCGGGATTCGACGGCGTGGAAGTGGGGGTCACCGGGCAGGAAGCCCTGAACGTCGACGAAATGACCCTGGCCATGAAAGACATGGAACTCGGGACCATCCTCTCCCTGGTCGGACTCATCCTGCTGCTGGTCGTCTTCTGGAAAGGCTCCCGGCTGCCGCTCTTCGGCGTCACGGAACTGCTCGTCGCCCTGTGCCTGACCTTCGGCCTCACGACCCTCACGGTCGGACACCTGAACATTCTTTCCGTGGTGTTCGCCCCCCTTCTGCTCGGGCTCGGAATCGACAACGGCACGCACTGGCTTTCGCGCTACCTGGAGGAGGTCCGCACCAACGGGCTCCCGCGCAGGGAAGCCGTCCGAAAAACCATGACGCAGCTCGGCCCGGGCATCGTATCCGCGGGAAGCTGCGCCGCTCTTTCCTTCTTTCCCCTGGCGCTCACCGGCTTCAAGGGGTTGGCCGAACTGGGCATCATCTGCGCCATGGGTATGGTCATGACCACAATGACCGCCATTTGCCTGCTGCCCGCCGTGACGCTCCTGTTCGACCGGGGGGCCCAATTGCCCGCCGTCTCCCGCCACAGGCCGCTCATCCACTTCACGAAGCGGCGCGCCGCCGCCATCGCCGCCGTCTCCTGCGCGGCCCTGGCCGCTTCCCTGTACATGGCCCGCGGGGTCTCCTTCGACCTCAATATGCTGCATCTCCAGTCGAAAAGCGCGGAATCGGTCACCTGGGAAATGAAGCTCCTCAACGATTCCAAGCGCTCCAGCGTATACGGCGCGGTCCTGGCCGGTTCCATCGAGGAGGTCCGCAGCAAGTCCAAGGCGCTTTCGGCCCTTCCGACGGTGTCGGAAGTGATGAGCGCGGACAGCTTTCTCCCCAACGACCAGGCGGAAAAACTGGAGCAGTTTCGACAGATGCGCCCGCTGCTGCCCGCCGTGCACCGGGTGCCGGTCCCGGAAGACCCCGTCGACGTGCCGGAACTGAGCAACACGCTTTCCCGGATTTCCTTCAAAATGGGCGCGGCGGAACCGAAGGAACTGAAAGACAAGCCGGAACTCGAAAAACAGATGTCCCGGGTGCGGGAACTCATCCGGGCAATCGACAGGCGGCTGGGCGAAGACTCGAAAACCGGCGCGGCCCTGCAGGGTTTCCAGGCCGCCCTCGCGCGAGACCTCGACAGCAAACTCGCCACCCTGCAGATGAATCTCGACAGGACCCGGCCGGTGCAGTTGTCCGACCTTCCGAAGGAACTTCTCGAACGCTACGTGGACGACAACCGGCTCTTTCTGCTCCGGGTCTTCCCGTCGCAGGACATCTGGGAACCCGAATTCCTCGGCCGCTTCGTGGACGACCTCCGTTCCGTCGACCCCGACGTCATCGGGGACCCGGTGACGCTCCACATCTTCACGAAAGCGTTCCGGGACGCCTGCATCAAGGCGGTGCTCTACGCCATGATTTTCATCGTCGTTCTGCTGCTCTGCATCTTCCGAAACGTCGTGCAGACGCTGCTCGCCATGCTGCCCCTCCTGCTGGGAACCGCCTGGACGGTGGGGCTGATGCCGCTCTTCGGCATCAACTTCAACCTGGCGAACACGATTTTTCTGCCCATGATCGTGGGGGCCGGCGTGGAATACGCCATCATCATCATCCAGAGATGGAGAAGCGAGGGGCCTTCGGGGACCGTGCTGCCGGAAAGCACGGGGAAAGGGGTCATCCTGGCCGGGCTGACCACTACGGTGGGTTTCGGAAGCCTGATGGTCTCGGGGCACCAGGGAATCTACAGCCTCGGCCTTCTGGCCGGCGTCGGCAGCCTGTGCGTGCTGATCGCCGCACTGGTGACTCTCCCGGCGCTCCTGCATCTCCTGCCCGGTCCCGGAAAGGGAAAAGCCGCGTAGGCCTTTCGCCCCGTCCTCGAAACCTTATCGGAAATGGTGAAACAGGTACGAAGAGACGAGGTACAGGGCGACGCCGATCGCCAGGGCCTTCCAGATTCCGATCCGTTCGCAGAACACGGCCACCGTCACGACGTACATCACCCAGGGGGGCACGAGCCAGACCAGGCTCTTGGCGTAACCGACCACGGACGCGTTTCCACCGTACCGGTACAGCAGGAAAAACGTCAGCACCGTCATGGAAGGGAACATGCTGATCAGGGCCGCCAGGAAACCGTGTCCCCTGGAACCGAAATAGGTCGTCAGGGCAACCACCAGCCCACCCACCACAAAATACCCCATGAACTCCAGCATCTTCGTCATCTACCTCTCTTCGCCTCGCAGTTGCATTTCGACCGACAGCCCGATCGAACCGTCCGCTTCTCCCCGAAGCACGACTGAACCGGAAAGAGAGACGACCGCTCCACACCACCGTTCGCGCACGGAGCCGGGGCTGTCGCGGGAAGATCGCACGACGCGGCAAACGGCAGCTAACCCATAGCACATCCTGAAAGAATTGGCCACCCACGACGGGCGCCCCCCTCCGGAGCCGCACGCACGATTTGCGCAGGCGCTTGCACAAACTCGCCGTTTCCACCATCCAGGGCGCCATGGGTCTCGACTAGGCCTGCGTCTTTCTCGCCGGACTGGATCTCGCGGAAAGGGACCCCGAATCGGAGGAAAGAACCCGCAAGTTCGTCTGTCCCGGAATCACGAGGGCCCGGCACCGCCTGATCATCCCCCGCGCGCGCAGGAACCGGCTTCATCGAGGAACTGCCCGCCTGCTGAAAACGCCGGCGCTACTCACGCTCGATTTCGTCCCGGGTGAACTTCACCGGGACGACTTCCCGGCCTTTCCGGTCTATGTAGCCCCACAATCCGCCGGTGACCCGCCGATGCCCCTCCTCGTCGGAAGGCTCGATGCCGCACCCCTTGCAGACCAGCGCCCTGCCGTTCTCGAAAGGAGCGCCCCAGTCGTAGCGGGGGGCGATCACCTGCCGGAACCGGCGGTCGAAATAGGCGATCCTGCCGTCCACCATCGACCGCACCAGTCCTTCCGCGTAATCGTCCGCCCAGTTTTCGAAGGAGATCACGGGAAGCATGGCCCCGCTGCGCTTGGCATAGTAGTAACGGCCGTCGACCGCAACGGAGGCAAGGCCGTGTTCGTCGAAGCCGAGCTTTCTGATGAATTCCTTCGAAAGGGATATCTTCCCGCTTTCGACAGTGCCGCAGTTCCTGCAGACTTCCAGGTTCGGGTACGGATTGGCGGCGGTCTTTTTCGGCAGGTATGCGCAGTCCTTCCACTCACCGGAAACCGCGGCACCCGCACAGATCGACAGGACGAGCAGTGCAATCCAGGCGCTCTTCACGGTCGGCTTCATTCCTCGGGTTCCTTTTCGATGGGAAACGTCAGCATGGCGCCATGCCAGCCGATGACGGTCACCAGGGGAGTCAGGGAAAGGATCAGCAGGAAGTAGACAACGCCGTCCGCGCTGAAGGAATCCGGGATTCCCGGGTGTTCCAGGCGCCAGGTGAAGGCACCCAGGGCAACGAGAAGGAGAACGATGGACGTGAAGATCTTGATGGTCACCGGCCGGGTCGGCCTGGCCAGGTAATTGAGCCACCAAGTGAAGAGACCGGTCAGCATGACGACGGGGGTAAAGACGAGCCCAGCGCCCAGGCAGTGCAGGCCCGTCGTTTCGAACGCCCCGACTCCCGTGACGAGGTGGAGCAGGTTGAAAAAAGTGGCCGCCAGCATGAAGACGATGGGGAAATGGACGGTCATCGGGTGGAGGTGCCGTCTCGCCATGGGAAAGCGGCGCAGGACCGGCGCAAGCCAGTCCGGGACACGATTTTCCTCTGTCTCCGCCTTCCTGACGACGCCCACTTGGGGATACCTCTCCAGGACTTCCGTCCCATGGGGCGCCCCCCCGATATCGGTGGTGAGGTCCTTTCCGGCATGGTGGCGGCGCATGTGCAGCCCGCCCTTCCACAGCCGGCTTTCGCTGACGTCGTAGACCCTGCCGGCGTGCGCGATGTAGACCGGTTTTCCGTCTTTCCCGTCGTATCGGGCCAGTTCCTCAGGATCGAGTTCCAACATGGTCATCGTCCCCCTCTACTGGTTGGAGTCGTCGGGGCAGGCGGGGCCCCCTCCCGGTTTCCCCTTTCCCGGACATCGGCAGCGACGGCCGAGGGGGGAAGACATTTTATGAAGATTGTCGCTGCGGTCGGTTTTGTCAAGAAACGGCTGCAGTCTGCCCGCAGGTTTGCCCCCGGGGACTCTCCCTGCCGATTGAATTCGGCGGGATCAGTTCTTATCTATTGCGTAATCCTCCTGGCATTTAGAACCATGCCGGAAGCGGGGCACCGTTCCGGCGGCAGGATCTGCAAGGAAAATCATCGAAAACCCCGAACGGGAAGGACGGCGCCCGTGAACAAAACCTGCCTGCACCGCGTTTCTCCGGTCCTTTTCTTCCTTCTGCTGGCTCTGCCCCAGGTACCGTGCTGCGAGGCGGGCATCGGGGAGCGGGTCCTCGAAGCGCGCCTGGCCAACGGGCTGAAGGTGATTCTCCTGGAAAACCACAGGACGCCCACCATCACCTTCCAGGTCTGGTACCGGGTGGGGTCCAGGAACGAAGATTGGGGAAAGACCGGCCTGGCCCACGTGCTCGAACACATGATGTTCAAGGGGACGAAGAAGGTGAGCGGTCCCGGTTTCCTTCGCAGGATCGAATCCAACGGAGGCAACTACAATGCGTTCACCTCCGGCGACTTCACCGCGTACTTCGAAACCCTCAGCGCCGACCGGATTCAGGTGGCCCTCGACCTCGAATCGGACCGCATGCGCAACCTGATCCTGCGAAGCGAGGATTTCCACACCGAGCGGATGGTGGTCATCGAGGAACGCCGCATGCGCACGGACGACAACCCGCAGGCGTATCTCCAGGAACAGGTCGAAGCCGCCGCCTTCCAGGCGCAGCCCTATCACTGGCCCATCATAGGCTGGTCGGACGATCTCGCCCGCCTCACGCTGGAAGACCTGCGGGCCTTCTACAAGACGTACTACGCGCCGGCCAACGCTTTCATCGTGGCCGTAGGCGACTTCAAAAAGGAGGAATTCCTGGCGGGGATCAGGAAATCCTTCGGCTCGATCCGCTCCGGCATTCCGCCGAAATATCCGGGGTACCGGGACCCTGACCAGGAAGGGGAGCGAAGGGTGACCGTGGAAAAAGAGGCGAAGCTGCCTTCCCTCCTCCTGGCTTATCACGCGGTGAACCTCCACAATCCCGACTGGAGCGCGCTGGAGGTGATTTCCGGGCTGCTCGCAGGCGGCCGGAGTTCGAGGCTGGAGGAATCCCTGGTTCGGACGAAGGGTCTTGCGCGGCAGGTCGAAACGGAATACTCGCAGGTCACCGTCGACCCCGGCCTGTTCTACATCTCCGTCGACCTGCTCCCCGGAAAGGACGCCGCCGAGGCGGAAGAAGTCCTGGACGGCGAAATCGCGCGGCTGCAAAAGGAACCGGTGGGCGACGAGGAACTGGAGCGGGCCAGGAACCGGCTCGAAGCCGAATTCACCATGGCGCAGGATTCCCTGTTCAGCCAGGGCATGCTCCTCGCCCAGTTCGAAATCGGAGGCGGATGGAAAGCCATCGACGATTACGTCCCGTCCATCCGCAGGGTCACCGCGCAGGATATCCAGCGCGTGGCGGACAAGTATCTGAGGAAGTCGAACCGAACCACCGGGGTTCTCGTCCCGCTGCCCTACAGCGGAGAGAAAGCGGAGCCGTCCGGGCCGGCCATAAAGGAAAAGGTCATCAGGCACACCCGGGAGACGGGAGGAAACCAATGAAACCCGACCGTTTGAATGCTCCCGTAATGGCTGCCGCCCTGCTCGTCCTGGCGTGCCTGCTTCTTCCGGGCGTTTCCCAGGCCGCGCCCCGGGTCGAGAAGATGGTCCTGCGGAACCAGCTGATCCTTCTGGTCATCGAGGAACACACCCTGCCGGTCGTCACCTTCCAGGCCCTCGTCGACGCGGGATCGTGGAGGGACCCGGAAGACAGGGAAGGTCTAGCCAACCTGACCGCCAGGGGACTTCTTCTCGGCACCGCGTCCCATCCCATCGATGAGATGTACCGGCAGCTCGATTTCATCGGGTCTTCCATGGAAGCCTCCTGCCAGAAGGACTACACCACCTTGACCCTGAAGTCCTTGAAAAAGGATGTCGATACGGCCTTCCGCCTCTTTCTGGATGCCCTTGTCCGCCCGGTTTTCCCCGAGCCCGAAGTCCGGCGGGAGGTCGGCAACATCCTGGGAACCATCCAGTTCAATGAAAGCCAGCCCGAACTCCTGGCCCTCCGGACGTTCGACAGGGCGCTCTACCTGAAAGGCCCCTACGGGCACCCCGTGGAGGGCACGAAAGAGTCCCTCGGCCGGATCGAACCCGAATCGGTCCGGGAATTCCACGACGCCCACTACCGCCCCAACGCAACCATCCTGGCGGTCGTGGGCGATGTAACGGCGGGGGAGGTGAAAGAGAAGTTCGCGCCGCTCCTCGAGGCATGGCCTTCGAAAGCCGTTCCTTCCCGGCCCTTCGAGTCGGAAACGGCCCGGGCCGGGAACACCGTCAAGATCAACCGGGCGATCACCCAGGCCAACATCGTCCTGGGCCACGGGGGGATAGCACGCTCCAGCGCGGACTACTACGCCGTCTCCGTCATGAACCAGATCCTCGGCAGAAGCGGGCTCACTTCGCGAATGGCGGATGAAATCCGCGTGAAGCGCGGACTCGCCTACGCCGTGGAAAGCGCCTTCACTCCCCACAGGCACACGGGATCTTTCAAAGTCGTCATCCTGACGAAGAACGCCTCCGCCCGGGAAGCCATTGACCTCGCCATTCAGCAGATGAAACGCATACGGAACGAACCGGTTTCCGGTGAAGAACTCGATACGGCGAAAAAATTCCTGGTCGGGAATTTTCCCCTGCGCTTCGACGCGCAGGAAGAGATTGCGTCTCTCTATAACCAGATGCAGTACTACGGCCTGGGCCTGGACTACCCGGAAAGGTACCCGTCCCTCATCCGGTCGGTCACCGCCGCGGATGTGCTCCGGGTCGCCAGGACCTATCTCCACCCCGACGAATGCATCGTGGTCGTGGTGGGCGACCTCGAAGCGGCAGGCATGAAATGAGCCGTGAGCGGAAGCCTGTGGGAAAGGTTCGCTCCCCCGCCCAGGGAAAACCGGCGTTCCCTTCTATTGCCATCATCCGGGCGTGTTCTTAATATTTCGAATAGCTCTACGGTGCCTTGAGAGCAAACGATCGCCCAAAGGCGTAGAGAGCCGCAACAGCAGCTACGTTATCTTCACGCCGCGAAATACCCGGCACACAGTATTTGTTTCAGTATTGAATCGCTTGACAATAGCGGCCCAGGTGGATCGCTCATACTTGCCAGGGCCTATACTCGGCGCGGGGACTCATGATGGCGGATCTGGATCGACGGGATTTCCTGAAGCTTTTCGGACTGGCGGGTACGAGCGCCGCCCTGGGCGGGTGTTCCGAGTCCGCGCGGACCTTGATTCCTTACATCATTCCTCCCGAAGACATCGTCCCGGGCGACGCGGACTACTATGCGACGGTTTGCCGTGAATGTCCCGCCGGGTGCGGTGTCCTGGCCAAAAACCGCGACGGGCGCGCCATCAAGCTGGAAGGCAACCCAAGCCATCCGGTAAGCGGCGGCAGGCTGTGTCCCCGGGGACAGTCGTCCCTCCACGGGCTCTACAATCCCGACCGGTTCAAGGGACCGGTGGTGAGAAACCCGCATGGAAAACTGGAATCCGCCTCCTGGGAACAGGCGGAGGAACTCCTGGTCCGAAAGCTCGCCGAAGCCTCCAAAAAGGGGCGGCCGGGAAGCATCGTCTTCATGACGGACCTGACGAACGGCACCATGAACGACCTGATCGGGCTCTGGCTGAAGGAACTGGGCCAGCCCGACGGCCATGTCATCTACGAACCCATCGCTTACGAACCTCTGAAAACGGCCAACCGGATCGTCTTCGGGTTCGACGGCATTCCTTCCTATCGCATCGACCGTGCGGACTTTCTCCTTTCCTTCAACGCGGGGTTCCTCGAAACCTGGATTTCCAACGTGGAATACGCGCGACAGTTCGGCAGCTTTCACGAAATCCGCCCGAACGGCAAGACCCCCTTCGTCTTCGTCGGGCCCCGGCTGTCCATGACGGCCAACAATGCGGACCGGTGGGTCCAGGTCTACCCGGGAGGCGAATACCTGGTCGCGCTGGGAATCCTGCGCGCCATCCTGGACGAGGATCTTGCGGACACGCTGAGCCTGGACCAGAGGACCGACTACTCGGTCCTGACGGAAGCGTGGCCGGTCGAGAAAATCGTCGCGGCCACCGGGGTCGGCGAGGACACGATACGCGCCGTCGCCCGCGGTTTTGCCGCCGCCAGGCGGCCCCTCGCCCTGGCGGAAGGCCTGTCGCTCACCGTGCCCGAATCCACGAAAACGGCGGTCGCCGCGAACCTGCTTTGCACTCTCAACCCGGGCACCATGGAAACCCTGGACTTCTCCCGTCCGACGGCTTACGGCAAAGCGGCGGGCGCCGTGGCCATACGGGACCTTTCCGAAAGGATGCGGCGCGGGGAAGTGGAGGTTTTTCTCTGCGATCGGGCCAACCCGGTCTTCTCCCTGCCCCGAGCGTGGGAGTTTCGCAGGAGCCTCGAAGCCGTTCCGTTCGTGGTGAGTTTTTCGAGCGCCGTGGACGAAACGGCGGCCCATGCGCACCTGATCGCGCCGACCCTGACGCCCCTGGAATCTTGGGGAGACTACTCGCCGTATGCGGGAGCGACCGGCCTCATGCAGCCGGTCATGGGCCCCGTGTCCGGGTTTTCCGCAAAGCACCTCGGAGACCTCCTGATTTCGTCGGGAAAGAAGATTGCCGGACCCGAACGGTTTCCGTTCAAGGATTTCTACGAAGTGCTCCGGAACTCCTGGAGCGACCTCTGGCAGAAGAACGCCCCGGACCGGCCCTTCGACGAATTCTGGCAGCAGGCGGTCCAGCGGGGGGGGTACTGGGCGCCGGCCCCCGCGGCAGTCGCGGTGACCCCGAAGAGGCCGGACTTTGCCTTCCCCGGGGACAATTCCTCGGGAAAGCCCCGGCAGGGGTACCACTTCACCTGCTACCCCACCGTGCAGTTCTACGACGGCCGGCAGGCCAACCGCTTCTGGATCCAGGAACTCCCGGACCCCATGACCCAGGTGACCTGGGGGGGATGGATCGAACTGCACCCGGACACGGCGAAGGAACTCGACGTCGAAACCGGAGACGTGCTGCGGG
>JAJFUA010000002.1 GCA_021372635.1 Desulfobacteraceae bacterium | reverse complement strand
GCCATCGGGGGCACCATGGCCGTCATATCGGTCCTTCTGAAACAGGAAATGCTCTTTCCCCTGCTCGGCGGACTGTTCATCGCGGAAGCCCTCACCAGCCAGATCCAGGACAAGATAGGCGTCCGGTGGCTGGGCCGGCGCATCTTCTACCGGGCTCCGCTGCACCACAACCTACAGCATAAGGGAATCGCGGAAACAAAGGTCGTGATACGCCTCTGGATCGTGGCGGGCATCCTCGCCCTGCTCTCCCTCGCCACCCTCAAGCTGCGGTGAGCCTGCCGGGAAAAATACCGCCTCCCGATCGCGCTTGACATCCGGGGACGTTGTGTAGGATTCATGAGCGGGTTCGATTTCGCTTCCGCCTGGGAGCGACTGTCTCCACCGCACGCAGAAAAGAAAAGAACGCTCATGCGACTCATCTGCCCCGGTTGCAGCGCCGCCTATAACCTTCCCGACGAGAAAATCCCGCCCAGGAGGGCCGTGGCGCACTGCAGGCGATGCGGGGCGGAAATCCTCGTCGATCCCGTCCCGGCGGCACCCGGCCCCGGCCCGGAAAACGCGGCTTCCCTCCGGCAGGCTCCCCCCGTGCCGGGCGAACGGCCGGAGGGCGTTTCTTTCGTGCCTCCTTCCCGGCCGGCGGATTTTTCCATCGGCGAAGCCCTGCAGGCCGGCTGGAAAGCCGCTAAAGGGCACCTGGCCTTTTCTTTCTTTTTCATCCTCCTGGCCGTATCGATCCCGCGCGTTCCGGGCATCGCCCAGGGCCTGCTGCGCGAAGACCATCCCGCGGCCAGCGCCGTTTTGTTCGTGGTATCCATGGGCCTCCACGTCCTGACGTCCATGGGACTGCTCAAAACGGCCCTGAACCTGTATGACGGCAAACCGCACGCCATGAGGGACCTTTTTTCCTGCGGCCCGCTGTTTCTGAATTACTTCTACGCGTCGCTCCTCTACGGGCTGATGCTGGCGGCCGGCTCCCTCCTGCTCGTACTCCCCGGGATCTACCTGGCCTGCCGGAATCTCCTCTACGCGTTCGCCATAGTCGATCGGGGCCTGAGCCCCGTTGAGTCGCTGAAAATGAGCTTCGCCTGGACCAGGGGCCACGTCCTGAAGCTCATCGGCTTTTCCCTGGCCCTCCTGGGAATCAACCTGCTGGGGGCGATTCCCCTGCTGCTTGGCCTGGTCGTCACGCTGCCGACTTCCCTGGCGGCCTCGGCCCATGTGTATCGCAAGCTTTCGGGCGGACCGCCCCAGGCGTGAAGGCGACCTGCAACGGCCGCCCTTCACCGCGGTTTCAACCGCCTTCCCGCGGGGAGACCGGGTAACAGGAAAACGCACGTCAGGCCTCGTCACACAATCGACGCCGGACCCGGCCGGGAAGAGTGGAAAACGGGCATGAGCTTCAAAAGCCTCGGTGCAAAACTGAATATCGCCTTCCTTATCGTTCTGGTTCTGCCGCTGACGCTGGCAACCATCTTTGCCGTGGGCTATGTCAGCGGCAGGATCGAAAAGAGCGTCATCAAGGAACTCTCGACCGACATGGACGTGATCTCATGGATCGTGGACCACGAGGCCAGGATGCTCGAAGATCTCGTCCGCTCCCGCAGCACGTACAGCCGATGGGCAAACCTGGTGGAACTCGGGGAATATGAAAAGCTGGAGGCGAAGCTCACGAGGGATGCCTCCGCTCTCTCCGTCGACGAAATCCTGGTCGTCGACCTGAACAGCGAGATCAAGGCGCATTCCAAGCCCCTCGTGGAAGGGGCGACGCCTTCGGTGAACCGCTTTTTCACGGTACCGGCCCTCGTCGGGCGGACAGCCAGCGGCCTGGAACTCATCGCCCCTCCGGACGACGAACCCTCCCGGACGCCGATGCTTTCCGTCACGGCTTCGGCCCCGCTCTACGACGAACAGAACCTGAACGTCACCGCCGCAGTGGTCGCACGCCGGTATATCGGCCAGAAGAAGCATTTCCTTTCCAGCGCCTACTCCGTGCTCCACTTCAATCTCTGCGTCTATGCATCCAACCGCCTGATCGTCGGTTCCCCCCCCGCCCCCGCAGAGTTTCGGACGATGAAGCCCGCAGCCGAAGCCGCGGTCCTCGGACGCGCCGTTCCATACAGGGAAATCGTCGAAGGCGACAATGGATACATCGCCCTGTATCAACCGGTGCTGAGCGCCTCCGGAGAGCCGATCGGGGCCTTCATGACCCGGCGCGACGCCCTCGAAACCATTCTGCTTCGCCGTAAGGTGTTCATCGCGGCGTTCGCCATCGCGCTGCTCGGCCTGCTGCTGACGGCGGCCATCAAGGTGATGATCGCGAGAAGCATTCTGCTCCCCATTGCGGCCTTGCAGCGCGGGACAAGGATGCTGGCGAACGGGGATTATTCAAGCCGCCTGGAGGAAAAATCCCGGGACGAGATCGGGGATCTCACCCGGTCGTTCAACCAGATGGCCACGGCACTCCGGGAGTCCCATGAAAAGCTGGAGGAATACGGCCGCTCCCTGGCCGGCAGTGAGGCTCTTTTCCGCGCGGTCGTCCAGGACCAGTCCGAATTGATCAGCCGCTCGATGCCCGACGGAACGCTCGTCTTCGTCAACGAAGCCTACACCCGGCGCTTCGACGCCGAGAGCCCGGGCCGGAAGGAAAACAACTTCTGGGAACATGTCCACGAGAATGACAGGGAAATGGTGCGCGCCCATCTGGACTCCCTCACGCCCGAAAACCCGGTGACGGTCATCGAAGACCGCAACGTCACGCCGGATGGGCGGGTGGCCTGGATGCAATGGGCCGTGAGGGGAATGTTCGACGAAGAGGGCAGGCTGACGGGCTACCAGTCCGTCGGGCGCGATATGACCGAGCGGAGGCTGGTCGAGGAAAGCCTGCGGACGCTCAACGAAAAACTCATCGAAGAGCACGACCAGAGAAAGTTTCTATCGAGAAAGCTGATGGAACTCCTGGAAATGGACAGGCAGAGGATCTCCATGGAACTTCACGATCATATCGGGCAGATCCTTACCACGCTCAAGATGGACCTCGAATTCATCTCGGGCCACCTCGACAAACCCGGCCGTGACCTGAGCAAGCGCATCGGGATGGCGCTGGACAAATCGGTGCAGGCCATGCGCGGCATCAAGGACATTGCCTGCGACTTGAGACCGAGCGTGCTGGACGACCTGGGGCTGGTCGCGTCCATCAACAACCTGATCGAGGAAATCAGGTTGCGGACGGACGTGGAATTCCACTTCTTCCACAGGAACATCCCCAAGGGGATCGGAAGCGACAGGCAAACCACCATCTACAGAGTGGTCCAGGAAGCGCTGAACAACGTGCTGAAGCATTCCGGGGCGAAGAAAGTCTTCATAAACCTGGTGCGAAGAAACCATACCCTCTGGCTCAGCGTGGAGGACGACGGCGCGGGGTTCGATCCCCTCGCGGCAATGGAACACCAGCAGGCGGAAAATTCGATGGGACTTCTGATCATGAGGGAAAGAGTGGCCCAGGTGGACGGAGAATTTTCCATCGAATCCAGAAAGGGCGCCGGCACCCACCTGCTCGTCGAGATTCCGCTCTCCTAGTGGTGCGGGTGCTCCCCGTTCTCCGTGCGCCTGTATGAAACCAGCAAATCGAAGTACCTGTCGGACGCCCTGCGAAAACCGATGGGATCTCCATTCGCTTCTGCCGCTTGCAGTTCCAGTTTTGCTTCGTAAAGCCGCTCTTTGATCTTCGAAAGATGAATGGATTTTTCGTACCGATTTTCCAGTTGAATCATGAAATGCCTCCAACAAGTTGATGATTAGCGATCATGTTATGGATAACACAAGGTCACCTCTTCTTCAACAGAAAAAGCCTTGATTCTCCTGGGAAAAAGGCAATTCACGAATAACTGTTTGTTATAGTATTTATTCTGAAAAGGGTAGGATCGCCCGGAGGTCGCGGCCCCGGGAAGCGGATCGGGGGTACGCCGAAAAGATCGGAACGTGCGGAACAGAAATGGACCTCGCTCTGGAACTACTTGCGGATAAAATGCATTTCCCTGCAGTTTTCTTTAATGGGGAACAACAAAACTACCGATATAGATAGTGAAGCCCCAATAATCCACCTCCTATCTTTAAGCCAGGCCCCCCATGCCTGGCTTTTCCTTTTTCCAATCCGCCCTTCGCCTTCGGCGCCGCTGACGATCACTCGCAGGACGTTGCACCGTGCCTTGCCTTTCCATGGTTTTCCCAGCGAGATCTGGCCTTTTCCACAAGAACGTCCAGCTTCGCCTGCTGGCCGGGCGTAAGGTCCTTTTTCATCTCCGCCACCGACCGGTCCACCACTCCCTCGAATTCGGGCCGGTGGCTCTGCCTCAGCCGGTGCAGTTCGGCCTGGGTACGGCAGACGATTTTTTCCAGGGATTCCTTCTGGATTTCCGTGAGTTTCAGTTCGCTGACAAGCTTCTTCACAACCATCTGGCGCACCCCGGAAGCGCCCTGGTGGAGGGAATGCTCCACGCGGTGCCGCGCATAGAGGCCCGTCGTGAGTGCGCCGATCAGTATCCCGGAAAGAAAAAGCGACCCGAGGCCAGACCAGAGCTTCCACTTCTGCGAGGGTTTCGAATCCTTTTCCTGCATCAGATGCCCCCGAATGCCTGGGCGATGACGAGATTCGAAGGGGCCCCGGCGATGGCTCCCGCCACTTCGAAGTCCAGGCTGGTTTCCGTGTTGAGCGCATAAAAGAACAGCAGAATGCAGACCACGCAGGTCACGGCCGCGAAGCGCCACACGGGGACAAGCCAGGGCGTGGCTTCCCTCCGCTCTTCGGCCGCCGTGGAGCCGAGCCCGCGGATATGCCCCATGAGTTCCCGCCGGAACGCCGGGTCCCCCTGGACGGGTTCCTGCAGGCGGTGGGCGGCGATCAGCGCCTCCTCCACCTTCCGGACGTCTTCTTTACGCGGTCGTTTCATTCCCTTCCTCGCCTTTCCCGAAGTAATCCGGAAATGATCTTTTTCATCAGGCCCCTGGCCCGATGTGCCCTCACTCTCACCCCTACGCGGCTCCAGCCCAGCATGTCCGCGGCTTCCGCCGTGGACATGCCGTCCAGGTACACCAGCCCCAGCACCATCCGGTCCGCCGGGGACAGCCGGTCCAGGGCGTACTGCAGCACTTCCTTCGCCTCGCTGCTTTCGACCGCCCGCTCGAACGCATCCCGCGAATCCGCCTCCAGGACGTCGTCGAGCCATTTCTGATGCTCGTCCGTGATCCGGCTCAGGGGAACTTCAAACCGGCGGTGTCGCTCGCGAAAGTAATCGAAGCAGCACCGTGAGGCGATCCTGGCCAGCCAGTGCCCGAAGGGGCTTTCCCCCGAATAGGTCTTCAGGGACTGAAAGGCCCGGACGAAAACCTCGTGCGCGATCTCGTCGGCCGCTTCCCGGGGCGCGTGCCTGTAAACGATCCCGAAGACCAGCGGCCGGTATCTTTCCACCAGCAGTTCGAAGGCGTTCACCTCTCCGCCGGTCACCCGGCGTACGATCTCGCTGTCGGGAGGTTCGGCCCGATTCTTCACGGCGGTTCCACTATGGGGCATGGACGCCCGCTCCCTGCTGCATGATTGCGCCGGCGCTCCGGCCTTCTGGTCCCGGAGATCGGAAAGATCACGGGAAGCCCTGCACACGTCGGTCACATTGTATGGTTCCGCTGGGGAATCGGCAAACAAATCCTACCTTTCGTCCCAAGTCTCTTGAAGAAACGCCCCCGCGCCTTCCCAATACCGTCGAGTCAAGCTCCATTCCCCCCTGAGGGGACAGGCAATACTGCTGAATCAAGCGTCGGATTTCCCGGTCGAGCAACAGTCTCCCTGCCCCCCTTGAGGGGGGCAGGGGGGTGTTTTATCCAAAACCTCAATAGCTTAAAAACCAACACCCCCCTTTGTTCCCCCTCAAGGGGGGCAGGGAAATCCTTAACGCAACAGCATTGCCGCACGTTCCGGACAGTCGTTCGGCATGCATCGCCGACTGCCCGAAGGCCCACGGCAAAGAACCCGCCCGATCGTTCTCAATGCTATATGTCGGGGATGGTGCGGGAAAAGTTACAGGAAAAACGGCGGAACGCCGAAAATCAACCGGATGGCCGTCGCTTGCGCGCCGCCCGGGTCGTACCGCTCTTCCGGAAATGCTTTTTTGTTCCCCGCCGCGCCGTCCGGGTCTATCATAGCTCGAAGCGGAAGTGGTCCTTCTGTTGCGCGTTCAGACGAGAATTTTTCCGAGGAGTCGGCTTTCATGGAACGAGATGCCCACTACTGGGTCGAAAGGCTGGGACTCGAAGAACATCCCGAGGGAGGCTTCTACCGCAGGACCTACCAGGCGGACGAAGCCATCCCGGGCGAGTGCCTTCCGGAACGCTTCGGGGGCGCCCGCCTTCTCTCCACCGCCATCTACTACCTGCTGCCCGGCGGCGGCTTTTCGGCCTTCCACCGCATCAAGTCCGACGAGATGTGGCACTTCTATGCGGGCGTACCCCTCGACCTCCACATGCTGGACGATGGCGGGGTTCATTCCACGGTCCGGCTGGGACGCGATTTCGACCGGGGGGAAGTCTTCCAGGCGGTCGTGAAGGCGGGCGTCTGGTTCGGAGCGGTCGTCTGCGATCCGGAATCGTACAGCCTCGTCGGCTGCACCGTCGCACCGGGGTTTGCGTTCGAAGACTTCGAACTGGCGTGCAGAGAAGACCTCCTGGCCCGCTTTCCCGAACACCGCGAGATCGTAGAGCGGCTCACGCGGCCCTAGAGCTGCCCGGCCGCCTGCCTCCGCGATCTTACCGCCCGGCCCGGTAGAGAGCCGCAACACCCCGGCCGGCCACGTCAGGCTCCACGAGTTCCAGCCCTTCGTAGCGGGGCAGCACCCTGCTGAACCCGTAGACCAGGTAGAGGGCTCCCGGCTTTGATTCCGACGCGATCTTTTTAGCAAACAAATCGTGCAGGATAATGTAGGTGTAAAACAGGTCGATGTCGGCAAAGCCGAATCCCGTGCTCTCCCCGATTTTCCGGAACGTTTCGGGCTCCAGCGAACTGCCCCGGAAGAGAGTGACGTTTTCCGGCGGCCGTCCCAGTCCCGCGACGGTCAGCAGCCGTTCGAGTTCCTTCCTCCGCCGGTCGTATTCGGCCAGGATTTCTCCGTCGATCTCCACTCCGATGCTGCACTTCACAAAATAGCCCGCCAGCACGTTCACCCGGCCGTCGGCGCACCCGAGGTCCGCAAAGACGGTCCGCTCACGGTCGACGATTCCCGCCGCCGCAAGTTCCCCCAGGCAGGAGGCGAGCTTCCCGAGATCCGTCGATTTTCGGTACCCTTCGTTCCCTTCACAGCCGTATTTGCAGGTGTCGTAGTAATCGGCGACGAGCGAGAGGGCTCTGCCCATGCATTCGTTGTTCATGTCCGCTTCGATGTTCACGTTCCGGCGCTCTTCATGGTTTTCTTGATGGTTTCGTGGAGCAGGAAGACCGCGTCCATCTCTTCTCCGATGATGTTCTGCAGCCGGATGAGTTCCCGGGCCGGGAGTTCCTTCTGGATCCTGGTGCAGAGGTAATTCACGCACAGGACATGGCGCGCGTCGAGGCTGCAGCCCGTCTCCCCCAGGAAATGGCAGTCGTTTTCCGACCTGCGCTTAAGGGGAAGGTTTTTTCCCATCAGGAGGTTGGCGAGCAGCAGAACGGGCGTGTACCTGTTTTCGATCCCCGCCCCGCAGCAGCTTCCGCCCTCTTCTTCGTCACAGCGCCTGCAGGCTGCGGCGACGCCCGATTCCACGTTGGCCTTCCTCGATCGCTCGATCTTCCGCCGCGCACACTCCAACTGGGCGGCAACGCGCGCGTCGGCGCGCAGGAGAGCGCCGTATTCCTCGAAGAGCTTTCGCGCCGTTTCGATTTTTTCGAGAATCGCCGGGGGAGGGACGGGGCCCACGCTTCGAGGCGGGCGGGACGCGTATTCGCCTCTTTCGGGCACTTCACTCATCGCAGCCCTTACTTTCTGATGCCGAGCTTCTTCATCCGGGAGTCGAAGGTCGACCGGTTGACGCGGGCTTCCCTCGCCGCGCGGGTGATGTTCCAGCGGTTTTTTTCAAGGAGATGCATGACGTAGGCCCGCTCGATCTCGTCCCACGAACGGCCGTCGAAGACGGAGTCCGGAAACTCCCGCTGCGATTGCGGGCAGCCCGCCTGCGGCGGTGCCGCAATGGCGGCCGGCGCGGCCGTGCTCGGCTGGGAGGCCGCGAAATGAGTGGACAGGTCTTCCGGGGTGATCCATTCGCCGCTGGATACCACGATGAGGTGCTTGACGAGGTTTTCCAGCTCTCGAATGTTTCCCCGCCAGGGATATTCGACGAGGGCCTGCAGCGATTCCCGGGAAATCTTCTTCGGGCGCGTTCCCATGCGCAGCGCTTCCTTTCCCAGGAAATGCTCGAGCAGCAGCGGGATGTCTTCCTGTCTCTCGCGCAGGGAAGGCATGTGGACCGGGAGCACGTTCAGTCGGTAGAACAGGTCCTCCCTGAACTGCTCCCTGGCTATCGCCTCCCTCAGGTCCTTGTTGGTCGCGGAAATGATGCGCACGTCGATCCGCCGGGTCCTGGTCCCGCCCAGGGGTTTGACCTCGCTATTCTGGATGACCCTCAGGATGCGGGCCTGGAGAAGGGGAGGCATGTCTCCGATTTCGTCCAGGAAGACGGTGCCCCCGCTGGCCGCTTCGAAGAGCCCGATCTTGTCCTTCACCGCCCCCGTGAAGGCCCCCTTTTCGTAGCCGAAGAGTTCGCTTTCCAGGAGCGTTTCGGGAATGGCGCTGCAGTTTTGCACCAGGAACGGCTTGTCCACCCGGCGGCTCATGCGGTGGATCGCCTTGGCGATCACTTCCTTGCCCGTGCCGCTCTCCCCCGTGATCAAGACCGGAAAGTCCGTCTTGGCGTAATCGCCCGCCTCCTTGAGCACTCTCAGGAACGCGGGACTCCCGCCGATGGCCGCATCTTCGCTCCGCAGGGTTTCCAGCGCTTTTTTCAGCCGGAGGTTCTCCTGCACCTTGTCCGTGTACACGAGCGAGTTGCTGAGGGCGATGGCACTGAGATCGATGATGTTTTGCAGGAGTTCCAGGTAATCCTTGTTGAGGTTCAGCCGGTCGCCTCCGGCGCTGGTGTCGATGAGCTGTACGGCGCCGTAGACTTCCCCGCTCCTCAGGAGCAGCGGAAAGCACAGGATCAGCTTGCTCTTGACCACGAACGGCTCCTCCACCTCCTTGAGGTGGCGGACGTCCCTGCCCGGCTCGCCGATGGTCATCTTCCCGTTCTCGATGACCCACCCGACGATGCTCGGCTGGCTTGCGCTGATCGTGATGCCCTTGATCATCTCGCTCTGGCTGCCGACCGCTTCGGCGCAGTAGTATCCGTCTCCCTTCCGGATCCATATGGATCCCCTCTCGACGTTTTGCAGTTCGAGCAGGGACGTGAGGAACATGTGCTGCAGTTTCTCGGGGTCCAGTTCCTGGGAGAGCGTCTTGCAGAAATTGAAAGACATGTCGCGCATCGATTCGTTTCCATTCCCTTCGCGGTCCGCGGGGCCAACTCCGGGGGGGGTGCCGATGCCGTTGCGTCAAACCGTGCTTTCCGTTTGAGCGACAATCTCGATTCCCCCGCCTCGAATGCGGCACAATGCTGTTGAGGCAGCGGTGTTCTCCCCCACGAGCGACAATCTCGATTCCCCCCTCGACGGGGGCAGGGGGGTGTTTTCTTCAAAGCTTCAATTGCTTGAAAACCAACACCTCTCCATTCTCCCGCATCGGAGGGGAAAATGGGAATCCTCAACGCAGCGGCATTGCCCGGGGGGCGCCCCGCGCCCGTGCGTTTTCCGGTCGCAATGAGCCCCCGGTCTGTTGTAGAAGATTAGAGCACTTTTCGGGTTTTTGCAAATACCGGAAGCGGGGCTTTCCGCCCGACGCGCCGCCTGCGCGCGCGGAGGCCTCCAACGGGAGAGGGAGAACACCGCGTTCATGGACGAGAAGGCTTTCCAGGAAGAACTGCTGCGCGCGTCGGAGAAATTCGGCATCGGCCTTTCCCTTGAGCAGGCCCGGCTGTGCCGCGCGCACGTCGCGCTCATGCTCGACTGGAACCGCAGGCTGAACCTCACCCGCATCACCGATCCACGGGAAATCCTCGAAAAGCACATCCTGGATTCGCTGCTCCCCGCGCGGGAGCTCCCCCATGCCGGTTTCGCCCTGGACGTGGGCACCGGACCGGGCTTCCCCGGAATACCGCTGAAAATCCTGCTTCCCGAACTTCGGATGGTGCTCCTGGAGGCAAACCGCAAGAAAGTCAGCTTCCTCAAGGTGGCGCTCGCCGGCTTGAGGCTGCCGGAAGCCTGGGCGGTGCAGGGCAGGTGGGAGGAAATGGAGCGGCTGCGAATGCCGGCGGGTCCGGGCGGGTTCAAGCTGGTCACCATGCGCGCGGTGCGCCTGGAGCCGGAATCCCTGGAGCTTGCGGAAAAATCCCTCGAACCGGGCGGCGTCTTCGCCTGGTGGGCCGGTCCCGGCGAAGAGTACCTCGAAGGCGCGGCGCGGGAGGAACCACCGCACCGGCCCGGTCTCGTCTTCCAAGGCGAATTCCCCTACGATCTTCCTTCCGCAGCCCGGCCGAGACGGCTTCTCGTCTGGAGGCGGGCTGCGGCGCCCGCCGGGTGATCCCGCACGTCAGGAGTTCTGCCCGACTTCCTCCCTGAGCCTCATGCGCACGGTTTCCTCCTGGAGACGGGCAAGAGCCGGCGCGATCTGCACCGGGTAGAGTTTCGGGGCCACGGTTTTGCGGCAGGGCAGGGGAAGCGTCTCCCACTCCCGCGCGAACCGGGCGCGGATTTCCCGCAGCGTCTCGGGAGGCCGGACTCTTTCCCCCCCCTTCATGACTTCCTCGAGGAGCGGTTCGCCTTCCTCCCTGTCGGCCCCAGCGGTTCCGAGCACGTCTTCGATCATCCTGCCGCCGGCGTCGTAGCGCCGGTACGCCTGCTTGCGCCCGACCCAGGTCGTCTTTCCCCTGCTGAGCTTGAGGATCGGGCGTCCGTCGTATTCGGTCAGTTTGTAGGCCATGTCCAGGTACGGGGCGTCGGCGGAGACCACGACACGGGTGCCCACGGCGAAGGAGTCGATTTCGGCTCCGCCTGCGAGGAGCTGTTCGATGCGGTATTCGTCGAGGCTGCCGCTGGCCATGATCTGTATGCCGGGGTAGCCGCCTTTCCGGAAGATCCGACGCACTTCTTTGCTCAGGGAACAGAGGTCCCCGCTGTCCAGGCGGACGGCCATGAGCCTGCGTCCCTCCGCTTCCAGGATGCGGGCGACTTCCAGCGCCTTTTCGGCTCCCCGCAGCGTGTCGTACGTGTCGATCAGGAGGACGGTGTTTTCGGGAAACGCCCTCACGAAGGCAAGGAAGGAATCCATTTCATGCGGAAAGCTGGTGACGTAGGAATGGGCCATGGTGCCGAAAACAGGGATGTCGTAGAGCTTTCCGGCAAGCAGGTTGCTCGTCCCCGCAAACCCCACCAGGTAACCGGCCCGCGCCGCCTTGACCCCGGCGTCGACGCCCTGGGTCCGCCTGAGCCCGAAGTCCACCAGGGGCTTTCCCCGCGCCGCCTGGATGCAGCGGGCCGCCTTGCTGGTGAGGAGCGTTTCCGTCTGGAGCACGTTCATCGCCAGCGTCTCGATGATCTGCGCCTCGAAGATGGGCGCCGTGACCTCCAGGAGGGGTTCCTGGCAGAAGAAGATCCGCCCTTCGGGGATGGCCCGGATCGTGCCCGTGAAGCGGTAGCGCCTCAGCGCCTCGAGGAATTCCTGCGCAAATTTATGCAATGAAGACAAATAGTTAATGGATTCTTCGCTGAAGCGCAAAGCGCATATCGTGTCGATCAGCTGTTCCAGGCCCGCCGATACGAAGTAGGCCCGGTTTTCCGGGTATTCCCGCACGAACAGACTGAAGGTGGCCTCGCCCGACATGCCCTCTTTGAGGTAGCTGGCGGCCATGGTGAATTCGTACAGGTCCGTGACCAGTTCCGGAGCATAATCCCTCCACAGGCTCATTCTCTTCCCCCTCGTTTATTTTTTTCCGCGGCTTCGGCCGCTTCGGGGCCGCGCGCGGAAGATTCGACGAGCCTGGCTCCGTAGACCCGCTGCATGCGCTTGAGAGCAAATTCGTGAAATTCCGGGTCGAAATCCGCCACCGCGTCGACCGGGACCACCACGGAATAGTCGCGGTTGCGGAGGTCCCCGGCCGTGTCCATCACGCAGATGGAGGTGACCACGCCGGTGACCCATACCTCGTCCGGCCGCGCCCGGGCGATGATTTCCGCCAGATCGTTCCCGAAGAATCCGGTAAACCGGGTCTTGTCGACGACCATGCTTCCCGGGGGCGGCTCCAGTTCCGGGATGATGCGGGAGCCCCAGGTCCCCTTCACCGAGTGCCGGGAAAACAGTTCGAATTCCTTGTCGTTCTCCGCATGGGCGTCCCTCAGGTAGATGACCGTCTGCCCTGCGGAAAGGAACCGGTCCACCAGGGCCCGGACCGCCGGGATGATCGCCCGCGACGTTTCGCCGCAGTAGAGGGCACCCTTCGGATCTATGAAATCATTCAGCATATCGATCACCAGGAGAACTCTGCGCATCGTGCGTTTCCTCCTCGATTTCGGGGAATGCGTGGCCTTCGTTTACATCCTAATGAGGAAAGTCTAACAGAAAACCTTTTTATTTGTAAATGGATCTGAGTATAATCGTCGGGTTTGGAAGGTCCCGGAAACGGGCAGGTAGATGGGAAAGAACGTTTCCTCACCGGCCGGGCGGCTTCCGCCCCGGCGCAGTGCTGCGCGGCAATCGATGGAATTCGAACGGGTTACGGTTTTTACACGCGACGAATACATGGGCGCACAGGAACCGGTCGCTTTCGAATGGCGGGGGAGGCGATACGAGATTGCCCGGGTCCTGGACCGGTGGTTCGAAGGGCGTCCGGATTCGACCAGGCTGCCCATGCGCTATTTCCGGGTGAGGACACGGGAGGGGCTGCTGTTCATCCTGCGCTACCACGAGTTCTTCACCTCGTGGAGCCTGCGCGTGCCCGCGGCCGGGTCCGAACCGGGTCCTTCCTGACCGTTCCACGTGGAACACTGTCGGAATCGAACCCCGCAGGCAACCTGACTCAAACTTTGCACCGATGACTTCTCACTTTCGGGAAACGCTTTTGCCATGTCCAAAATCATAGCCATAGCCAATCAGAAGGGCGGAGTCGGCAAGACCACCACGGCCGTCAACCTTGCGGCCAGCCTGGCCGGCAGGGGACAGAGCGTCCTCCTGGTGGACTGCGACCCCCAGGGGAACGCCTCCAGCGGACTCGGCATCCGCCTGCAGCCGCAGTCCCCCTCCCTCTATTCCTATCTTCTCCACGACTCCACCACGCCGCCCATCCAGCAGCCCCTCACGCCGCGGCTCGAACTTGCCGTGCTCCCTTCCGATTCGCAGCTTGCCGCCGCCGAATGGGAAATTTTCTCCGCGCAGAAGGCCGAACACCTTCTCCGGTCCCGGCTCGAACTTCTCTCCGACCGTTACGCATACATCCTCCTGGACTGTCCCCCGTCCCTCGGGCTGCTCACCGTGAACAGCCTCACCGCGGCGGACTCGGTCCTGATCCCGCTCCAGTGCGAATACTACGCCATGGAAGGACTCACCCTCCTTCTCGAAACGATCCGCAAGATCAAGCTCCGCTTCAATCCTCATCTCAACATCGAGGGGATCCTGCTCACCATGTTCGACCGGCGGAACAACCTCGCGCACCAGGTGGTGAACGAAATCCGGACCCACCTTTCCTTCCGCGTCTTCAAGACGCTCGTTCCCCGGAACGTCCGGCTCAGCGAATCCCCCAGCTACGGCCTCCCCGCGCTCCTCTACGACGCCTCCTGCGCGGGCGCCCGCGCCTACATGGACCTGGCCGACGAAATCCTCACACAGGGAGCATCATGATATGACGGCAGAAAAAAACAGGGGTCTGGGCCGCGGCCTCGACGATCTCCTCTCGTCCACCAAATGGCTCAAATCCGGCGACCTGCAGCTCTTCTACTGCCCCACGGATTCCCTCGAGCCCAATCCCTGCCAGCCCCGGCAGACCGTCGAGGACGAACCGCTCCAGCAACTGGTCCAGTCCGTCCGGGAAAAGGGCATTCTCCAGCCCATTCTCGTCTCCCGCTCCCCGCTCCCGGACCGCTACACCATCATTGCCGGAGAACGCCGCTGGAGAGCCGCAACGCTGGCGGGCCTCGCCGAAGTCCCCGTCATCCTCCGCGAAGCCTCTTCCTCCGAGGCGCTGGAATTCGCCCTCATCGAAAACCTCCAGCGCCAGGATCTCAACGCCATCGAGGAAGCGCTCGCCTTTCAGCGCCTCCAGCAGGAATTCAACCTCACCCAGGAAGAGATCTCCCAGCGCGTGGGCAAGAACCGGGCCACCATCGCCAACACTCTCCGCCTGCTGAACCTTCCCGCGGAAATCCAGCAGCACGTCATCGACCACAAGCTCGCCATGGGCCATGCGCGGGCGCTCCTCGCCCTCCCCGACCCCGTCCGTCAACTCCGGGTCTGCGCCTCCGTCATCTCCCGCGGCCTTTCCGTCCGCGAAACCGAACGCCTGGTCGCGAAGGCCTCCGCCGAACCGGCGCCTTCCCCGCCACCGGACCCGGACCTCGAAAAAATCCAGGACCGCCTCCGCTCCCGGCTCGAATCCCCCGTCCGCCTTCGCCGAAGCGGAGACCGCGGCACGATCACCATACCCTTCACCACCCCGGACGAACTTTCCCGGCTTCTTCGCCGCCTCGGGCTGGACAACGAATAAGATTCCCAGGAGGATCTCCACGTGACACGCATCGCAGTCATCGACGGACAGGGCGGCGGCATCGGCACGACCATCATCCGCAGGATCAAGGAAGCCTACGGAGAACGCGCCGAAGTCTGGGCACTCGGAACCAACGCCATCGCCACCGCGCAGATGATGACATCCGGCGCCAACCGCGGGGCCACCGGCGAACACGCCATCTGCCACTGCGTCCAGCAGGCGGATGTCATCGTCGGCCCCATTTCCATTCTCGTCTCTCACGCCATGATGGGCGAACTCACCCCCTCCATGGTGCAGGCCATCGGCGCCGCGCGCGCTCCCAAGCTCCTTCTCCCCCTGACCCAGGAACCCGTCAGCGTCGTCGGAACCCTTCGCGAACCGCTCCCGCACCTGGTCGACCGCCTCGTCACCGAATACCTCTCCGCCCACATCCCCCCGGAAGACTCCCCGCGATGACCCCCTCCCCCCATCTCATACTCGGAGCCTCCCGCAGCGGAAAGAGCACCCACGCGGAATCCCTCGTTACGTCTCTCTCCCCGCCCTACGTCTACATCGCCACCGCGCGCATCCTCGATCCCGAAATGCGCGACCGCGTCCGCCTGCACCGCGAGCGCCGCTCCTCCCACTGGGAAACCCTCGAAGCCCCCGTCGCACTCCTCCCCGCCCTCCGAACCCTCCAGGGCGCGGGAAAGCCCGTCCTCCTCGACTGCCTCACCCTCTGGCTCACCAATCTTCTTCTCGAACCCTCCACCACCCCCCCCGAACAGACCGTCGACGAACTCTGTTCCTTCCTCGCTGTTGCCGACTATCCGCTCTTTGTGGTATCCAATGAGGTCGGCGCCGGAATCGTACCGGAAAATGCCCTGGCCAGGAGGTTTCGCGATCTCGCAGGGCTCGCCAACCAACGGGTCGCCGCATCCTGCGCCGCCGTCACTCTCGTCGTAGCGGGAATCCCCCTCCGCCTCAAATGAGCGCCGCCGGCAACGCCTTTCGGCCCCTTTTTCCTTGAACAGCCACCCACTCAGGGGATGAGCCATGTTCCACCGCTTCGCCACAGCGCTCTCGTTTCTCACCGTCTTCCGCCTGCCGCTCTCCGACGGCAACCCGTTTACTCCCTCCGACCTCGCCCGGAGCTTTTCCTGCTTTCCCCTGGTCGGGCTCCTTCTCGGCGCCTGTGCCTTTGCCGCCGCCTCGGCTCTCCGCCCGGTCGTTCCTCCTCTTCTCCTGGCCGCGCTCCTCGTCACCGCGATGGCCGTCCTTACCCGCGGCCTCCACCACGACGGGCTCGCGGATCTCTTCGACGGGTTCTGGGGAGGCTACACGCCCGAACGCAGGCTCGAAATCATGCGCGACAGCCGCATCGGAAGCTTCGGAGTCCTTTCGCTCGTCCTCGCGGTCCTTCTGAAGACCGCCGCCGTGTATTCCCTCCTTTCCGCGGCGCACCTCCTCCCCCTCCTCGTCGTGCCAGCGCTCAGCCGCGCCGGGATGGCCGCCGCCGCGTTCCGAAGCCGCTACGCCCGAAGTTCCGGCGGACTCGCCCAGCCCTTTCTCGAACACATGACCCGAACGGAACTCGTCACCGCTTCGGCCATCGCCCTGGCCGCCGCCGTACTCTTCACCCCGGGCGCCTCCGTTCTTCTCGTCCCCGCCGCGGCGGCCGTCGCCGTCTTCGTGCGCCGCCTCTCCAACAGGCGCATCGGCGGCATTACCGGCGACGTACTGGGCGCCACAAACGAAATCGGCGAGGTCGTCCTTTACTCCCTCGCCGCCTGCTGCTACACACCTTGACACCCCTTTACGGGAGAAACGCATTTCCCATGACACAATCAGACCCCACACAGACACGGGTTCTCCAGATTCTGAAGGAAAACCAGGGACGCTTCGTATCCGGCATCGTTCTCTCCTCGCGCCTCGGCATCTCTCGCACCGCGATCTGGAAGCACATCCGCGGGCTCCGGTCCCTCGGCTACGACATTCTCAGCCATCCCAAGACCGGCTATTCACTGGTCTCCACCCCCGATACCCTCACGCCCGAGGAGGTTCTTCCGCTTCTCCGGACCTCCTGGCTCGGGAGAGACTACCACTACCACCCGACCGTCACCTCCACCAACGACGTCGTCATGCGCACCGCCGCCGAAGGCGGCCCGCACGGTTACACCGTCGTCGCGGAGGAGCAGACGAAGGGCAGGGGACGCCTGCGCAGGCCCTGGATCTCCCCTCCCGGCACCGGCATCTACGTCTCTTTTCTCCTCACGACGCCCATGCCCGTCCGGCACGCCCCCCTCACGACGCTCGTCGCCGCACTCGCGCTGACCAAGGTCGTCCGCCGCGACTACGGACTGTCCGCCGCCATCAAGTGGCCGAACGACGTCCTCGTCCGATCGAGAAAACTCAGTGGGATTTTGACAGAGATACAGTCAGATCAAGAACTTACGCGTTTCATCGTCATCGGCATCGGGATCAACGTCAACCAGACGGCCGAGGATCTTTCGGGCGATTTTCGCTACCCGCCGACGTCGCTGGCCGCCGAAGCCGGCGGTCCCGTCAGCCGCAAGGAGCTTCTCACCGCCTTTCTCGCCCAGTTCGAAGCGGAATTCGGCGTTTTCGTCGAGAACGGCTTTGCCAGCCTTCTCGACGAATTGGAACGCTTCTCCGCGATTCTCGGCAAGGTGGTTACAATACACGGTGGAAATCGGGAAATTTCAGGACTGGTTTCGGGATTCACCCCGGAAGGGGCATTGAAGCTCGTATCCCGCGACGGGCACGAGGAAACCATCTGGGTTGGGGACATAACCCGCGTGGAAGGTGAATTCTAAAGGTCTTCCGCAGCAGGCCACGGCGCGGCCCGCCGCGAGCTTATGCTCCTCTTGCCCGCTCGTTCGCCTCCTGCTTTCTCTTGCACTCGATGCACAGCGTCGTCACGGGACGCGCCCTGAGCCGGTCCATGCCGATGTCGTCGCCGCACATTTCGCATTGCCCGAAATTGCCGTCCTCGATCCGCTGAAGCGCCTCGCGAATCTTGCTGATCAGCTTTCTCTCCCGGTCGCGGATACGCAGCATGAAGTTCCGGTCGGATTCCAATGTGGCTCGATCCGTGGGATCGGGAAACGTTTCCTCGGTGTCCGTCATGCCGGCCACTGTCTTTTCTGCCTCGTCGTACAGTTCGTCCAGTCTTTTCAGCAGAAGATCTTTGAACAGAGCTTGCGTTTCTTTTTCCATACATGCACCCCCTGAT
>JAJFUA010000445.1 GCA_021372635.1 Desulfobacteraceae bacterium | reverse complement strand
GATGTCCGAATAGTCGCGGGTGAGGATCTTCTTGTAGGCGGCGAACTGTTTTTCCAGGGCCGCCCGCCCGATGAAATCCCCCTTGAGGGGCGAAAAGCTGACGGCGAACTTCCCCAGGGGGACGGCATAGACGGGGATTTCGCCGCCTTCCGGGTCCTTCCCGAATTCATGGCCGTAGAGGGGCAGGACGGCTTCGAGGCGCAGGGTGTCCCGCGCGGCCAGGCCGGTGGGTTTCGCGCCCTTTGCCGCGAGCAGTTCCCAGAGGGTGCAGGCGTACTCCCTGTCCAAGAAGAGTTCGAAGCAGAGCGGTTCGCCCGTATACCCGGTGCGTCCGACGAGCACCTGCGCCCCGGCGATCCACACGATCCCCACGGCGTTGCGGAACGGCTCGGGGAGCCTGCCCGCTTCGACGATTTCCGACATGATCTTCCGGGAAAGCGGCCCCTGCAGGGCGATCATGGCCGTCTCTTCCGTGCGGTCGACCAGTTCGACGCCGTCGAATTTCGCGAGCCGCTCCCGGAGGTGTGCCCAGTCTTTCAGCCGGTTGGAAGCGTTGACGACCAGCAGGTATTCCCCTTCGAAAAACCTGTAGAGGTACGCGTCGTCTATGGCGTCTCCCGCCTCGTCGGCGATGATGGTGTACTGGGCCCCCGTGGGCATCAGGTCGAGAGCCTCCGCGTTGTTCGTCAGAACGTGCTGGAGGAACGGGAGCGCGTTGGGCCCGCGAATGACGAACCGGCCCATGTGCGACACGTCGAATATCCCCGCCTCCCGGCGGGTGGCCAGGTGCTCCTCGATCACTCCGGAGGGGTACTGGAGCGGCATTTCCCAGCCGCCGAATTCCACCATCTGGGCTCCGAGGGCCTTGTGTGTATCGTTGAGAACGGTCTTATACAGTTCTTCCATCCTGTCTCCTTTCTATTGTGGGCGCGGGCCGCCCGCGCCGCTTCCCGCGGGAGGCGGGTCCGTGCGGCCCGTGATGTTCAAGGCAAAAAATCCAGCAGACACCGGGCGAACGGTTCGGGGCCTTCCGACGGGAGGGAATGCCCCAGGCCGCTCAGAACCCTGTGCTCCCCGCCGCAGAGTTCTGCCAGTTCGCGGGCCCCTTCCTCGGGTGCCAGGCGGTCGTCCGAACCCGAAAGCACGAGCGTCGGGATGCGGGCCGGGGGGATCATCCGGTTGAGCGGCGCGTAGCCCATCGAGGCCCGCAGGTGTGCCGCGAGCCCTTCCCTGTGGTTCCGCAGGGCTATGGCCTGCACGATCTTGTCCAGGACTTCCGAGTTGGCCATGAGGAACTTCGACCCGAATACGGCGGGCAGGGCTGCCTGGGCCATGCCTTCCACGCCTTCCCGGGACAGCGTTTCCAGCCAGAGCTTCAGAATCGGCCTCGACCGGCTGGTCAGCGTGGCCGTGGCGCTGCAGAGGACCAACCGGCCGACGCGCTGCGGATAGAGGTAGGCGAACGTGAGGGCCACTCCGGCGCCGTGGCTGAGACCGACCGGGTGCACTTCCGAAAAGCCCAGGGAATCGATCAGTTCCAGGAGGTCTGCCGCGTGCAGTTCCAGCGTGAGTTCGCGATCCCCGAGACCGCTCCGGCCCTGCGCCCTGCAGTCGTAGGTCAGCACCTGGAAGCGATCCTTGACGAGATTGGAAACCTGAATCCAGTTTACGGACGTCTGGGCGGTGCCGTTCACGAACACGACCACCGGCTTGGACGCGCCGGGATGCTGCACTTCGTAGTACAGGCTGCAGCCGTCGCTTGTCGGAAAGTATGGCATTGGATCCCTCAACTCCGGTCCCGGCCGCTTTCACGGCCGGTTTGATAGAGGTGTCCCGCGTGGTAGGAACTGCGGACGAACGGACCGCTGGCGACCATGGCAAAGCCCATCTCCAGGGCGGTTTTCTTCCATCGGTCGAATTCCTCCGGGGGTACGAAGCGCTGCACGGCCAGGTGCCCGGCGGAAGGCTGAAGGTACTGGCCGAGGGTGAGCATGCTGCCGCCGGCGTCGAGAAGGTCCCGCAGGGTCCGTTCGATTTCTTCTCCGGTTTCCCCCAGGCCGAGCATCAGGCCCGATTTGGCGGGAAGTCCGCGGGCGATGGCCCCGACCCGCCGCAGCAATTCCAGCGAGCGCTCGTAGACGGCCTCCGGACGGACGGAAGGGTACAGGCGCGGGACCGTTTCCACGTTGTGGTTCAGGACATCCGGGCGGGCTTCGACGACGGCCCGGATGGACTGCTCCCTGCCCTGGAAGTCGGGGACGAGCACTTCGACGCGCGCCCCGGGAAGCTTCCGCCGGACTTCCCGGATGGTTTCCACGAAATGCCCCGCCCCGCCGTCGGGGAGATCGTCCCGGGTGACCGAGGTAATCACCACGTAGCGCAGGCCGAGGCGCAGGGCGGCCTCGGCCACCCTGGAAGGTTCGTCCGGATCGGGAGGCCCCGAAGGCCCGTGCTCCACCGCGCAGAACCTGCAGCAGCGGGTGCAGCGCGGGCCCATGATGAGAAAGGTTGCCGTCCGGCACGAGAA
>JAJFUA010000444.1 GCA_021372635.1 Desulfobacteraceae bacterium | reverse complement strand
CGGCGAGGGCCGTCAACTCGGCAGAGGTCACGGCCCCTTGGCCTCCGCGTCCGTGAATACGAATTTCCACCATAGTCTATTCTCCACACTCAACGTTCCAGTCAACTTGCGCTCACCCAAGAAGCCCTCTTTGTCCAATACTGCGTAGAGCAATCTCACGGCGAACCAACGAAGGGACTCTTATTGCCACCACTTTGCCCTATATAGCAGGTTTGTGCAAATTCGGTCAAGAAAATTCAGCGCTTTTTGTGCGGACTTCCTTGAATTAATAAGGGATTGGATCGGATTCGCATTATCAGATAATTGAGAAAATAATCACAAGTTTAGCCTTTGATTTCACCCACTTTCCCTCAAATTCCACGCCAATCCTTTTCTTTTCATCGCTTTTCGTTCCTGGAAAATAATAACCCGTTTACCGCCGCCAATCCGCAATATCCGCCGATTTGGACCGAAAATTTCAATCGAAGGACTGCCGCCCTTTCATTGCCCTCTCCAGGGTCACCCGATCGACGTATTTCACGTCGCCCCCCATGGGAACCCCGTAGGCGATCCTGGAAATCCGGATGTCCCGCCCCTTCAGCAACTTCGCCAGGTAGTGCGCCGTCGCCTCCCCCTCGTTGCTGGGATTCGTCGCGATGATCACCTCTCTGACGTTCTCCTCGTCCAGGCGCTTCAGGAACTCCCGGATCCGGATATCCCCCGGCCCCACCGCGTCGAGGGGCGCCAGCACCCCCTGCAGCACGTGATACCGCCCCCTGAACGCCCCCGACTGCTCGATGGCCATCAGGTCGGCCGTGCCTTCCACCACGCAGATCTGCCCCGTGTCCCGGGCCGGGTCCGCACAGAAGGAACAAAGCTCCGAGTCCGTAAAATTGAAGCACCGGGCGCACGTCCGGACCTTCGACCGCATCTGCCGGATCGCCTCGGCGATCCCTTCGGCTTCCTCCCGGGGAGCCTGCAAAAGGTACATGGCGATCCTCGCCGCGCTCTTCTCCCCGAGGCCGGGAAGCTTTGCGAGCCTGCGGATGAGGTTGTTCACAATTGGCGGATAGCCGTTGGCATTCATCGACATCGAACCGAGCCTCTACGAACCGTACCGTTGCGCGACCGTCTTTTCACGACCGAGGCGTAAAAACGAAAGTAGCCGAGATAACGAATTATATCGGTACACATACCTCTCCAGGGAAAATTCCCCGCCCGCCACCCGGGCGCCCCCCCGACACGACAGCCTCCACGCCCGTCGCAATACCGTTGCGGCAGGCGAGAGATTCCCCCGTCGGGCGACAATCTCGATTCCCCCTTCGAAGGGGGTAGGGGGTGTTTCCTCCCAGGCTTCAAACACTTAAAACCACACCCCCCTTTGTCCCCCCCTCGAAAAAGGGGGGTGTGGAAATCCGTAACGCAACAACATTGCCGAGATCAGCGGAGGGCGTCTCCTCAAAAGCTTCCAGAACTCAAGACCAGCGCCCCCTAGAAGAGGCCCGGGACGTTCAGGCCGGGGATCTTGAGCCCACCGGCCAGCTTGGCCATTTCCTGGCCGGCCATTTCCTGCGCCTTTCGCAGGCCGTCGTTCACGGCGGCGACGACGAGATCCTGCAGCATCTCGACGTCTTCGGGGTCCACCACCTGGCGTTCGATCTTGATGCTCACCAGTTCCTGGCGACCGTTCACGACCGCGGTCACCATGCCCCCTCCGGCGCTCGACTCCACCGTCCTGGCCGCGAGTTCCTCCTGCATCCTGGCCATCTTGTCCTGCAATGCCTTCACCTGCTGCATGGGATTCATTCCCTTGGGCATCACCGTCTTCCTCCTACTTGATAAGTAATTAACATTACGGAATTATTCCAGCGGGGCCGACGCACCGGGGTCGGTCCCGTCCCTTGACTGGTTCTTTCTGTCCGGCTTCCGGACCTTCACTTCCAGGAGTTCTCCTCCGAGGATTTCCAGGGCCTGGAGCACCACCGGGTGTTCCATGATCGTGCGCCGGGCCTGGGACCTGGACCGCTTCGCCTCCTGGCCGTCGTCCCGCTCGTCCATGGTCGACCGGCCGCGCAGCGTCCAGGACAGTTCGACCCCGAAGTAGGCGGCCGCCGCGGCGGTAAGCTTCGCAAGCGCCTGCGGTTCCTTGAACGTGTCCTGGTACACCTCGAGGACCTCCATTTCGACCCCCGTCTCCGAGGCCCCCACAATCCGGCTGCCGGTGAGCTTCGCGGCCAGCACGGGGTCCCTGTCCCGAAGCTGGGCCAGGAACGCGGGCCACCGGGCCGCGGTTTCCTCCGGGACGAACGGGCCCGCGGGCCGTGAAGGCTCCCGCGCGGCAGGCGATGGCGCCGCGGGTTCGCGCGCCTCGTCCGGATGCCGGGTCTCCGGGCGGGGAGATTGCGGAGCGACTGCAGATTCCCGTGCCACGGGCTTTCGCACGGCGGGCTGCAAAGCCGCCGCGGCGCCGGGCAAGCCTTCGCCCAGCCTCCCCTCGATCCGCCGCAGCGTATCGAGCACTCCGTCGATGGTTTCCAGGCGCGGGAGTTGCGTGAGCCGCAAAAGGAGCATCTCCAGGGCGATTTTCGGGAGGGTCGAGCGCCTGATTTCCTCCTCGGCCTTGAGAATCATCTGGAAGCAGAGGTAGAGCGATTCGGCGGTCGTTCCCGCGGTGGAACGCTTCAGCATTTCCCGCTCGGATTCCGGAATGTCCAGCGCGCCGCCCCCGTCGGCGCCCAGCGCCACCAGGAGCAGGTTTCTGAAATGATCGCAAAGCTGCTGACAGAACCGCCTGCTGTCGATTCCCCTGCGATGCAGGTCCGAGACGACATCCACGCACGTCCGGACGTCGCCCGCCAGGACGGCTTCCGCCACGCGGTGCACGCTGCGCCGGTCCACCACGCCCAGGACGTCCAGGATCTCCTCGTCGCTCAGGCCGTCTCCGCTGAAAGCCAGGAGCTGTTCCATCAGGCTCTGCGCGTCCCGCATGCTTCCGTCCGCTTCGCGCGCCACCGCGTAGATCACGGCCTCGGACAGCCCCGCCCCCTCGCGGCGGGCGATGTCCGCCAGGTGGTCCACGGTCTGCTGCGTCGATATGCGCCGGAAGTCGAACCTCTGGCAGCGGCTCAGGATGGTCGACGGGATCTTGTGAGGCTCCGTGGTGGCGAAGAGGAAAAGTACGTGTTCGGGAGGTTCCTCCAGGGTCTTCAGGAGCGCGTTGAACGCCTCCGTCGTCAGCATGTGCACTTCATCTATAATGTAAATCTTGTAGCGGCTCTTGGCCGGACGGTACCGGACGGTCTCGCGCAGTTCGCGGATATTGTCGATCCCCCGGTTGGAGGCCCCGTCGATTTCCAGGACGTCCACCGAGTTCCCCTGGGTGATCTCCCGGCAATTGGAGCATTCGTTGCACGGAACCGGACCGGGGCCGTGCTCGCAGTTGAGCGCCTTGGAGAAAATCCTCGCCACGGACGTCTTCCCGACCCCCCGGGCGCCGGTGAAAAGATAGGCGTGGGCGACGCGCCCGAGGCGGATGGCGTTCTGGATCGTCCTCGTCACATGAGGCTGACCGACGACGTCCTCGAAGGTCTGAGGCCGCCATTTGCGTGCAATCACCAGGTAAGTCATGGGCTCTTTGAAAGACAACGGCGCTACGTCAGGCACGCGCCCGGATGAGGGGAAAGGCAGTTTTTCGCTGCCGAATGGCGGAATCGATCGGGACGGGTCCGGGACTCGGCCCGGGCAAGGTGGGAAGTGGCGGAGAGAGAGGGATTCGAACCCTCGGTACACCTTTTGGGCGTACACACGATTTCCAGTCGTGCTCCTTCAGCCTCTCGGACATCTCTCCGCAGAAAATTCGGTCTCTCCGGCCGACCGCCGCCTGCTTCCAGTCTGATTGGTCAGTGGCGGAGAGGGTGGGATTCGAACCCACGTGCCCTGCTCTTCACAGGACAAGTCGATTTCGAGTCGACCCCGTTACGGCCACTTCGGTACCTCTCCGCTGGCCACCTTCTTCATCTCCTCGCGGCGCGCCCGGAAGAACCTCTGCAGCATCTCAGAGCATGCTTCGGAAAGAACGCCGCCGACAACCTCGATATAATGATTCAAACATGGTGCCCTTGTCAAGTCCACAACGCTTCCCGCCGCACCCCCCTTGGGATCGGCGGCGCCGAAGACGAGCATTCCGACCCGCGCGTGGATCATGGCGCCCACACACATGGCGCACGGTTCCAGGGTCGTGTAGAGCACCGTGCCGGGAAGCCGGTAGTTCTTCGTCAGGGACGCGGCCCGGCGCAACGCAAGCACCTCGGCATGGGCCGTCGGATCGTTCAGGGACACCGGCGCGTTGTGTGCGACGCTCAGGATTTTCCCCTCCCCGTCCGTCAAAACGGCCCCGACGGGCACCTCGGCCCGGGAAAACGCCAACTCGGCCTGTTTGAGCGCGAGCTGCATGAAAGGCTCGTGTCGGCTCATCTTTCTCCCCTGCGCCCTCGCAACCCGCGAAACCGGTCCCCGCAAGAAAACGGCGGGTGGCGAAAGTCAAACTTTTCGTTCCTCTCCGGCCGTCCTCTGCAATGAAGTGTTGCAAATAGCACAATTCTGGTATAGTGCAAAGTCCTTTTTATGTGATTGGCGAAAGATCGGAATCACCATATAATACTGTGTGTCAAGTTTGCCTTCGTGTTGTCCGATCTTACGGGGAGTACCCATGGAAAACCGGGATACAGGGGAAAAAAGCCGTTTCGTATCGGTCGCCGGGATGCGGATGGTCTATCAGCCCGCGCGCTCGGGAGCGCGCAAGCACCCGTGTCCCGACTGCCATCACTGCCAGTTCTGCAGCGATGCGCGATGCCAGTCGTGCAGGGACTGCGGAAAGCGGCGCACCGGAAAGCTGAGTCTCCGCGAGCAGATCGAGCTTTACGAGCGTATCAACGCCGGTGAGTGCAATACCGGGAGGACAGCGGAATAAAGGACCTCCGACATCGAAACGGACCAGTTAAAGCGAACGGATACCAAGAACACATGAGGACGACAAGCAAAACCAGACTTTGGATCATCGGCCTGCTCCTTTTTCTCATCACCGGCCTTTATTTCCAGTTGGCTGCAAGAGAAGCAAACGCGCAACGAGAAGGACATTCCTCGCAACCCCAGCAGGCGGTCGCCCAGGGGGAACGCGCCAGGGCCGCGTCTCCGCTGTGGAGGTCTTTCCTCTGGGAGTCCATGCCACCCGAATGGCTCCGGGACTCCAAGCAGAACATCCTGCTGGAAGCCTACCAGAAAAGCGAATGGCATCCATTTTTCATCACCGCCCGCTTCGACGTCTCCCAGGCCGGGCAGGCGCTGCTGCAAAGGCTCGACCACCTGGAAAGCGAAGCTATCGATCCTCGCCCATTCCAGCTGGAAGCCCTGCGCGCCGGCGTGCAGAACCTTCACCGCCAGAAGGCCGCCCTGAAGGCAGCCGACCCGAACTACAGCGACGCTCCCGCCGAATTCCAGGATTCGGCATCCCTGGAAGCCGGTTCCACGCGCGGCAAGGCCCAATCCGCCGGGGATGCCGCGGCATCGAAGGATAAGGAGCAGAGATACCGGGAGGTCTTCCGGACGGCGAGCGAAGTCGACCTGAAACTCGCAAACGCCCTGGTGCGCTATGCCCAGGAGATGAACCCCTTTTCCGGGGAAGAACAGGTGAAGGTCCTCGCGGGGGAAATCCCCATGCAGGAATTCCTGAGTTCTCTAGAACCGAGGCCGGCGCAGTACAAGGCACTGGTAAAGGCGCTCCACCGCTACCGCCAGCTCGCCGCACAGGGAGGGCAGATGCTGCTGCGCGATTCCGCCACGATGCGCCCGGGTGAAAGCGGCGAAAGCGTCCGCAACCTGCAAAAGCGCCTGCAGCAGGAGGACTTCTACTCCGGAAAGCTCACCGGGACGTTCGACGCGGCCACCCGTGAAGCGGTGATGCATTTCCAGAGCGCACACACGATCCCTCCCGACGCCACCGTCGGCCAGAAGACGCGGGAATGGCTCAACACCTCCTTCCGGGACAAGGCCGACATGATCGCGGAAGGTCTCAGGCTCATGCGGCAGAGCCAGACGCGGCGCTTCGACCGGTACGTCCGGATCAACATCCCGCAGTTCGCCCTCGAATACTATAAAGACGGAAAGGTCAAGGAAACCCACCGCGTCATCGTGGGCAAGGCCGGGGGCAAGAAGGTGAAGGCGCGCGGGCGCATGATCGGCGAAAACCAGACGCCCCCGATCACGAGCGCCATCGAGCAGATCGTCTTCAATCCCAGGTGGTACGTATCCCCCCGGATCCGGAAGGAGCTTGCGAGCGAGATCGCCGCAGACCCCGGCTACTTCGCCAAGCACGGCTACGTCCAGATGGCTTCCCTCGACGCTACCGGGCAGCCCAGGATCTTCCAGATGCCGGGACCCAAGAACGCCCTGGGGCGGATCAAGTTCGAGTTCCCGAACGTACACGCCGTCTTTCTCCACGATACTCCCAACAAGGGACTCTTCCAGAGGACGCGGCGCGATTTCTCCCACGGGTGCGTTCGCGTGGACAAGGCAAGCGAACTGGCACTTTCCATATTGAAAGACGACAAGAACCCCGCCGCGGAGAAGGCCGAGACCTATCTCTCCACGACGCGTCCCTCGCACGTGAGGCTCTCGCAGCCGGTCCCCATCGTCATCGAGTACGTTCCGGTCACGATCGGCGAAGCCGGCCACCCGGTCTTCATCGGCGATCCCTACGGTCTTCTGAAGGACGAACAGGGCTGATCCTCCGGGCATTCACGAATGATGAGAAGAGGCCGACACCCGCAAGGGTGGCGGCCTCTTCTCGTTTTTGCCTGCGGTCCCGGGCCTCGTTGATCTCATCTCCGTAGGGTGGCACGACGAAGTGCCCACCCTACGGGGTTTCAACAGGCGGCAGGATTTCGATCAACGTTGATGCAACGGCGTCGCCCCGGCTGCCGGGGCAGGCACTGCGGCCGACACCCCCCGAATGCGGCCTCGATGGCCATTTTACGATCTTTTTTTTCGCGCCCCCACTATAGCTTGGCGCGACAGATATTAGAGGCCTAAATATATCCCGTCCTGTTCCGGAATTCCTCTCTCTTCCACTTTATATTATCGTTTTTACTGCTACTATAGTTATCTTTCGCATAATCGAAGCCTTACGTATTTGTCATTGCTATAGCACCAGTTATCACACCCCCTTTGGAGGCCATTCGGGACCCATGGAAGAATAAAATGATATAACAGTACCTTATAGTCTTTCCATCTGCAACGCCTGCAGTTTCCTCAAAAAAATTGTTTGACACGGCACGCTTTTTTGGGATAGTGAAATCCATCGCATAAACACTCAGAAGAGCAGACCTGTAAAAAGTAAGCATTTGGGGCTTTAGGTATATTTGATTTCGAAATTCAGGAGGGGGGAAAGTATGGGGCCAGTTAACCTCAAGAACCGGAAGCTTTTACTCTACATAATAGTAGCCGCACACCTCATACCACTGACCTTTTTAGTCGAGAAAACTCAAGCACTTACAGCATCCGTTGGGCAGCCGTACCACGGAAAGCTCGTCAACGGAGTTCCCTTTCCGGCCCAGTTCCCCGGCTATCGCCTCCGCGAAGAGGGCAGAACCTACACGACGCCTGAAGTCGTCGGAGCACTTCTCGACGCCATCGACTCCGTCCGGGAGAAATATCCCGACACCTGCGACCTGTACCTCGGCGACTTTTCCACCGTCACCGGCGGTTCCGCCAGCCATCACCGCTCGCATCAGAACGGGCGCGACGTGGACATCGGCATGTACGCCAGGGGCAACCGGCCCCTCGATCAGCTGGTCTCGATGAACGAAGACAACCTGGACGTTCCCAAGACGTGGCACCTCATGGAGAACATCATCCGTTCGCAGCGCGTCCAGTACATATTCCTCGACAGAAGGATTCAGAAGCTCCTTTTTGACTACGCCCTGAGCCACGGAAGCGATCCCGTGTACCTGGACCGCCTCTTCGGAGCCGCAAAGGGTGCTCTCGTCATGCACGTCCCCAACCACGACAATCACATGCACGTGCGCTTCTTTACACCCTGGTCCACCCTCGCCGCTCACGTCAGCGGAGAGGAGAGCCAGAAGCGCATGGTCATCGAAATGGCCCAGCAGGCATACCTGCCCAAGAGGGTCAACTATTACGTGAACGGCTCCGAACCCAACCTGGACAACCTGGCTCAAAGCTTCGGCGTCACCCGCCGGGAACTCTGCCGGTGGAACCAGATCAGCGGCGGCACCGTTCTCTCGCCCGGAAGCTGCCTGGTATTCTACAAGCGCAACTTCGAAGCGGAACCGGTCCGCCTCGCCCAGTCGCTCCAGCCCGGTTTCATCTCTGAAGCGCCTCCCATCCAGATGGCTTCTCTGCGTCCTTCGACGGAATCCTTGACGGATGCGGCAGAGTCAGGCTCCCAGCCGGTCCGCCAGATAAAGATCAAGGAAAAGGAACCCGTGGTTCCGCAGAAGAAGGTCGAGGCGGCTCCCGCTCCTCCCCCGATACGAACTTTGTACATGGTGCGCAGGGGAGATAACGTGGACAGGATCTCCAAGCGCACCGGGATAGACGTCAAAACCCTGTGCGCTCTCAACGGGATCAGGAAGAACACGCCCGTGAAGCCCGGCCAGACGCTCCGGCTGGCCAGCGTGCAGATGCTTCCGACCACGGTGGACATGCCGTCGTCGCGTTCCCACGCAAGTTCCGGCAAATCCGCGCAACCCGCCGCCGTCGCCTCCTCCGTTTCCGTGGGGAAGGGAGACACCCTGGAAAAGGTTTCCAGGAAGACCGGCGTGGACATGGCGACCCTGATGCAGTTGAACGGGCTGAAGAAGAACGCCACGTTGAAGCCCGGCCAGACGCTTCGGCTGCCCCAGGCCGCGCCGTCCAAGAGCACGGCCGGTGTCAAGAACGCGCCGGTGCAGACGGCATCGACAAAGGCATCCGTGAAAACGACCGCCGCAAAGGCTGCCCCGCAGACCGCGGCGAAGACCCAGACCACCATTAAGGGAAAACCCGCAGCCAAGGGCGCACCGCAGCCGGCCGCAAAAACACAACCGGCCAAGAATCAGCCCGCAGCCAAAGTTGCCGCTGCCTCGAAGAACGCTCCCGCAGCAAAGAACGCCCCCGCTGCCGCCAAGGCGCCCGGCAAGACGACAGCCGCTTCGAACGCGAAAGCGGTCGCTGCCCCGCAGAAGGCTCCCGCCGGCGGGAAAGCCGCTGTGCAGCCCGCTGCCGGCAACAAGAACGCCAAGAGCGCTGCGCCGGTGGGCAAAGTTTCGTCGAACGCAAACTCGACCAAAGGGAAGCGGGTCAATTGAGACAGCCGTAGAACGGCTTCCTTCGGGAAGCTCAGCGGGCAGGCAATCAGGCATTCGGTGGCGGCCGTCCGGAAACCGCCCGGGAATCCCCCTCCACAAGAGGGGGATTCTTTTTTAAGGATCGACACGGTTCACCATCTTTTTTTCCCATCTCCCCTTGTCTTCGGCAAAATAGCATGGTACAAGGAAAGGCTCCACAACGGGCACGCGAGGGTGCCCGTTTTCATTTTTTTCGGAGCGCCAGGCGTCCAGCGATTCGGTATCCCGGTACGGCCTTGGATAGAGCAGCGACAGAGGAGCTTTTGGAAGGATCAACATGGCAAGCGATTTGACGACCCTGCGAAACATCGGCATCAGTGCGCACATTGACTCGGGAAAGACCACTCTCACCGAGCGTATCCTCTACTACACGCAGCGCATTCACGCGATTCACGACGTGAAGGGCAAGGACGGCGTGGGTGCGAAGATGGATTTCATGGAACTGGAAAAGGAGCGCGGCATCACCATCCAGTCCGCCGCCACCTACTGCAACTGGAAGGGCCATGCGATCAACATCATCGACACGCCCGGCCACGTCGATTTCACCATTGAAGTCGAACGGGCACTGCGGGTCCTGGACGGCGCCATCCTGGTGCTGTGTGCCGTGGGCGGCGTTCAATCCCAGTCCGTCACCGTCGACCGGCAGATGGTACGCTACCACGTACCCCGTCTCGCCTTCGTGAACAAATGCGACCGCACCGGCGCCGACCCGTTCCGCGTCACCCGGCAATTGAAGGAAAAGCTGAACCACAACGCCGTGCTTCTCCAGATCCCCATCGGCCTCGAGGCTGCCCATGAAGGCGTCGTCGACCTGGTCACCATGAAGGCCATAACCTTCGGGGGCAGCTTCGGCGACGATATCGCCATCGGCGAAATTCCGGCCGAACTCATGGATCTCGCCAGGGAAAAGCGGGAAGAACTCCTCGACGCCGTTTCGCTCTTTTCGGACGAACTCACCGAAGCCATCCTTGAAGACGCGGTCACGGAAGATCTGGTCCACGACGCCATCCGCAAAGGAACGCTATCCCTGCAGCTTACCCCCGTTCTCATGGGATCCGCCTACAAGAACAGGGGCGTGCAACTCCTTCTCGACGCCGTCACCCGCTACCTTCCGAATCCTCTCGACATTCCCAACGTGGCCCTCGACCTCGACCAGGACGAGCACGAACTGGTGCTGCAAAACGCTCCCGATCTGCCCCTCGTGATGCTCGCCTTCAAGCTCGAAGTCAGCCGCTACGGCCAGCTCACCTACGTCCGCATCTACCAGGGCGCGCTGCGCAAGGGCGACACCATCGTCAACATGCGCACGGGCAAGAAGTCCAAGGTCGGACGGCTGATCCGGATGCATGCCGACGAGATGGAGGACATCGAGGAGGCAACGTCGGGCGATATCGTGGCGCTCTTCGGCATCGACTGCGCTTCCGGCGACACCTTCACCGACGGCGCCGTGCGCTACGCCATGACGTCCATCCATGTACCCGCCGCGGTCATCTCCCTGGCCATCAATCCGAAGGACAAGAAGGCCGAAGTCAACATGGGCAAGGCCCTGACCCGCTTCACGAAGGAAGACCCGACCTTCAGGACATACCTCGACGAGGAGAGCGGCGAGACGATCATCTGCGGCATGGGCGAACTGCATCTCGACGTGTACGTCGAGCGCATGAAGCGCGAATACCAGGCGGACGTGGAGACCGGGATGCCCAAGGTCGCCTACCGGGAAACGATCAACAAGCGCTCGGATTTCAACTACACGCACAAGAAGCAGACAGGCGGCTCGGGTCAGTACGGGCGTGTGGGCGGTTTCATCGAACCGCTCGGAGAGGGCGACTACGAATTCGTCAACAGCATCACCGGCGGCGCCATTCCCACGGAATTCATCCCTTCCTGCGACAAGGGCTTCAAGGCCTGCCTCGCCAAGGGGACCCTGGCGGGATTCCCCATCGTGGGTGTTCGGGTCACCATCAACGACGGCGCGGCGCATTCCGTCGACTCGAGCGACCTTGCCTTCCAGCAGGCCGCCATCGGAGCATTCCGGGAGGCCTATCCGAAGTCCGACCCCGTTCTGCTGGAACCCGTAATGCGCGTCGTGGTGGAAACGCCCTCCGAATTCCAGGGCACCGTCCTCGGAACGCTCAACCAGCGCCGCGGCATGATCGTCAGCACGTCGGAAGACGGCGCCTTCTCCACCATCGAAACCGAAGTCCCCCTGGCGGAAATGTTCGGCTATTCCACCGTCCTTCGTTCGTCGACGCAGGGCAAGGCCGAGTTCACCATGGAATTCGCCAGGTACAACCCAGTTCCCAAGAGCATCGCCGAAGAAATCATCAAGAAGCAGAAGGATGAGCTGAAGACTCAAAAGAAATGAGTTCGGCCCGCATGACCTAAAAATTGCTTTGTCTCCGGCTCCCTTCGTGTATGATGGTATTGTAAGCGAGAGATGGAGCGAGACTCAATCGGATCGATGACCCATTGGAATTGGCATATCATCAAAGGAGATGATTTGATGCAAATCGAACAGCCGACCGCTCCAGGCCTCCTGGATCTTGTCCGGAAGACTCTGGGAGCCCCTCTGGGGCCGGGTCAGGCCGGTGTGATGATGTCCCGGGCGGGCATCGGGAAAACCGCCTGCCTGACCCATGTCGCACTCGACCACCTGCTCCGGGGCCATACGGTAGCTCACGCCTGCATAGGCGACATTCCGGAAAAAGTGAAAGTCTGGTACCACGAACTGCTCAAGGGCGTTTTCCCGTCGCCTTCGGGGACGGAAGCGGCCAGGGAGCATCACCGCATCGAACCGCAGCGGTTCATCATGTCCTTCCTGCAGCAGACCTTCCAGCCGGCCAAGCTGGAGCAGAACCTGCAGAGCCTGCGGGAGCAGACCCGCTTCCGGCCGTCCATGCTGATCGTCGACGGTCTCGACTTCGACCGCGTGGAGCGCCCCACCATGGAGGCGTTGAAGGACATCGCGCTCAGGAACGAGGCGTGCCTGTGGATGTCCGCCAGGACGCACCGCCACATCTCGACGGTAAACGAACACGGCGTTCCCTACCCCTGCAACGAGATCGACGACCTGTTCGACGCCATCCTCCTGCTGGACGCGGTTCCGGAGGCGATCCAGGTGAAAGCCCTCAAGAAGGACGGGCAGTACGTGTCGCGGGGGCCCGAAGCGCTTCTCCATCCGGACACCTACCTCCTCATCGAGAGGTAGCGCATCCCGCGGCGTCGGACGGAGAGAGCCCGGGAGGCTCTTCATGCAAGAAGACATCGTCGCGAGCCTGACCCGTCAGGTCAAAGAAGAGGTCCTCGAGAATTACGTCGCGGAGCGCCGCCTCCTCGAAGCGCAGATCGAGGACCTCGAAGACCGGGCAAAGCGGACGCGCTCCGTGTCCGTCCAGGCCGGCAGGCGGCTGAACCGCCTCTCCTTCCTGATGCTCCGGCCCGAACGCCGGCAGACCCTGAAAACCCTGTTGAACGTCCCGTCCCCATCCTTCTGGGAGTACGGCATCGACGAGCCTTTCTCGAAGAAGGTGCCCGTCCTCCACGTCCGCGGCCTGACCGCCGGGAGCCGGTTCAGAAAGCTCGTACTGGAAGCCTGCTCCCGCGCCCTTCTCCACATGGAAAGCTATCGCAGCGCCTACGAAGATCTTCAGGCCGAATGCAGGGCCGTCAACCGCAACATATCGCAATTCAGAAAAAACTTCGATCTGCTCACCATCCTTCAGTTCCTGCGCGGTCTCGACCCGGTGGAGATCGAGCGGCGGAACATCCTCGGCGAGAACTTTAGCTCCCAGGAAATCGCCTCCCTGGACCGCAGGCTCTTCATACCCGACGTGCAATTCGACAGGTTCGACGTCCCGCCTCCCGTTCCCCTGCCCGAACGGCGCACGGTGGAAGCATCCCTGGCCCGGCTGGCGAAGGAAATCTTCGAGGCGCACGCGGACGCCGTCCGCAGGCTGATGCTCTAGGGGCGCATGTCTCCGCCCGCACCGCACGTCTTCCCGGCTCTTGCAGCTTCCCCTTCCCTACTTTCGCCCCGCTGTTTATAATGAGGTGGTCTCGGCTGATCCCTGCGCCATTTCCCGCGGATCATCCCCTTGCAGTCCGCCTGCACGCTCCTTTTCCTCTTCCCGGAGAACCTCCGGCGGGCACGCCGAGCCAGCGCATCTCGAGGCGATCGCCCGGCAGCCGGCCACCCGCTGCTGCACAGGCCGGTCGCGGCGGAAGCTCGTGCGACGGTTTCTCCCGTCCGCTGTTTCACCTGTGGATTTCCTCATCCGGCCGGCTCTGCCGGCGTCGTTTCGATGGATAACCTTGCGGTATTTTGATGGGCCCCCATCCCTCCGGCCGATCCGCCGGAGACAGGGGCCCGCGCACAGATCCCGGGAAAGGTTGGCTATGGATGCGAACGAAGAGCGCAAAAGCCTGCGCTGGGATGGACGGGAGCGGCCCCGGCCCGCGGACGTCTCCTCGGAGATTGGCATACGCGTTGCCTCCTGCTACCAGTGCCTGCGCTGTACCAACGGCTGCCCCGTCGCAGCTCTCATGGATCTCAAGCCGCACGAAGTCGTTCGCCTGGCGCAGTTCGGGCGCGAGGAGGAACTCCTGGAGTCCGCCGCTCCCTGGATCTGCCTGTCGTGCGAGATGTGTTCGACGTACTGCCCCAATGAAATCGACGTGGCCGGGCTGATGAACCACCTGAAGAACACGGTGGTCTCCTCCCTCGGGGAACCGGCCCTCCACGAAGTCGCAGCCTTTCATGAAGCCTTCCTGGACGTGCTCGAAAGATACGGGCGCATGAACGACTTCGAACTCATGGGCCGTTTCAAGTGGAAGACGCTGCTGCACCAGGGTCCCCCCGGCCGCAAGGAGATGCTGGAGGACCTTTCCCTCGCATGGAGTCTCCTGAAGCGGGGCCGGCTGGCGCTGCTTCCCGATAAGGCGAAGGGAGCCGGCGAAATCCGGCGCTTCATGAGGCAACACGGCAAGAAGAGGATTTCCTGATGGCATCGCTTTCCTTTTACGCGGGCTGCTCGCTGCAGCACATGAGCCTGGACTACCGGGATTCCATCATGGAGGTGACCGGCGCCCTCGGCCTTCGACTCGAAGAAATCGAAGACTGGACCTGCTGCGGAGCATCCGCTGCGCACAACCTGGACGAGCGCATGGCGACGATCCTTCCGGCGAGGAACCTCGCCCGGGCCAGGGCAGGCCAGGACATAGCCGTCGCCTGCCCCATGTGCTTTCAGCGGCTGAGTCTCACAAAACGGCTGATCGAGGAGGAACGGGTGGAGAGTCCCTGGCCGGTGCGGAAGGACCTCGAAATCGTCGATCTGGCCCGCTTTCTGGCCTCCGAACCATGGATCGGGCGGATCGCCGAGCGGGTCGTCTCGGTTCTCGACGGCCTGCGCGCCGTCTGCTACTACGGCTGCCAGCCGGTGCGCCCGCCGCGGATCACCGGGGCCTGCGACTATCCGAACCCCCTGCACCTGGATCGCATCGTGGAGGCCGTCGGGGCGCACGCCCTGGACTGGTCCTTCAAAACCACATGCTGCGGAGCCGGCGCGAGCATCCCCAGGAAGGACATCGGCTTGAAGCTCATCTCCAGGCTTCTCGCCTGGGCCAGGGCCTCCGGCGCCCAGGCGGTCGTGGTCTGCTGCCCCCTCTGCCAGAGCAATCTCGATCTCCACCAGCGGGAGATTCTGCGGCAGGAGGGACTGGACCCGGAAACCGCAGCCCTGCCCATCCTGTACTACACCGAACTGATCGGCATCGCCTTCGGACTGCCGGCCGTCCGGAACGGGCTCCGGAGCCACCTCGTGGACCCGCTGCCCCTCGTGGACCGGATCGCCGGCTGACGCGACAGTGAGGAGACAGCCCGTGCCCCAAGCAAAGAGCCTTCCCAATGACGCGGTCCTCGTGGTCGGTGCCGGAATCGTCGGCATGCAGGCAGCTCTCGATCTCGCCGCCATGAACCACCCCGTCACCCTGATCGACCGCTCGCCGAGCATCGGCGGGAACATGATCCTGCTGGACAAGACGTTTCCCACGAACGACTGCTCGACCTGCATGATCTCCCCCCGAATGGTGGCCTGCGCCAG
>JAJFUA010000399.1 GCA_021372635.1 Desulfobacteraceae bacterium | reverse complement strand
GAAGAGCTTCTGAAACCGCTCGTCGTAGCTGAAAAGAAGCTGGTAGATGTACGGGTCCCCCGTGAGCACGATCTTCAGATTGAGCGGGATCGGCTCGGGGCGGATCGTGCGCGTGCTGAAAATCCCGTAGAGCTCCCCAAGGTCTTCGATCTTGATTTCCTTGTCCCGAAGGGCGCGTTTTAGTGCTTCATAGGAAATGTACCATTTCAGCAGATCGAGAGCCTTCATGACGAGATAGCCCCCGTTCGCCTTGTGGAGGGCGCCGGCCTTGATCATGGTGTGATCGGTGAAAAGGGCTCCGAACCATGCCTGCCGCTCGATCGATCCGAAGATGTTCGGATAGGCCGGGTTGGACTCGATCACCACCGGGGCACCTTCCGTTTCGGAGTTGTCGATCAGGACGTTGACGTCGTACTTTCGGAAGGTGGTTTCGCGCTGAGGCACGGGAAAGGGCGGCCCGCCCGCCTGAGTTGCCTGCTGCTGTTGCTGGGCTTCCGGCTTCTTCTTGAAATCGTCGATGTTTTCGAGGATGTCTTCCTGGACCATTTTGAAGTATTCCTGGACCTGGGGCTCATCCTGGTACCGTTCCTCGTAGGTGTCCATCAACTGGCCGACGACGAACAGCGCAATTTCGCTGTCCAGCTTCGTGTGCTTTTCCTTGAACTCCGCCTCGGCCTCGCGAATCTTCTTGATGGCGTCCTTCATCTTTTCATGGAGCTGGTCGCTTTTCTCCCGGAGGCTCAGCCGCTCTTCCTCGCTCAGGTGGCGCAGGTCGTCCTGCGTCATCGGCTCGCCTTCCTTGTTGGCCGGAATGATGACCATGCCGACCTGGGAGAACTGGAGAATGAACCCTTCTTCCTTGGCCTGCTGGGAGAGTTCGTCGATAATATCGCGCCGGATGCGCTCGAACGCCTGGTGGACCTCGCTTTCCTTCGCACGGTAATCGTCGCTGTCGAAGACTTCGGGAATCTTCGCCTGCAACGTGGCGATGAATTCGTTCATGTCCTTTTTCAGCTGCTTGCCTTTTCCTGCGGACACGTTGAGGCTTTTGGGCTTGTCGGGTTCCTTGAAGTTGTAGACGTAGCACCAGTCCGGAGGAGTGGGTTCCTCTTTCGCCTGTCTCTCGATATAGGTCTTGGCGATGTAGGTGAGGCCAGCCTTGGCTGGGCCTGCGATGAAAATGTTGTACCCGCTCTCTTTCATCCCCATGCCGAATTTTATCGCATCGATCGCCCGATCCTGCCCGACCACCCTTTCCAGTTGCTCCTCCAGGGAGCCGGTATTCTCAAAGGGAAGCAGCTCCGGCGCAATGCGGGCTCGCAATTCCGTGGATTTCAATTCCGGAACCTGGTTTGGCATTTTACTTGTCCCTCCTGTTGTTTGATCCATCTATTGCGTGAAAGACTGGCATGGGAGAGGGGCCATTCCCAACTTGCCGGCCGCTCGAGGACCTTATGCCCGTCATGATGATTCGTGAGATCCGGTCTCAACTCACCACGTCCAGTTTGACCCTCTTT